>NZ_KV824214.1:175015-347770 GCF_001816025.1 Hafnia sp. HMSC23F03
TCGGCTGTCCGGTAATGTGCCGGAAAAGGTCAAAATCAAAATAAAAAGCGTGGGCGGTTTTTAGTTTAAGTCTTGGTAGGGAGAGCCGCCGATACAGGGATGTATCGGCGGAGTTTGGGGCGCCCTGGATGGGCGATACCAAACCGGAGCGGAGATGGCGTCTCGGATAAAAGCGCGCGAGTGCAGAGACCACGCGCTGGTGGTCTCTGCCCGTACGCCTTCATGGATGTATCAATGAAGCTCGGTATGGACAGGCGGGCGGAATATTACTCTTCAGTCCCATAAACGACAGACGAGCGGAACCTTACACAGCCATACCAGAACAGGTATAACTACCTACACCCACCCTTTCGCCCTAAACGACTTCAACACACTCACAAACACCTGCATTTCCTGCGGGGTGCCTAGCGTTAGGCGGTTCCAGCCTACGGCTGGGGGGAATTCACGGCCAACGTAGACGTTTTGCTGTTTCATACGCTCTTGATAAGTTTTCACATCGCCATTGACCTTATGGAAAATGAAGTTTGCCTGTGACGGAACGTATTCCAAATTTAACTCATCGAGCATTGAGGTCACTATCTGACGAGAAAGATCGATAGATTTACGACTTAAGGCCACAAAAGTTTTGTCTTTTAACGATGCCAGTGCGGCAACCGCGCCTGCGGCATTGGTGTTATCCAGCGAGACAAAATTTTCCACCTCGGCAATCACCGCAGGCGCAGCAATGCCGTAGCCAATACGTAATCCGGCCAGCGCATAAATTTTCGAGAAAGTGCGCGTTACAATCAGGTTTTTCTGCCCGCTTTGTACAAGGCCTATCGCACTTTTAAAACGCGGATCGTTAACAAATTCGGCGTAAGCTTCATCGACGATAAAGAACGTATCTGCCGGCGCGCTTTTAATCCAACTCTCTATCGTGGCCGCAGGCGTAATTGTCGCCGTCGGGTTATTCGGATTGCACAGGTAAACAATCGATTTGCCAGAAAAACCGTCGGCTTTTTGCTTCATAGTGGCCAAATCAAACTCAAGTTTGTCATTCAACGGCACTTTAACAATGTCGGCACCCAGCGGTTTAGCGTATAGCTCGGCATAGTTGAACGTGGGATCGGGAACGATCACCTGCACTTTTTTCTGCTGCTGTTGCGCCTGCAAAACAATCGCCTGCACCGCAGCTTGAATCGTCTCTGAGGAACCGTTGTCCAGAGTGACGTTTTCTGTCTTCAGATTAAATTGCCCAGCCAGCTGTTCGATAAGCTCTGCGCGCGCGGCGTCAGGATAACGAAATGCCGTCGGCAAACAGTCCACGACGGCCTGTTTAGCCTGCGCAGACATCCCTAACGAGTTCTCGTTGAAATTCAGTAACAACGGATGTTGTTCTGTAGGAAAAGAGATTTCAGCCGCTTTTACGGGGGTTGCGGCCTGTGCGCGATTAATCAAACCGCTTAGCGTTAATCCACCGAGAATAGCACCTGAAGATTTAAGAAGAGTACGACGATCCATGGCAAAGTCCCTGTCAGCAGCATTATTTATTTTAAGAAGCGTTTTTTGATCAGCCGTCAGGCGGCTGTAGGACAGAGCATAACCGAGGGAAAGTGCACAACACAATATGTTATGCACTTTTTATGATTATAAATTCAGATTGGCGTGTGAGATTAACGACGCGGAGGAAGTTTTGTCGCTTTTAAAACCACAAACTTTTTGTTGGTTTCAATCGTTGTACAGTTGCCGAACAAACGCTTTAGCTTGTGGAAATAATCCAGATGGCGGTTACCCACAATATATAGCGTACCGTGAATTTTCAGGCAGCGCTTAGCGCCGACAAACATATCCCAGGCAACCTGATCGGTGATGGAATGCTGTTGATGGAACGGAGGATTACACAGTACTGCGTTCAGGCTACCGCCATCCACACCAGAGAAGCCGTTACCGACGCGGAAAGCACAGCGATCCATATCTTCTGGGCGGTTCACTTCAACGTTCATCTGTGCCGATGCGACAGCCATGTATGACTCATCGCAGAACAGCATGTCAGCGTTTGGATTGAGCTCTAATGCCTTCAGCCCGATCACACCGTTACCACAGCCGAGATCGGCAATCGATCCTTCAATATCTTTCGGCAAATGCTCAAGGAAGAAACGTGCACCGATATCTAAATTGCTGCGCGAGAATACGGATGCATGGTTATGCATCTGATAAGGTTCGTCCGTACCGCACAGATCTAAAGGCCACACGGTAGTTGGCTGTGCCGGAGCAGGGTTACGCTCGGCCACTTTACAATGAATCAGACGCGCTTTTTTCCACGCCAGCGAAGTATGAGTATCGCCGAGGATGGTTTCAAACAGCTGTAGCGTCGAGGTATGGATATCACGCGCTTTGGCCGCCGCAATAATCACGGTATCTGGAGCAACGACTTCACGCAGTGCACGCAGTTGGTGCTCAAGCAGCGCTAACGCTTTCGGCACCTTAATTAGTACCAGCGCAGGCGACTGTGGCAAAGGTGCAAGGCTATCGAGCAGGGTTACCGTATCGTCATCCATGCCGTTCAGGCCAAGGTTATGACGCGTTGCCAACTGGCTCACATAGGAGTCACTCACGCTATATAGCGGCTGGCCATGCAGTGCACAGGCCAACGCGCCAAAGGCGTCGTTAAACACAATCACCGGACGACCTTCTGTCTGTGGCAGCTCAAAGCTCTGCAACAGATATTCATCGGCGGCTTCCCACGCTTGTAACGTTGGATCATCAGACTGCTGTGGGTAGCGTTCTAGCTCAAGGCCATTTTCTTCAAAAAAACCGGAGATCGGTTCGAGTTGGCTCATCGCCCCTCCAAAAACTCTATCCATTTGATTTAATGGACGAATAAAATAAATGATCGTTCAGACGCAACGGTCTTTCACCGCCGACGCATCATGCTCAGAATTGTTATGTCACGCGCATGACGTACAATAGTCCGCTATTGTACCTGAAGGAATTGAATATGACGTCTTTGACTTACTTGGCCGGCTATCCGGAACATCTGCAAACGCAGGTTCGCCAGCTACTCGACCAGCAACGTCTGGGGACGGTTTTATTGCAGCGCTACCCGCAGCCACACCAGCTCACCACCGATCGCGCACTCTATCAATACACCACCGATCTGAAAAATCAGTTTCTTCGCAATGCGCCACAAATTAACAAAGTGGGTTATGACAGCAAAATTCAGGTGCTCAAACACGCATTAGGATTACATACCGCGATTTCGCGTGTGCAGGGTAGCAAGTTAAAGGCAAAAGCTGAAATCCGCGTTGCTACCGTATTCAAAAATGCGCCTGAGGCCTTTCTTCGCATGATCGTGGTGCATGAGTTGGCTCATCTGCGCGAGAAAGATCACAACAAGGCATTTTATAATTTGTGCTGTCATATGGAACCTGCCTACCACCAGCTTGAGTTTGATACCCGAATGTATCTCACGCATTTAGAACTGGTGGGCGCTCTGTATTAATTTGCTGAGCTGAGTCGTACTAATGCAATAACCGTATTAATCCAAGAAATGCTACTCTGTGAAAAATCTTACTTTCCCGATCGGAGCCGCCCATGATCCGTTTTGCCGTTATTGGAACTAACTGGATTACTCAACGCTTTATTGATGCCGCTCATGCTACCGGCAAGATGCAGCTTACCGCCGTTTATTCGCGCCATCTGGCTCAGGCCTATACCTTTGGTGAGCCCAATAAAGCCCAGTATTTTTTCGACTCGCTCGACGATCTCGGGAGCTGTGAGCATGTTGACGCGGTCTATATTGCCAGCCCAAACTCTTTCCATTACCCACACACGCTGGCAATGCTACAGCATAAAAAACACGTTATCTGTGAAAAGCCGCTGGCTTCTAATCTGCAAGAAGTCGAAAGCATGATCGCATGTGCGCAGGAAAATCAGGTGGTGTTGTTTGAAGCGTTTAAAACCGCTTATCTGCCCAATTTCTCTGTTATTCAGCAAGCCCTGCCACGTCTGGGAAAATTGCGTAAAGTCTTTCTGAACTATTGCCAATATTCATCGCGCTACCAGCGCTATTTAGACGGTGAGAATCCAAATACCTTTAATCCGGCATTTTCAAATGGCTCGATTATGGATATTGGCTATTACTGCCTCGCCAGCGCGATATCGCTGTTCGGTGAACCTGAAACGCTGACGGCAAGCGCAACGCTGTTAGATTCTGGCGTCGATGCTCACGGGCACGTAGGAATGAACTATTCAGCGAACCATGCGAATGGTGAATTTGATGTCGTGCTGTTCCACTCTAAAGTCAGCAACTCAGATATTCCAAGCGAAATTCAAGGTGAAGATGGCACTTTAGTTATCGAAAAAATTTCTGAATGCCAAAAGGTGACGTTCACGCCGCGTGGTGGACAGCCTGAGATTATTTCTCAGCCACAGCATGAAAATACGATGTATTACGAAGCCGAAGTCTTCGCCAAGCTGGTGCAGTATCAGAGCGTAGAACACGCTGGGATTAACGTATCACGCAGCACAGCCAAAATTCTGACGCAGATTCGCGCCCTGACCGGAGTAGAATTCCCTGCCGATGCCGCAATCCCGCCAGAGACAGTGGTTGTCCCTAATACCCGCGGTTGATCGCATAAGGCCTCTCTTTCGTCAGCATCATGCAAAAGAGAGGCCTGCGCCCTAGCGAGAGCTTTTGACCTGTTGAATTGGCGCTTTCACAGGTCGCTTGCCGCCAAAGCTTAATACCGCTAAGGCAAGCACAATCAGCACAATGCCAGTTCCTTCGACCGAGCCAGGGTTTTCACCCAGTAGCCACCAAGAAAACAGCACTCCACAGACCGGTACCGCTAAGGTGCTCAACCCAGCGATACCCGCAGGAAGATTTTTCAATACAAATAGCCATAGCGTCCACGCCAGAGCGGTAGCCAAAATAGCGCTGTATGACAGCGCAAAATAAACATAGGGATCCCACACGATGGGGCGCTCGGGTACCAGCCACGCAATAACGCTCATAATGATCGCGCCGTAAACCATTTGCCATGTGGTGAGCGACAGCAAATCCACTTTGGGATATCGCTGATACAGACGCTTCGCGACGATGGCGCTTGCCCCCCAGCTTATGCCGGAAAGGATCGCCAATACTGCGCTTTTCAGTGACTCTCCCGTCAACTTCCACGGCTGTAACACCAAGCACAGTCCGATAGCCGCGACCACAATGGCCAGATACTGCACTCGGCGCATTCTTTCGCCCAAAAACAGCGCCGCCATGATGACCACCCAAAACGGCATGGTATAAGTCAGAATAGCTACTTTTCCAGCACCACCGCTTATCAGTGCCCACTGAGCCAAGCCAACCATACCGCAGGTCTGCAACACGGCAATGGCCAGCGTGTAGATAAAAGGCGTCGGTTTCATGCCGCGTCCGCGCAGCTTTAATACCACCAGAAGTAATATGGCCCCGAACACGCAGCGTAACGCAGTAAAATCAAAGGCACCGATATACAACGTGACCTGCTTCATCGCGATCCAGCTATAGCTCCAGATCAGCGTAAGCAACACCAGCCCGACAAACGCCAGCGGGTCGGTTTTTCCTGCAACAGACATTTCGTTTTCCTAATGATTATCAATCGTGCTTATTATCACTTCCTCTATCATCTCTCATTACCGCTCATGAAATCTACTTTGTATATTTCACAATGGCATTAGAAATATTGGCCAATTACGTCTAATTTGTAGTCTTCAATTATTTGGAAAATATCCAACGGCGCGGTACTTAGGAGATTCTATGGCGGAGTTTGAAGTGAAACCCTTTGTCATTCTACAGACCGGTGATGCTCCGGATGTCATTCGCCAGCAGCACGGCGGTTTTACCGACATGTTTTTGCAACAGGGTGAGATAAACCCAGCCAGCGTGGTGATAGTCAATCTTCCAGCCGGTGAGCAGTTGTTAAGCCCTGAGCACTATCGCGGCGCAATCATTACCGGGTCAGCGGCGATGGTGACCGAATTATTACCGTGGAGCGAACAGGCTGCCGTTTGGCTGCGCGATGCCGTCGGTATGGGATTGCCTATTTTTGGTGCCTGCTACGGTCATCAATTACTCGCTCACGCACTGGGCGGTGAAGTGGGCTATCATCCGCAAGGAATGGAGATCGGTACGTTAGAAATAGAGCTCTTGCCGGAGGCCAAAAACGATCCTGCACTGCAATACTATCCACCACGATTTTATGCCAACCTGATCCATTCACAAACCGTACTACGTCTGCCTGAAGGTGCCGTCGCACTGGCGCGCTCAGCGCAAGATCCTCACCAAATTATCCGCTACCGAGATAATGTCATTAGCACCCAATTTCACCCTGAGTTTAATGGGCCGGTAATGCACAGTTACATGAGCTGGATTGCCGAGTTAGAACCAGAACATCAGACAAAATATCTCGATATTCAGCGTCGAACCAGCAATACCCCCGTCAGCCAATCTTTGCTGCGCGAATTCGTCAACGGTTTATAAATATTACGCGTCATGGCTTTACAGTGTGTAAAGCCATGACGCAAGTTTTAGCTTTCCTTACCCCCTTGAAAGATTGACCTTAGAAACAATTTGCATTATTTTCTTACATGCAAAGGGGAGTAACTTCATTGCTGGTTAATCGTCATTACGGTGCGTGCTACGTACCCGGTTGCCAGGCAACGCATTTTAGCTATGAGCTAAAATGTATCTAAGCGCCCTGCTTAGATGAATACCAAGTCATTCATTGAGTACAGCCAATTGCGCTGTTGCATTGATGACACAGGTATCGAGTTGTAAGTGAGACCTTGCCGGAAGGCGAGGTGCGCTTAAAACTCAGACAAGAGTCGTCGCTGTCGTCCTCCGTCATCGTGATTTTTGTATTTAATGAGTGTTACGAAGGATACTCCCATGATCAATTCCATTGGCTCTCCCCTGCTCTGGGGCAGTTTTGCCGTCATCGTCGTCATTATGCTCGCCGTCGATCTGCTGTTGCAGGGGCGTCGCGGTGCAGCCACCATGACGCTACGCCAAGCCGCCATTTGGTCGCTGGTGTGGGTGAGCTTATCTCTGCTGTTTAACGCCGGTCTGTGGTGGTATCTCAGTGAAACCATGGGGCGCGCCGTCGCCGATAAACAGGCTCTGGCGTTCCTGACTGGCTATCTGATTGAAAAAGCACTGGCCGTCGATAACGTGTTTGTATGGCTGATGTTGTTTAGCTATTTCTCTGTGCCGCCAAATCTACAGCGCCGTGTGTTGGTATTCGGGGTTCTTGGTGCCATCATTCTGCGTACTATCATGATTTTCGCGGGCAGCTGGTTAGTCACGCAGTTCCAATGGATTCTATATGTCTTCGGCGCCTTCTTGCTGTTCACCGGTGTGAAAATGGCCTTGGCGAAAGAGGACGACGGCGATATCGGTGATAAACCGTTGGTGCGCTGGATCCGTAGCCATCTGCGCATGACCGATAAAATCGAAAACGAACACTTCTTTACCCGCAGAAACGGCGTGCTGTTTGCCACTCCGCTGTTGCTGGTACTGATACTGGTTGAGCTCAGCGACGTTATTTTCGCCGTAGATAGTATTCCGGCGATCTTCGCGGTGACCACCGATCCGTTCTTGGTCTTAACCTCAAACCTGTTTGCGATTTTAGGCCTGCGCGCTATGTACTTCTTGCTGGCTGGCGTCGCGGAACGCTTCTCAATGCTGAAGTATGGCCTCTCGGTGATTCTGGTATTTATCGGCTTCAAAATGTTGATTATGGATCTGTACCATATCCCGATTGCCGTTTCCCTGAGTGTGGTGGCCGGTATTCTGGTACTCACGCTGGTGATTAACGTATTCGTTAACCGCCGCAACGACCGTTTGAAATCACAGATTTAATATTTTTGCCCCGGCCTGTCCGGGGCTTTTCTTAGCAAAAATGTCCCCACTCTCCGCATTGTTATATCTGTATAAATAATCGTTTAAAAGTGTTTTACGCTATTTTTCTCTGTCACTAATACCAGAACTATCTACTCCGCACGCAAAATCGCCCTATTTTTACCATTTTTGTTACCAACAACACATGAATGTTAATTTAATGTTTTAATATTTTAAGCTGCGCAGAATTTTATACTTTTGCCGTTTCTTATTTAAACAGTTTCCCTATACTGACTTGGCAAACACAATTAGTTACATGTCTGTGAGCTAGCGCTCAAGGACGACAATAAAAAGAAACAGGTAAACATTATGGAAAAACAGTCTGGATTCATGCGTTTCATTACGCGCGGTAGTCTGGTGGGGCAAATACTTGTCGGGTTAGTACTGGGCATCTTGCTCGCAAGCATTGCACCAAATGCAGCTATTGCGGTTGGTCTACTCGGCTCGTTGTTCGTCAGTGCGCTAAAGGCCGTTGCACCTATTTTAGTTTTTGTACTGGTTGCGGCCTCCATCGCGAATCATAAAGCAGGTCAGCGCACCAACATGCGTCCGATTCTGTTTCTTTACTTGCTGGGCACCTTCTCTGCCGCGTTGGTAGCCGTAGTGTTGAGCTTCGCCTTCCCGTCTACGTTAACGCTGGTGGCGGGTAATACTGACATCACTCCACCGGGAGGGATCGTCGAAGTATTACGCTCTCTGCTGATGAACGTCGTCGATAACCCATTCCGCGCCCTAACGACCGGTAACTTTATCGGCATTCTGGCCTGGGCGATTGGTTTAGGTGTGGCGCTACGTCATGCATCTGACACCACTAAACTGGTGGTCAGCGATCTCTCCTACGGCATCACCTTTATCGTGCGCGTCGTGATCCGTTTTGCACCGCTCGGTATTTTCGGTCTGGTGGCCTCTACGTTGGCAGAAACCGGATTTGATGCACTGTGGGGATATGCGCAACTGCTGGCTGTTTTGATTGGCTCGATGCTGCTCGTAGCGCTGGTGCTGAACCCGCTGATCGTGTTCTGGAAGATCCGCCGTAATCCGTATCCACTGGTGTTCACCTGCCTGCGCGAAAGCGGCCTAACGGCGTTCTTTACCCGCAGCTCGGCGGCAAATATTCCGGTAAACATGGAATTGGCCAAAAAGCTGAAACTGCACGAAGACACCTATTCAGTATCGATTCCCTTAGGTGCCACCATCAACATGGCTGGCGCGGCGATTACGATCACCGTGCTAACGCTGGCGGCGGTGCATACCTTAGGTATTACCGTTGACCTGCCGACAGCGCTGCTGTTAAGCGTGGTGGCTTCAATCTGTGCATGCGGAGCATCTGGCGTGGCGGGAGGGTCACTGCTGTTGATCCCACTGGCCTGTAGCCTCTTTGGTATCAATAACGATTTGGCGATGCAGGTGGTTGCCGTCGGCTTCATCATCGGCGTGCTGCAGGATTCTTGTGAAACCGCGCTGAACTCTTCTACCGATGTGCTGTTCACCGCGGCAGCCTGTCAGGCGGAAGAAGCGAAAGAATTAGCGAAGCAGCCAGAGCTGAGCTAATCATCAAGTTTACCGCTCCCTGTTTACGGGAGCGGTCATTCACTCAGGTTAGCTTTTACGTCGCGCAGACCATGCCACGGCCAAAATAATCAGCAACCCGCCAGAAACCATCCGTAAACTGGGCACTTCATGAAATAGCGCCCACGCAATCAAAATCGCATACACCGGCTCTAACGCAATAATCATTGCCGCCATACGCGCTTTTAATGCCTGCAAGCTGCTAATAAATAGACTGTACGCAAGCCCCGTGCAAATCAAACCAAGACAGGCAATCCACACCCAGTCCATAGCGCTGACCTGCGGCAACTCATGGTAAGTGAAAGGTAACAGCAGCACGATCACAGCCAGATTCTGCCACCAGCAAACCTGTGTACCGTTGACGCTGGCCGCTGAGTGGCGATTTGCTAACGCGAGGATCGCATAAATTAAACCAGATAGAACGCCCCACAGCAGACCTTCAGTCGCGCTGTTTTCAAAGTTGAAGCTTGGCGTCACCAACACTAACCCTATCGTCACCAACAGTATTAAAACATACTCCGACGACGACAATTTTTCTCGGTATAGTAGCCCTTCCAGAATGGCGACAAACGCAGGGAAACAGGCAAAGCCGAGTGTCCCCACAGCGACACCACCGACTTTAACCGCAATGAAAAACGTGACCCAGTGTGCGCACAGTAGCGCACCGCAGGCGCACAGGCGTCCCACGCTGCGCAAGTCGAGATCGCGCCACGGTAAACGTTTAAGCTTCATTAATAACAATGACATGGCGGCCAACGCAAAAATCGCGCGGCCAAATACCAAGACGGCGGCACTGCTGACAATCAGCTTGCCGAAAATACCTGAAATACCGAACAGCACGGTGGCACCGTGCATTAGCCATAGCGCACGGCGACGATCCATGCTCACTCCTCAAAAAATTTGCTGAAGGATCAGCGGCTCAACAGTTTAGGAATCTCACGCAGCAGCCAAGACTTGGCCTCACCCATACTGTCACGACGCCACGCCATAATAATGTCGGTTTCATGGCTATATTCCGCGCTCACTACGCGTAGACGTCCTTCCGCGATATCTTGCTCCACCAGCGGATACGGCATGGTGGCCACGCCTAAACCATCGATCAGCGCTTGGCGTTTATCGGCAATAGTGCTTACGGTTAAACGCTGTTGTTTATCAAGCAGTTGAACCGTGAGAACCGGACGCTCACGGGCAGTATCCGCCACGGCGATCCCCCGATATTTCACCCGAACTGCGTCCGACAACGGTTCTGGTTCCAGATGGATAGGATGCTCAGGTGCCGCTACGTAAACGCTCATGACTTTATACAGTTTACGCACGTTAATTTCCGAGGATGAGCGGAAGTGCATATCTGGCGCAATCACGATGTCTGCTCTTCCCTGCTCTAGACGTTCCCAAGCACCGGCTAACACTTCCGTCATCAATGACAGCTGGGTATTAGCTTTCTTCGCCAGTTTATCCACCAAAGGAAATAGCTGAGTCGCTGGCACTAAGGCTTCGCACACGACGGTAATATGCGTTTCCCAGCCACGAGACAGAGCCTCTGCATCCGTAGTCAGTTTATCTGCCGCTTCGAGTAGAATGCGCCCGCGTTCGAGCAACATACGGCCCACATTGGTAAATTTGGTTCGATGCCCAGAGCGGTCGAATAGCACCACGTCCAACTCTTCTTCCAGCTTCTGCATGGTATAGCTTAAGGCCGAAGGTACTCTGCCTAACTCGTCTGCCGCCGCAGCAAAACTTCCACGACGATCTATGGCATCCATGACCCGCAGTGCTTCCAATGTCAGCGCGCGATCTTTACTCATAGCATCCTTCTATTCAGGAAATTTGAATATACCGACCAGATTAACTGGCTAACAATCTTACGTCCAGACGCTTACCATGGTTATATCCATAATTAAGAGCCTTGAGCGCCATGATTACACAACGAAAAGCCCAAAACTGCGGACACGCTGACTATGGTTGGCTCAAGTCCCGCTATACATTCTCATTCGGCCACTATTTTGATCCCAAACTGATGGGGTATGCATCGCTACGCGTTCTCAATCAAGATGTGCTCGCACCCGGCGCGTCGCTCCAACCGCGTACCTTCCCACGCGTCGACGTGTTGAATATCATTCTTGATGGTGACGTTGAGTACCGTGACAGCGAGGGCAGCCATACCCATGCGCATACAGGCGACGTCGTTTTGCTAGCGACACAGGGAAACATTAGCTACAGCGAACACAACCTCAACAGCGATAAACCGCTAACGCGAATGCAGCTATGGCTGAATGTCTGCCCTGAAAGAGAAAATGATGAGATTCAGCGCCTAACGCTGACTGAAGAACCTTACCGGTTACTCGCCTCGCCCGAAGGCGATAACGGTAGTCTACAGCTACGCCAGCAGGTGTGGATCCATCATTTGGATCTTAAGCCGGGCGAGAAACAAACGTTACCACTGCACGGATCGCGCGCCTATGTGCAATCGATTCATGGGAGCTACAAAACGCAGGATAGCACCGAATTGCTGGCCTGCGGCGACGGCGCCTTTATCAATGATGAAGAAAACCTAACCCTCACCGCTGTCACTCCTTTGCGTGCACTGGTCATTGACCTGCCGGTGTAATTTGAACTGACATGTGGCTCTCTTGAAAATGATAAGAGAGCCATATCGACGAATGAAAGAGTCCTAAAACCCATACAAATCCTATTGTATTCTACAGCCACATCACACCCCATTAACCACCTAAGTACCACCTGCAAACAACCTCGCTTACATTGAGAAAATCGACCTCGCTCTCGGTTTGTATAACGTTTCTACCGAATATAAAAATCTTTGCGCTAAGTCAAACTACTGTGCTTTCACAAAAAACAAATACCATATATAGTGTCCAACACATTAGATAGCACCCATATGTAGTAGTTATCCACAAAGCATCCACAAAAGTCCGCCAGACCTTATGGCATGCGGATTTCGGCTGTGGATAACACATGAACCGGGTTAAAGGAGCGAAGCGGTGAAACCTATAGTGATTAAACGGGACGGTTGTCAGGTACCTTTTGACGAACAGCGAATCAAAGAAGCTGTGGTGCGCGCTGCCCAAGCGGCAGGCGTTGATGATACCGACTATTGTGCAACCGTCGCCCGCGTAGTCGCTATGCAGATGGCGGATCTCGAACGTGTTGATATCCATGTGATTCAAAACGCCGTAGAAAACCAACTGATGGCAGGCAACTATAAGCAGCTTGCGCGCGCATACATTGAGTATCGTCATGACCGTGACGTCTCTCGTGAACAACGCGGCCGTCTTAATCAGGAAATCCGTGGCCTGGTCGAACAAAGCAATGCGGCTTTGCTCAACGAAAACGCCAACAAAGACAGTAAAGTGATCCCAACCCAACGCGATCTATTAGCGGGTATTGTGGCTAAGCACTATGCGACGCAGCATATTTTGCCTCGTGACGTTGTGCTAGCGCATGAGCGTGGTGAAATTCACTACCACGATCTGGATTACTCTCCGTTCTTCCCTATGTTCAACTGCATGCTGATTGACCTTAAAGGCATGCTGACCAACGGCTTCAAGATGGGTAACGCTGAAATTGAGCGTCCTAAATCCATCTCTACCGCTACCGCCGTCACCGCGCAAATCATCGCGCAGGTCGCCAGCCATATTTATGGCGGCACCACCATTAACCGTATTGACGAAGTTCTGGCGCCGTTTGTGACTGCCAGCTTTGAGAAGCATCGTAAGACCGCCGCAGAGTGGAACATCCCTGACGCCGACGGCTATGCAAAAACACGTACGGAAAAAGAGTGCTACGACGCATTCCAATCGCTGGAATATGAAGTCAATACGCTGCATACCGCTAACGGTCAAACGCCATTTGTTACCTTTGGCTTTGGTCTAGGAACCAGCTGGGAATCACGCTTGATTCAACAGTCGATCCTAAAAAACCGTATCGCGGGCTTGGGCAAAAATCGCAAAACAGCCGTCTTCCCTAAACTGGTGTTTGCCATCCGCGATGGCCTAAACCACAAGTTTGGCGATGCTAACTACGACATCAAACAGTTGGCATTAGAGTGCGCAAGCAAGCGTATGTACCCCGATATTCTTAACTACGATCAAGTTGTTAAAGTGACCGGCTCCTTCAAAACCCCGATGGGCTGCCGCAGCTTCCTCGGCGTGTATGAAGAAAACGGTGAGATGATCCATGAAGGCCGTAATAATCTCGGCGTCATTAGCCTAAACCTGCCGCGCATCGCATTAGAAGCTAAAGGTGACGAAGCCGCATTCTGGAAACTTCTGGACGAACGTTTAGAACTTTCTAAGAAAGCTTTAATGACGCGTATCGCGCGTTTGGAAGGCATTAAAGCCCGCGTTGCCCCCATTTTGTATATGGAAGGCGCGTGTGGCGTGCGTCTGAAAGCCGACGATAACATCGCTGATATCTTCAAGAATGGTCGCGCCTCTATTTCACTGGGCTACATCGGTATTCATGAAACTATCAATGCGTTGTTTGGCAACCAGACTCACGTATTCGATGACGAAGCGCTGCGTGCAAAAGCCGTTGCCATTGTTGCCCGTTTACAGCAGGCGACAGACAGCTGGAAAGAAGAAACCGGCTATGGTTTCAGCCTGTACAGCACGCCGAGCGAAAACCTGTGTGACCGCTTCTGCCGCTTAGATACCGCTGAATTCGGCGTAGTACCGGGCGTCACCGACAAAGGCTATTACACCAACAGCTTCCACTTGGACGTTGAGAAAAAAGTTAACCCGTACGACAAATTGGATTTCGAAGCGCCTTACCCGCCATTGGCGAGCGGTGGTTTCATTTGCTACGGCGAATATCCAAACTTACAGCACAATCTGAAAGCGCTGGAAGACGTATGGGACTATAGCTACAGTCGAGTGCCCTACTACGGCACCAATACGCCAATTGACGAATGCTACGAATGTGGTTTCACCGGCGAGTTTGAATGTACCAGTAAAGGCTTCACCTGCCCGAAATGTGGCAATCACGACTCGGCCAAAGTCTCAGTGATCCGCCGCGTATGTGGCTATCTTGGTAGCCCGGATGCGCGTCCGTTCAACGCCGGTAAGCAGGAAGAAGTTAAACGTCGCGTTAAGCATTTGAATAACGGACAGATTGGTTAATATCGCGAACTGACTGAACAGGTTCTGTTTTGAGCTTGTTCAGTCAGCGTTATTGTCTCCGCCAATTTGGATACGACCAGCACAGAAGATCTGGAGCATGCACGTACATGAGCCGATTCTTTGCAAGAAAGTAAGCGCTGCCCGAATCCAAAGCGGCAAGTAACACAGCCTAATGGGCAAACCTTCAATGAATTTCCATCAATATTACCCCGTCGACGTCGTCAACGGGCCGGGTACGCGCTGCACGCTGTTTGTTTCTGGTTGCGTGCATGAATGCCCTGGTTGCTACAATAAAAGCACATGGCGTTTGAATTCAGGCCTACCGTTTACCCAAGAAATGGAAGATCAGATCATCAACGATCTGAACGATACCCGCATTCGCCGCCAAGGATTATCCCTTTCCGGCGGCGATCCACTGCATCCACAAAATGTGCCTTTTATACTTAAGCTCGTACAACGCGTACGCGCCGAATGTGAAGGTAAAGACATTTGGGTCTGGACCGGCTATAAACTAGACGAGCTCAACGCAGCTCAACGAGAAGTGGTTGATCTGATCAACGTTCTGGTCGATGGAAAATTCGTTCAGGATCTCAAAGATCCGATGCTGATCTGGCGCGGTAGCAGCAACCAAGTGATCCATAAACTACGCTAAAAACTCGGGTATAAAAGAGCCAACCTTCAATGGTTCACCTGTGGCACTCTCCTCGAAGATACCGGTACAGACGGATATCTTCGATTTAAGCCACGGTAGGCCTGCATCCATCGCCCTGTAGCCTCTCATCTATTCATTCCTGTCATCTGACCGCCTTTAACTATTCATATTTCTGCAACATATAAATAACCATTCTGTCATTTTCGATCGGCACCATGAGCGCAACTTAATTTCGACCAACCCACAAATGGGGGTTACGCCATGTCACCGATCATCCGCGTCACGAATCTAAGCAAGACGTTTGCAGGTCAGAAGGCGCTTCACAGCGTTGGTTTAGAAATTCAGCAAGGCCAGATGGTCGCTTTGCTTGGCCCCTCTGGCTCAGGAAAATCAACCTTATTGCGCCATTTGAGTGGCCTTATCACCGGAGACCGTCGCGACGACTCTCACATCGAATTACTCGGAAGAACCATTCAAAAACAGGGACGTCTAGCCTCAGACATCCGCAGCAGCCGTAGCCATATCGGCTATATCTTCCAGCAGTTCAATTTGGTTAACCGTCTTACCGTTATGGAAAACGTGTTGATCGGTGCATTAGGCGCTACGCCGTTTTGGCGTACCTGCTGCGGCTGGTTTACCCAAGAACAAAAACAGCAGGCGATGCAGGCACTTACCCGCGTAGGCATGGTGTCATTTGCCCAACAGCGCGTGTCCACACTCTCAGGCGGACAGCAGCAACGCGTGGCGATCGCCCGAGCCTTGATGCAAAAAGCCAAAGTCATTCTTGCCGACGAACCCATTGCCTCGCTCGATCCCGAATCAGCCCGCATCGTGATGGAAACCCTACTGGATATTAATCAAAAAGATGGCATCACCGTGGTGGTGACTCTACATCAGGTTGATTACGCACTGCGCTATTGCGAACGCGTGATTGCGTTACGTCAGGGTCATGTGTTCTACGACGGAGCAAGCGCCCACCTACAGCGTGAACAAATCGAACATCTCTACCGTGGCGTTAACCGCGTTGACGTACCGAATCCAGAAGCCGAAGCCGTTGCGGCCTAAATCACAACCTTTACCAAACTTCATATGGAGTTGTCATGACTTACAAGGTAGCTTGCAAAACCGTAGCCGCATTGGCCTTCAGCGTCTGTACCCTGTTCGGCACCGCACACGCAGACGATCAGGCTCCAGCATTAAACTTCGGCATCATCTCTACGGAATCACAACAAAACTTAAAACCACAGTGGGATCCATTCCTGAAAGATATGGAGAAAACACTGGGCGTGAAGGTGAATGCTTTCTTCGCACCGGACTACGCGGGCATTATCCAAGGAATGCGTTTCAACAAAGTTGATATTGCTTGGTATGGCAACCTATCGGCAATGGAAGCGGTGGATCGCGCCAACGGTCAGGTCTTTGCCCAAACCGTGGCAGCAGACGGTTCTCCGGGCTACTGGAGCGTATTAATCGTTAACAAAGATAGCCCGATCAACAACGTTCAAGAAATGCTCGCCAAGAAGAAAGATCTGACCTTCGGCAACGGCGATCCTAATTCCACTTCTGGTTATTTGGTCCCCGGTTACTACGTTTTTGCCAAGAACAACACTGCCGCCAGCGACTTCAAACGTACCGTCAACGCCAATCATGAAACCAACGCCTTAGCCGTCGCCAATAAGCAGGTCGACGTCGCAACCAATAACACTGAAAACCTCGATCGTCTGAAGATCACCGCACCTGAAAAATTCAAAGATTTGAAGGTGATCTGGAAATCCCCTCTGATTCCGGGCGACCCGATCGTGTGGCGCAAAAATCTCCCTGAAGAGACTAAACAAAAGATCTATGGCTTCTTTATGAACTACGGCAAAACTCCCGAAGAACAGCAGGTATTAAAGGGCCTGAGCTGGGCACCGTTCCGTCCGTCCAGCGACCTACAGCTCGTCCCTATCCGCCAGCTTTCACTGTTTAAACAGAGCCAGACGATCAAAGCCAACGAAGGGTTAAGTCCTGCGGACAAAGCGACGAAAACCGCAGCGCTACAGGCTCAAATGGACGATCTCGATCGCCTAAGTTCTGCCCTTAACGCGATGAATAGCTTGAAAACAGCGACTCAGTGATGAGGCGTAAATCCTCATAGCAGCCTCAAGATAGAGGCTGCAAGACGGATGAAAGCTCACACATCACCGAATTGGAGAAACAAATGCAAACCACTCAATCCACCGCGCCAGCAGTGCCGGAGCAAAAACGAAGTTGGTTTAGCCTGTTCACTTGGGCAATTCTAATTGCGGTACTGACTTGGTCTTGGCACGGTGCAGAAATGGCTCCACTGACCCTATTTCGTGATGCAGGAAACATGGCCACCTTTGCCGCTGATTTCTTCCCTCCCGATTTTAGCCAGTGGCAGCAATATCTTGGTGAAATGCTGGTTACGCTGCAAATCGCCGTCTGGGGCACAGCCCTGTCTATTGTGCTTTCAATTCCACTCGGCCTGATGAGTGCTGAAAACCTTGTGCCGTGGTGGATCTACCAGCCGACCCGTCGTCTGATGGATGCCTGCCGTGCGATTAACGAAATGGTGTTCGCCATGCTGTTTGTGGTTGCGGTAGGTCTTGGCCCATTCGCCGGCGTACTGGCACTGTTTATCCATACCACCGGCGTCTTGGCAAAGCTGTTTTCCGAAGCGGTAGAGGCCATCGAACCGGGCCCAATCGAAGGTGTAAAAGCCACCGGTGCCAACAAGCTAGAAGAAATTATCTACGGTGTACTGCCACAGGTCATGCCGCTGTGGATCTCTTATTCACTCTACCGATTTGAATCTAACGTTCGCTCCGCCACCGTGGTGGGAATGGTGGGTGCCGGCGGCATCGGCGTCACGCTGTGGGAAGCGATCCGCGGATTTCAATTTCAGCAAACCTGCGCGCTGATGGTGTTCATCATCGTCACCGTCAGCCTGCTGGATTTCATGTCTCAACGTCTACGCAAGCACTTCATCTGATTAAGAGGCTTTGTTTGTATGCACTTATCTAGACATCCGACCAGTTATCCAACGCGTTATCAGGAAATTGCCGCCCTGCTGGAGCTTGAACTACATCAGAACTATCAGTGTGGTGACTATCTCCCAGCCGAACATCAATTGGCCGAACATTATGACGTTAACCGCCACACCCTCCGCCGCGCTATCGACGAATTAGTCGTACGTGGCTGGGTACAACGCCGTCAGGGAGTCGGTGTTTTAGTTCTGATGCGTCCTTTTGACTACCCGTTGCATTCACAGGCGCGCTTTAGCCAAAACTTGCTGGAGCAAGGAAGCCATCCCACCAGCGAGCGTTTGATTTCCGTATTGCGCCCAACAGTTAACCACATCGCCGATGCATTAGGTATGGAAGAGGGGCAGCAGGTGATCCATCTACGCACCCTGCGCCGTGTCAACGGCGTGCCGGTATGCGTTATCGACCACTTCCTGCCAGACCTCACTTGGTGGGGCGCGCTGCAACAATTCACCAGCGGATCGTTGCACGACTACATTCAACAGCATCTCGGCTGTGAACTTAGCCGTACACAAACCCGCATCAGCGCTCGCCGTGCTCAGGCCAAAGAGAGCCGGTTATTAGAAATTGCCACCCATGCACCGCTGATGTGTGTACGTACTTTGAATCACCGTGAAGGCCAGTCTCAGCCAGCGGAATACTCCGTCAGCCTGACGCGCGCCGACATGATTGAACTGACCATGGAGCACTAGATGGACGCCTCACACACTCATGCACATTTCTCCCTTGCTGAACGCCAGCGCTGGATGGCGACTCTAGCGCACAGCCAACCGGACGACCTAAATCCATTGTGGGATGCCATGCACTTTCCCCACGTGGAATGGAAAAACATCCGCTCAGCAGAAACCGGGTTGGTCCAGATTCAGGCTCGTGCGGGAGCCCGCGGCCAGCGATTTTTCCTTGGTGATGCCACGCTGACCCGTGCAGTTATCCAGTTGGAGTGTGGTACCTACGGTTATAGCTACCTGCTGGGGCGCGATAAGTTACACGCCGAACGCTGCGCGCTGATTGACGCCCTGCTGCAAAAGCGGGAGCACGCACCACATCTGTTGGAAAATCTGATTAATCCCCTCACCGCGCTGCAACAAGAACGACACCTGCAGCGCGCTCAAGAAATTGCAGCCAGCCGAGTGGATTTCTTCACTCTGGTTCGCGGAGATAACTAATGACGTTGATGACCGCTTTTACCTTGCCAGTGCAGGATGCACAACACCATTTTCGCCGCCTGCTCAAAGCCATGAGCGAGCCCGGAGTCATAGTGAGTTTGAATAACACGCCAGAGGGCTGGCAGCCGTTGAACAGTGCAACCACCAGCGTATTGCTCACCCTAAGCGACCAAGATACGCCGGTATGGTTAGCGTCTGAACTATGCTCGGAAACTGCCTGCCAGAATCTGCGTTTTCATACCGGAGCAGTGCTCGCCACCGAACCATCACAGGCCACCTTTACCGTTGTGAATGATCAGGTACGCACTGAGCAACTCAATGATTTCGCACAGGGAGAAGATGTCTCACCGGAAGCCAGCGCCACGGTGATTGTTGAGGTGAAAAGCCTTAGTGGCGGCCACATGCTACGCCTGACCGGCCCCGGAATTCTTGAAGAGCGCATGATCGCACCGCAGATTTCAGACGTTGTACTCAACGCATTGACCGAACGTTTACACGCTTTCCCACTAGGCTGCGATTTTATCTTTACCTGTGGAGAACGTCTGCTTGCCATACCACGCACGACTCATGTGGAGGTGTTCGATGTACGTAGCCGTTAAAGGGGGAGAAAAAGCCATTGCAGCTGCCCACCGCTTGCAAGAACAGAAGCGTCGCGGATCAACGCAGTTTGACGGACTCACCGTCGATCAAATCGAGCAGCAGTTAGCTCTGGCGGTCGATCGCGTGATGACCGAAGGCGGGATCTACGACAGACAGCTAGCAGCGTTGGCGATCAAACAGGCCAGCGGCGATCTGGTTGAAGCGATCTTTTTACTACGAGCCTATCGCACCACGCTGCCTCGTTTGGCGGTCAGCAACGCGCTGAACACCGGTGAGATGCGGCTAGAACGAAGAATTTCTGCGGTGTACAAAGATTTACCCGGTGGACAAGTATTGGGCCCGACCTATGACTATACCCATCGCCTGCTGGATTTTACGCTGCTGGCAAACGGCGAAATGCCTAACGTAGAACAAGCTTCCGAAGCGGAAGACACTCCCTGCCCACACGTTTTCAGCATGTTGGCGCAGCAAAATCTGGCCTGTGAAGAACACGATGACGGCCGCGAACCCGATGATATCACCCGAAATCCGCCGGTTTATCCCTGCTCACGCGCCTCACGCTTGCAGCAATTGGCGCGCGGCGATGAGGGGTATCTACTGGCGCTAGGCTATTCCACCCAGCGCGGTTACGGGCGCAATCACCCGTTTGCCGGCGAGATTCGTAGCGGCTTCGTGAAGCTCAGCATTACGCCAGAAGAACTCGGATTTTCCGTTGACGTAGGTGAGCTGTTGCTTACCGAATGTGAAATGGTTAACGGCTTTGTTGCGGAACAGGATACTCCCCCACACTTCACGCGCGGCTATGGTCTGGTATTTGGCATGAGCGAACGTAAAGCAATGGCGATGGCGCTAGTCGATCGCGCCCTTCAAGCTCCTGACTACCAAGAACAGGTCAAAGGCCCTGCTCAGGATGAAGAGTTTGTTTTAGCTCACGCCGACAACGTGGAAGCCGCAGGCTTTGTTTCACATCTCAAACTCCCTCACTACGTTGATTTCCAAGCTGAACTGGAACTGCTTAATCGCTTGCAGCAGGAATTCAATGACCGTCAGGAGAACGCACATGACTAACGTGCTAACCGGCTATAACTTTGGTTATCTGGATGAACAAACCAAGCGCATGATCCGCCGCGCTATTCTTAAAGCGGTGGCGATCCCCGGCTATCAGGTTCCTTTTGGCGGTCGAGAAATGCCAATGCCCTACGGCTGGGGAACCGGCGGGATCCAGCTAACTGCCAGCGTCATTGGTGAGTCAGATACGCTTAAAGTGATCGATCAAGGTGCAGATGACACCACCAACGCGGTTTCTATTCGTCGCTTCTTCCAGCGCGTCACCGGCGTGAAGACGACCGAAACCACCGCCGACGCCACGCTGATCCAAACTCGCCATCGCATTCCTGAAACGCCGCTGCGTGAAGATCAAATCATCATTTACCAAGTGCCAATGCCTGAACCGCTGCGTTTTATCGAACCTCGCGAAACTGAAACCCGCAAAATGCATGCTCTGGAAGAATACGGCGTGATGCAGGTGAAACTGTATGAGGATATTGCGCGCTTTGGACATATCGCCACTACCTATGACTATCCGGTCAAAGTGAACAACCGCTATGTGATGGCTCCATCGCCGATCCCTAAATTTGATAATCCAAAGATGAACATGATGCCAGCGCTACAGCTATTTGGTGCCGGTCGTGAAAAGAGGATCTATGCGGTTCCGCCGTTCACCAAAGTGGAAAGTCTCGACTTTGACGATCATCCCTTTAGCGTCCAGCAGTGGGATCAACCCTGTGCAATCTGCGGATCGAAGCAGAGCTATCTGGATGAAGTCGTCCTCGACGATCAAGGATCGCGCATGTTCGTTTGCTCGGATACCGATTTCTGCCGCCAGCACAGTGAGGCCAATGCGCAATGAATAACACAGATTCGATTTTCTCCGCGCCAGAGAGTGACCTGCCGCTGCTTTCTGTGAATAACCTGACTCATCTCTATGCGCCGGGTAAAGGTTTTAGCGATGTCACCTTCGATCTCTATCCAGGAGAAGTGCTGGGGATCGTCGGTGAATCAGGCTCAGGTAAAACAACGCTGCTTAAAGCGATCTCAGCCCGACTCACGCCACAACAAGGCAGCATTCGTTACCTAAGTACTCAAGGCGTACGCGATTTATATGCCATGAGTGAAAGCGATCGCCGGCGTCTGTTACGTACCGAATGGGGCGTGGTACATCAACATCCTCTCGATGGTTTACGCCCCCACGTATCAGCCGGTGGCAATATCGGCGAACGCCTGATGGCTGTGGGGCAACGGCACTACGGCAATATCCGTGCGGAAGCGATGCGCTGGCTAGAAGACGTAGAGATCCCCGCAAGCCGCATCGACGATCTGCCTACCACCTTTTCTGGCGGTATGCAGCAGCGTCTGCAAATTGCACGCAATCTGGTGACGCACCCGCGAGTGGTGTTTATGGATGAGCCCACCGGCGGGCTCGACGTTTCTGTTCAAGCTCGTTTGTTGGATCTCCTGCGTACGCTGGTGGTGGATCTGCAACTTGCGGTGGTAATCGTCACCCACGATCTTGGCGTTGCGCGTCTGCTAGCACACCGTCTGCTCGTGATGAAGCAGGGAAAAGTGGTGGAAAGTGGCCTGACAGATCGTGTGCTTGACGATCCGCACCATCCCTATACCCAACTGCTGGTTTCTTCTGTCTTACAAAACTGAGCGAAAATTATGACCACAACGACACGCTTACGCGTTGAAAACCTGAGTAAAACCTTTGTTTTGCATCATCAGAATAGCATCCATTTGCCAGTGCTAGCGGGCGCATCATTAGAGGTTCACGCTGGCGAATGTGTGGTGTTGCATGGCCACTCAGGCAGCGGAAAATCAACGCTATTGCGTTCACTCTACGCCAATTATCTCCCCGACGAGGGCAGCATCTGGGTGAAGCATCAAGGCGAATGGCTGGATATGGTTCAGGCTCCGGCACGGCAAATTCTTGCGGTACGCCGCAAAACCATTGGCTGGGTAAGCCAGTTTCTACGCGTGATCCCGCGGATTAGCGCTTTAGAGGTGGTTATGCAGCCCATGCTGGAGCTTGGCTTTGAACGCCAAGCCTGCGAGCAAAAAGCCGCCACTTTGTTAACTAGCCTCAACGTCCCCGAGCGCCTGTGGCACTTAGCGCCTTCTACCTTTTCCGGCGGCGAACAACAGCGGGTAAATATCGCGCGTGGATTCGTCGTCGATTACCCCATTTTATTACTCGATGAACCCACCGCATCGCTGGACACCACCAACAGCGCAGCTGTTGTAAGCCTGATTGACGAAGCCAAAGCGCGTGGGGCTGCCATCGTGGGTATTTTTCACGATGAAGCCGTACGCAATCACGTAGCGGATCGTCTGCATGTGATGACTGAATAGCGGAGCAAAACCATGATCATTAATAACGTCAAACTGGTGCTAGAAAACGAAGTGGTCGCGGGCTCGATCGAGGTTCAAGATGGCGTGATCCGCACCGTTGCCGACAGCGATAGTCGTTTACCCGAAGCGCTAGACGGCAACGGTGGCTGGCTCCTGCCTGGGCTAATTGAATTGCACACCGATAATCTCGATAAGTTTTTTACTCCGCGTCCCAAAGTCAGTTGGCCAGCACATTCAGCCATGAGCAGCCACGATGCATTAATGGTTTCCAGCGGCATTACCACCGTACTCGATGCGGTGGCACTCGGTGATGTTCGCGACGGCGGCGACCGTTTAGACAATCTGGAAAAGATGATCAACGCAGTGATCGATAGCCAGCAACGCGGAGTGAATCGTGCTGAGCATCGTCTGCACCTGCGTTGTGAACTTCCGCATCACAGTACGTTGCCGCTGCTTCAACAGTTGATTGAGAAACGTGGCGTCTCTCTGGTTTCGCTGATGGATCACTCCCCCGGCCAGCGTCAGTTCGTCAATCCGCAAAAATACCGCGAATATTTCCAAGGCAAATATCATCTCAGCGATGAGCAGATGGATACCTATGAACGCGAGCAGTTGGAAAACGCCGAGCGTTGGTCACAGCCTAATCGACATGCCATTGCTGAGCTTTGTCGCTCACGAGGTATCGCGCTTGCCAGCCATGATGATGCCACCGAGGCGCACGCAGACGAATCACATAAGCTGGGTAGCGTGATAGCCGAATTCCCGACTACCGCCGAAGCCGCGCATGCATCACACCAGCGCGGTTTACAGGTCATGATGGGAGCCCCCAATATCGTGCGCGGTGGCTCGCATTCTGGGAATGTCGCCGCTCACGAACTCGCTTCATTGGGCGTGCTGGATATCCTCTCTTCTGACTACTACCCCGCAAGCCTGCTTGATGCCGCATTCAGCGTAGCAGCATGCGACAGCAATGCGTTTACGCTGCCGCAAGCCATATCCTTAGTGACGCGTAACCCAGCCAAAGCTCTCGGGTTATCCGACCGTGGTGTACTGGCTGAGGGCAAAAGAGCCGATCTGGTGTTAGCACAGCGTCATGGCGAGCACGTGCATGTCAATCATGTCTGGCGCGAAGGCATACGGGTATTCTGATGGGAAAATTAATTTATCTGGTTGGCGCATCGGGATCGGGTAAAGACAGTTTGCTGCAGGCGCTACGCGAGCAGCAAACGATCCCACTGCTGGTTGCGCATCGCTATATCACTCGAGCCTGCAATGCAGGCTCTGAAAACCATATTGAGCTGAGTGAAACCGAATTTATGCAACGCCGGAGCCAAGGGCTTTTCGCGCTAAACTGGCAGGCTAACCAGCACTACTATGCGCTGGGAATCGAGATCGATCAGTGGTTGGCTCAGGGGATTAACGTGGTGGTGAACGGCTCACGTGCCCATCTTCCTGTCGCACGTGAACGCTACGGTAACGCTATGCTGGCGGTTTGCTTACAAGTTTCTCCTAACATACTCCGTCAACGGCTACAGGCTCGAGGACGCGAAACCCCTCAGCAAATTGAGCAACGTTTACAGCGAGCGAGAGATTATCAGCTAGCCGAAAACGCGGGTTGCTACTATTTGAACAATAATGATGGCTTGTCCCATACGGTTCAGGCTTTTTTACGCTTGATGGCTGAAACGACTCCCGTATCTGTTTCAGCATAAATTAGAGGCACTTTCATGTCTGACATTATTTTACGCTCCGCCACCGCGTTGGATGAAACCGCCGTTTACCAGTTAATTTGCGAACTGGAACAGTGTGAATTTGATTCTGTCGCCTTCGCCAAAGGCTATGCGATGAATTTGGCTAATCCACATGTGCACTACACCTTAGCCACGCAAGATCATGAGATACTGGGTTTTATCGGTATCCATCTGCAATACCATTTGCACCATGTGAACTGGATTGCTGAAATTCAGGAACTAGTTATCTCACCGCAGGCTCGCGGCGCTGGCGTAGGAAAAGCACTATTACGCTGGGCGGAAAATATCGCCTATGAATTAGGTGCAGAGCAGATCGAGCTGTCTACCCGCGCGACACGCCACGACGCCCACCGTTTTTATCTGCGTGAGGGCTATCTACATACCCACTTCCGTTTCGTTAAGCCGTTGTCGGAGCTGTAGCAATGAGCACTCTCAAGCTGACGTTTTTAGGCACCGGCGGTGCACAACAGGTTCCAGCCTTTGGCTGCGAATGTGCAGTCTGCCTGCGAGCCAAGCAGCAACCGCTTTATCGACGAAAACCCTGTAGCGCGATGCTGGAATATAACGGCGCGCTCACGCTGCTTGATGCCGGTTTACACGATCTCACTGAACGCTTCACGCCTACACAAATTAGCCAATTTCTGCTGACGCATTATCATATGGATCACGTCCAAGGATTATTTCCGTTACGTTGGGGAGTTGGTGCAGCCATTCCAGTTTATGGTCCCCCTGATGAACTGGGCTGTGACGATTTATTCAAACATCCGGGGATGCTTGATTTTAACCATCGGTTAAACGCATTTGAGCCGTTTTATTTACAGGAGTTGCAGGTGACGCCGCTGCCGCTCAATCACTCCAAGCTGACATTTGGCTATCTTCTGGCAACGCCCGATCGCCGCATTGCCTATCTGACAGATACTGCCGGATTGCCCGAGTCCACATTAAACTTCTTACGCCACCAGCCACCGGAAATCATCATTATCGATTGTAGCCATGAGCCGCGGGCTTTCACTCCGAAAAATCATAACGACCTCAATACAGTGGTTGAATTACAGAAAGAGATTGGCTGCCAGAAAATATGGCTGACACATATTAGCCATCAGTTCGATTTATGGATGATGGAAAATGCACTACCCGAGGGGATTGAAGCGGCCAGAGATGGGTTAACGCTGACCGCAAAAGCTGACGGGTATGACTACGCGTATTTTTGAATCTGCTCGGATTCAATAATCTGCAAACGATACGGCGGTGGATTACGCGCTGATTTCAACATCGCCATAGCAACGGCCGACGCTTCAACCGCCTTCCACTTTTCAGGTAGCAGCTTAAAGATGGGCTCCGAAATCTGTTCTAACAGTCGTGGTTTAGAGCGTCCGCCCTGTAGCATTGAAGGACGCAAAATCGTTAAGAATTGCCACGCCTGTAGCTCCAGCGCCTTTTCCATTTCCCCTTTAGTGCGGCTATAAAGGAATGATGACTGTGGATTCGCACCTAACGCGCTCACCACCACATAGTGCTGGCAACCATTTTTCAACGCCACCGAGCCACATTCAACGACCAGCGTATAATCAACGTAGCGAAACGCAGCATCACTGCCAGCATCTTTGCGCGTGGTGCCTAAACAGCAAAACGCGATATCGATCGGGGTCGTCCATGTTGCCATCGTGGCACAGAGATCGTCTGCAACTGGGTTCACCAGCTTTTCTGATGGTGGCAATGGCTTACGCGTTGGGGCATATATCTTGCTGATGCCCGGATCTTGTTCTAGAAGTTTGAGTAGTTCACTTCCGACCAAACCGGTCGCGCCTAACAATAAAGTTTTCATCCGTTATCCTCCCTCTCTTGAGTATAACGCTAGAAAAGCAGAGGGTATGAACTTCAGACATTAAGTTTCAGTGATATATCTCTAAGTATTGTGACATCTAAACCGATGAAGTTAGATTATTCTTATTCTGGATCCTTCTCCCAGCGAATTTTCTTAGCAAACCCCAGTTTGTTATCCGTCATTTTGATCTGATGAAGCGAAAGCTGCCACACCGGTGCAGACATGAGCCTCGCCGCCGGAAACTGTTGATAATAGAAACTACGCGCTCGCTGTTCATCTTCCCCTTGCAATTGAACCGCCTCGCCAGAGAACTGTAGGCCACGAATCAGTGCAATGGTTTTAGTTTGGTGCGCGATGGTGCCAGCAACCTTAGGATTATTGAGCAGCATTCCGCCGTGGCGCGTGCGGGTTTCGGTCATAAAATAGAGTGCCATCCGCGCCTCATCAAACGCATAAAAGCAGTTAGCGCACCACATCTCGCCTTCCCAACAGGTCGCTAGCGTAAGCACATGCTGAGCATTCAAAAAGCGGCAAATATGCTCTTTATCAGTTGTCATTAATTGACTCATGTATACCTTCACTCTTTCATACGCAAGATAATAAAAAGCATTATAATCATTAGGCTTCAAGCTACGTAGTAAAAGGATTTAATCTTTAAACAAGGAGTTTTTATGAGCTTTTTATCTCGTTTTTTTGGCCGTAATGATAAGAAAGAAGATACGACAGCGACAACGCTAATCGCAAATTCTAATAAGACCTCAAACCTCATCAGCCTACAGATTGTATTCAAAGGAAATATTTCCATCGATGAAGCCCAGTTGGAGCAGGTACTAAGAAAGCTCGATCCATCGATGAAACAGGCATCCTGCCAACGAGATCCTCAGATAGAGACTTTCTTTGGATTAGCCGGATGGGGAAAACATGTTATCCAGATGGTAGGGTTTGAAGTCCCTTTTCCCGAAGAACATCTGGAGGTATGTGTCGCGCCATCACACTATCCAGCAGAACAGAAAGAGCAGATCCGTCATCACGATAGCCATCTATTACTTTGGTATGCCGGCTATGATGATAATGTTCAAGAGCAGTATATTGCATTGACCATGGTAGCGGCTGCACTGGCACAGTTTAACGCGTTGGCAGTACTCAATGAGCACGCGCACACCTCTTTACCTATCTCGGTTGTCAGTGAAATAGTCTCGGCCGGCTCGATGGATATGCTGCGTCATGGTCTACCGTTAACCATGCTGTTCTGTGGCTTTGTGAAATATGAGGTCGATGGCGTTAACGGAGTTTGGATGCGAACCTATGGTGCAGAGACATTTTCCCTGCCCAATTTTGCCGTATTAGCTCACGGTCATGACGAAGGCCAAAAATACAGTGATATTTTTAATAACGTCCTGAATTATCTACTCGAAAGCGGTGCAGAAATGGTCGCAGGGCATACGATGGAGTCAGCGGAGGGCACAATAATGCGGCTACGTGAGCCAAAGGCGGATGAGTATTTTCTGGATGGCCCCGATACGGTGTTAGTCGTTGAAATTACCGCTGAATAACAAATTATACGCCACTCTTCACGCTTGAAGTTGCATCTGTGTTGGCCACATTCGTCGCTATTTCCGTCCATGGGATTAACTCGAAAGTGCCAACACAGTGCTGTTCGAATCAGCAATTATATTTGAGAACTTTTATCTGACTATGCAGCTTCAGATGAACGGGAAAAGAAACGGGTGGAAAACTTCATTATCCAGTAGACGGAAAAACTCGCAATAAAACCACAGATGGATAGCATCGTGAGTATAAATATTAAGGCAGACCCTTTCTCCTGACAGAGTATCGCGCCTTGTAACAAAGACAGCCCTCCGCCTACACATCCAATAACCAAAGAGGATTTTTTAGAAATAGCCGCAAAAAAACCGGTCAGCAAGGCTGGGAGTGCTGTATATATAAAAACAATGATAAAACCAAAGATAATATATCTCGGTGATAGGCTTGAGAAAGAAATATGATAATGTGGATAACTATTCCATAACAAAAAAACCGGAAAGCCAATAGAAAAACCGATAAGAGGCCCCAGAGAAAAATAACAGAGGACATACGATATAATTTTTTTGGATATTATCACTTTATCAAAATTCCTTTTTATAATATCTATCATGCAACCGAAACTTTAATAAGACACAGTTCTTATACAAAATAGGGTATATTTCGTTCTGTTAGAACACGCTGCTAAAATTTCGGATAGACACGATTTGTTTTGTACTCAACCGCTAGGCATTATCTAATACGAGCACATCTTTTACCTAACAAGAGCACTATGAGCACACTCTCCCTTTGGCACCTTTACCTTGTCCGTACCGCATCAGGTGCGCTTTATACCGGTATTACCACTGATGTGACGCGCCGAGTCAAGCAACATCAGGCGGGTACCGGTGCGAAAGCGCTGCGCGGCAAAGGGCCGCTCCAACTGGCCTTTTCATGGCAGATAGGGGAACGGGGGCAAGCATTGAAGATGGAATACCGCATTAAACAGCTGAATAAAAAACAGAAAGAGAGATTGGTTGCTGAAAAGCCAGCATCATTAGAGATATGGTTAGAGGCTATCTTGGTCCGTAAGCCGGCAGTTTAAGATAACCTTCTTAGTTCGGTGTTACTGTCTACAAAAACAACAAATAAGTAACAAACCTTATAAATTAAGGCCTAAATAGGCTGCTCCACGTTGGCAATTTTCATTTGCTCTACGGGTGGAGTCATACACTATTGTTGTTCTTTTTTCAGTGGTGCCCTGGTGAGGCGAAATCGGCATTTCCAGACAGAGCCGCCCTAGAAGATAACTTTTGTCAGTTAATCCGGTTTCTTTTAACTCCGTCACAGTCAATATAGACACTTTGGCCCCTTGCAGGAACGGGTGAAAACCACTCTTGTAACACGTTAAGGAAAGTGATATTAAACGTGGTTTAATTTAATTAATTAGTTTCGTATTTAATTATTCACATGCAAGGGTATATTTCATAATGAACATCAATGTTACGGATGCACCAAACCCACAGGATGAAGAGTATGTGATTGACAGTCTTTGGGCTCATAACAGCAAAACCGAAGCCGTCGATATCCACCCATTATTTTTGACCGTTACTGACGACAATGGCGAAATCGTTGGTGGGCTGGTAGCAAGAACGTGGTGGGGAGGACTTGAAGTTCAATATCTTTGGGTTAGCGACACATATCGCAAATGCGGATATGGCCGTCAGTTAATGGTGAGAGCAGAAGAAGAAGCGTTGAAACGCGGGTGCCATATGGCTTATGTCGATACTTTCGATTTTCAGGCCAGAGGATTTTATGAAAAATTAGGCTATCGTGTTTATGGCAATTTAGACGGTTATGCCAAAAAATTCACACGACACTACCTAGCTAAAGAAATCTAACCCTTCGTTGAACGGCGAGGTTGAAATGGATTTGCCCGAAAAAAATAATGAAATTTATTTCAAGGGCCTAATTGCCATGATGGAGCACCTGAGTGAACCATGGGGCATTAAAGACCGCCAATCCCGCCACATCTATATGAACAAAGCGGCTTATCTCTATACCAGTACGCCATTAGACTTTGATATTGAGGGTAAGCTGGACAACGAGTTTCCAGCTCATTGGGCTGAATTCTCACCTGAATTTATCGAGCATGATAAAAGAACTGAGGAATCTCAGGATCGCGTTACCGTAATAGAAACGCATTATTGGTATGGGAAAGATTTCCTCATGCCATTTATTAGCGAGAAGCTGCCTATTTATAATGATAAAAAAGAGTTAATTGGTGTGATGTGGAACGCCAAACCTCTTAATAGCCTATCGCCGCTTAAATATATCAATCATCAAAAACCCAGTATTCTAACTACTGAAACTAATAGCGAGACTTTTACCCGTGCGGAGCTCGACGTTATATTCCTGATGCTACAAAGGCTTTCAGTTAAAGAAATTGCAAAAATATATAACATCAGCACCAAAACAATAGAAAATAGAATTTATACGATTTATCAAAAATGTGATGTCCATACACAGCAGCAATTTGAGGAGTTCTGTCAATTTGAGCAATTGGACAACTATATTCCTGACAGATTGGTAGCAAAGGGAATTCAGTTTATCTAACCCCTAAATAATTTAAGTTGTAGGTACCCCATATGCAACTTGAAGTATGGTGGGTATAAACCATAAAAGGCATACCTTATCGTGATCAAAATTGAAGATTATCCACTGAGCAGAGTGCCACAGGATAAAAGGGTTTCATTTTTAAGCGTCGCTATCGTTCATATGGGCATGTTGACCGCGCTGGATCAATTCATGCTTGGCGCGGTACTCGGCAACTCCATGACACTAGCTGATGCGTTTACCGCCATCCTCATCGGCAGCGTGATATTTGGGGTTGTGACCTATGGTCTTGGGTTGGCAGGAATGCGCGAAGGGATCTCCGGCAGTCTGTTAGCAAGATGGTGCGGTTTTGGACGCTTGGGCTCGGTGCTGATCGGGGTAGTTGTCGCCGTCAGTTTGCTTGGCTGGTTTGGAATACAAAACGCTATTTTCGCTAAATCACTGGATTTTGCCCTTAACCATAAATTGGGCTTTGGCTGGGCGGCAGCTTTATCTGGTAGCTTTTTGACGATATTGGTCGCATTTGGTTTCAAGGCATTGCGCATTGCGGCAAGAGTTGCAGTACCCATGTTTATTTCACTGGTAGCGTATATTTCCTTTAATGTTTTATCTGGACACAACCTACCTGAAATCATGCAGCTATTGCCTCCCGGTGAACCCATCTCCATTAGCGCTGGCATCACTATCGTTGTCGGCGGTGCCATTGTGGCGAGCCTGATGACTCCCGATCTAACGCGTTACTCTAAAAATCGTAAACATGTATTAGGTGTAACGATTTTAACCATTGTTGCTGGTGAGTTTATCATCAACGGGTTGGCCATCTTGATCGCCAAGACGCTGGGAACAGCTGATGTTGTGACTATAATGGCTCAGGCTGCGGGTGGTGCTGGCCTGCTAGTCGTGGTGTTCTCAACGCTGAGGGTGAACGATCTTAACCTTTATTCTTCGTCGCTAGGCATTGTGAACGCTGTCGAAGGGTTAACAGGTAAAAAGCTCAAATACATCTCAACGACGTTAGTGATTGGCATCCTAGGAACCACGCTTTCCGTGCTAGGTATATTGGATCGATTTGTTGATTTTTTAACCGTACTCGGCGTGGTATTCCCACCGATCATCGGCATCATGCTGGTCGACTATTTTGTGGTGCGCTCTCACCGTAAAATTTTGGATCTGAGCAGGTCAGAAGGAAAGCTGCCAGATGACGTTCAAACGCCTGCTATTGGCTGGATAGCCATTATCGCCAGCATTGTTGGCAGTATTGTTGGATTGGTGACTGAATGGGGAATTCCGACTATCAACTCATTGCTTGCCGCCAGCCTGATCTATTGGTTAGTCACGGTGGCTGTGAATCGCAGCCAAAAAACCGTTGAACCTGAAAAGGCTCTGTAGTGCAATTTGCCGTGCAATAACGGTGCAATAAATACGCGGATACTCCCATCTATGGGGGTATCCGTAGAAAAACGCTTTCTCTAGAACTTGGTATACTCAACCACGCCCAAAAGGCGCTGAGTATTCCACCACGCCTTTGCAATTTTCCATTTCACCACCGGCTAATGGATACACCAGAAAGGAGTCCTCAGTGCCTGGCAGATGGCTGCGTAGCCCTTGCTGAGCGGCATTCTGGAAACCAAAGCGAGAGAAATAGGCCGGTTCGCCGAGTACAACAACAGCCGAGTAGCCAAATTCATTCAGAGAATCTAGCCCTTCATAAATGATCTGTTCCGCAAGTCCTTGACGGCGGTGAGCTTCATCAACTACGACCGGAGCCAGCCCAACGCATTGACGATCTTCGCCATCGACATAAACGGGACTGAACGCCGCATAGCCAATCACACCGCCCTCTTCGTCAGTCGCCACGACGCCTAGTGTCAGCAGACCATCTTCGCGCAGGCGATGCACGAGTTCAGCCTCTTCGCTCGAGGGAAACGCGTTGCGTAGCAGCCGGTCAATACCTGCAGCATCAACAGGAATTTCAACGCGGATTAGCATGGTGAAACCTCTTGGGTAGCGGACGTAGATACTTCTTTCATTCCAGCATCAACAAACTCTGCCAACTGTAGCAGACCAAACCGTAATGGTTTAGGCATTGCATCCAAATCTATCGCATCCATCAAGTTTTTGACATATAAGCCAAGCTCAGTATCACCTTCAATGCGTAAACGACGTTGGAAAAACAGCGTATCAGGATCTTCCTTGCGCGCAGCAATCAAGATTAAGTCATTAGCATCGGCGCTGAAACTCACGTCAGCGTCCTGATGCTGACTCACTTGCAGCTTGCCTTCGTTTACGGTGACAAACCACTTAAGGCCAAGATCGCGCACTTCTACTTTCAGCCAACGCTGTTCCAGAAACTCTAATTCGTCATCTGCGAGCGCCTGACGAAATTGCCAGCCAAGCAGTTGTTCCAGCACTTGCCGTTGTAGGGCAAACGGCGTGAATTTTAACGGGACGCTTAAAAACGCCGGACCTTGACGCACTAAACGTGCTCGTAATTTTTCCAACACTGGAATGACTCCTCATAATACTGGTTGTTGGTATTTTGCCACATCAGCGGCACAAGACCGCGCGCTATATCAACAAAATGCACCCTTATTAGCCAAGTAAGTGGATAGGCCAATAAAAATTTGGATAAAGAATAACCGTCGTGTTGCAGCTGTCAACACACGAGAAACTGCCTCAAATCAAAACAGCCGATGAATGGGTTCTCTAGAATGATCGCCATTAAAATTATCACTCAGGGTTCAACCGATCACCTGTTGTCATTAATTGCCACTCATCGCTACCGTGGCCCGTTCAGGAATGATATATGGAGTTGCTTTGCCCCGCCGGAAATTTGCCTGCTCTGAAAGCAGCTATTGATAACGGCGCAGACGCCGTTTATATCGGCTTAAAAGATGATACTAACGCTCGCCATTTTGCTGGCCTGAATTTTACTGAGAAAAAGCTCCAAGAAGCCGTGAGCTACGTGCATAACCATAAACGTAAGCTGCACATAGCGATCAATACGTTTGCTCATCCTGATGGCTACGCACGCTGGGAGCGGGCCGTGGATATGGCTGCACAGTTAGGCGCCGATGCGCTTATTTTAGCCGATCTCGCCATGCTGGAATACGCGGCAGAACGTTACCCGCAGGTTGAGCGCCACGTTTCCGTGCAGGCATCGGCGACGAATGACGAAGCCATTCGTTTTTACAAACAACACTTCGATGTTTCGCGCGTGGTATTGCCGCGTGTGCTGTCAATTCATCAGGTGAAACAATTGGCTCGTACTAGCGAAGTACCGTTGGAAGTTTTTGCTTTCGGCAGCCTGTGTATCATGGCTGAAGGTCGCTGCTACCTCTCCTCTTATCTTACCGGTGAGTCGCCTAATACCGTAGGTGCCTGCTCTCCGGCCCGTTTCGTTCGCTGGCAGCAAACGCCACAGGGAATGGAATCACGCCTTAATGATGTACTGATTGACCGCTACGAAGAGGGTGAAAACGCGGGTTATCCAACGTTGTGTAAAGGGCGCTATCTAGTCGATGGCGAGAAATATCACGCGCTTGAAGAACCCACCAGCCTAAATACGCTCGAACTGCTGCCCGATTTGATGGGCGCTAATATTGCCTCGGTGAAAATTGAAGGGCGTCAACGTAGCCCTGCCTATGTCAGCCAAGTAGCAAAAGTATGGCGTCAAGCCATAGACCGCTGCCAGAAAGATCCTGAACGCTATAAAGCAGAACAGAGCTGGATGGATAGCCTTGGCGCGATGGCTGAAGGCACCCAAACCACACTGGGTGCCTATCACCGGAAATGGCAGTAAGGAAAAAAAATCGTGAAATATTCTTTAGGGGCAGTGCTCTATTACTGGCCAAAAAATGAAATAGAAACTTTCTATCAGGCTGCCGCTCAAAGTGAAGCTGATATCATTTATCTCGGTGAAACCGTGTGTTCAAAACGCCGAGAGATGAAAGTTGCCGACTGGTTGGATGTTGCCAAACAAGTGGCGCACTCAGGCAAGCAGGTGGTGATTTCTACGCTGGCGCTGTTGCAAGCGCCTTCCGAGCTTAATGAGCTAAAGCGCTATGTCGAAAACGGCGATTTCTTAATTGAAGCCAACGACTTAGGCACCGTGAATATGGCCGCGGAACGTAAGCTGCCGTTTGTAGCCGGCCACGCGCTGAACTGCTACAACGCGGTCACCTTGCGTCTGTTACAAAAACAGGGAATGGTGCGTTGGTGTATGCCGGTTGAACTCTCCCACGACTGGCTGAAAAACGTGATGGACCAGTGTGAAAGCTTAGGCATTCGCAATAAGTTTGAAGTGGAAGTTCTGAGTTACGGGCATCTGCCACTGGCCTATTCCGCACGCTGCTTTACCGCCCGATCTGAAGATTTGCCGAAAGATCAGTGCGAAACCTGCTGCATTAAATATCCTCAAGGACGCCGCGTTTTATCACAGGAAAACCAGCAGGTTTTCGTGCTTAACGGTATTCAGACACAAAGTGGCTATTGCTATAACCTCGGCAATAATCAGCTAGAAATGCAGGGATTAGTGGATATCGTGCGCCTATCGCCGGAGAGCATGGACACGCTGAACGTGCTAAGCCAATTCCGCGCCAACGAGCGAGGGCTTGAACCACTAACGTTGGAAAATCGCGCCGACTGTAACGGGTACTGGCAGCGAGTCGCTGGCTTAGAGTTAATACAATAAGTGTTTATCTTGCCGTAAAAATGGGAGCCGAGGCTCCCATTTTAAAAGGCTTTAAGTCGTTACCTGTTATGAGGCTTTCTTTGCCATTATCTCAATAATCTGAGTGTCGGTTTGCTGCATGGAATGGCAGGCCAGAGCACAAAGGTTAGCAATTGAGCGGTCCACATCGTCGGTGACAATCCCTTCATTCCCCGTCACACAGCTATCATCTAACGCCATCAGCACCGCTTTGTAGGCAGCCGAAACGCTGGTTGATACCTTCATGGCACAACTGTTGGAAGCACCATCGCAAATCATACCGCTGACATCACCGATCATGCTGCTAATCGCCATCGCAACCGGTTCATAACGCCCCTCAATCAGCCACGCAATCCCAGCAGCAGCGCCCATCGCCGCCGTTGTCGCCGCGCACAGCGCTGACAGGGTAGGCAACTGGCTATGGATGTATATCGCAGTCAGGTGCGATAACATTAAAGCTCGAGTCAATTGCGCTTCATCCGCGCCAAGATATTCAGCCACGACGACGACGGGCATCGTGGCAGTGATTCCCTGATTACCCGAGCCTGAGTTGCTCATGGCTGGCATCACCGCGCCTCCCATACGTGCGTCAGACGCAGAGGACGTGCGAATCATAATATCCGACAGTAGATCACGAGCCAGCAAACCGCGGTCACGTTGGCGCTGGAGCGTTGCACCAATGTGCAAACCATACTGCTTGCTCAATCCCTCCAACGATAGCGCCTTGTTTAACGTCGCGGCCTCCAAAATAAAATGGATGCGTTCTAGCGGGACATTAACGGCAAAATCAAATACCTGACGTAATGATGCTTTCTTCAGGCAATACCCTTCAGCACAAGGCGCATCAGAGGATTCATCGGAGTGCAGCCGTGCGTCAAACAGCACTTCACCGTTTTTCACAATTTTAATGACGTTGGTATGTCCATCGGCAATGGTGACACAGGCCGATTCCGTTGCCCCCAACACCGTGACCTGAGAAAACAGAATATGCTCACACGGCTGCTGAATAGAAACCGACACGCCCCCACTAGCCAGAAGAGACTTCCCTGCCTCAACGGACTGTGGCGTCGCATGTTTGAGCACTTCCAATCCTGCTTTGGGATCTCCCCCGATCGCCCCAACCGCCGCAGCGATCGGGAGGCCGACCATCCCTGTACCTGGGACTGTCACCCCCATACCATTTTTCATCAGGTTAGGAGATACGCGCGCTTCGATACGCTCAACAGGCTCAGGAAGATATGAAGCGGCAACAGCAGCGGCCAGAGCCAAAGAAACTGGCTCGGTACAGCCTACAGCTGGCTTGACTTCCTGCTGTACCGCACGGATAAACTCATTCCACAATTCATCACGTGATTCGGTACACAACAGATTTTCGCTTTCATACTTGCTCATAATTCAGACCTTAATAACAAGACTACAAAAATATTCAGTTTTTAACTTATTAGGAGAATGCTAGGAATGGAGACACACATAGCAGCAATCCGGTAATGATGATAATGGTGAGTGAAGTACCTTTGTATTTATGTAGAGCGGGTACTTTGTAGACTAAATAAGCTGGAATCAAACACCCGACCATCCCAAATATAGGACTACAAATTGAAGTAAAGCTTAATACTGGCGCATTCAGAATAATTGCACTCCATGCCAATAAAATGGCAAACAGCATAATTCCGTTTTGTACCCATTTCTCATTGATCTTTTCAGCCGGCATACGACGACGCAGGATATTCATAACAATGCCCTGAGTCGCTTCGCGGAAGCCTAAATAAACACCAAAAAAAGCTGTCATGACCGCAAAGATATTTAAAATAACGCTAACCACGGTCGCCCAGCTACCAGGGAAGAACTGCGCCGCAATCGCCAATGCTGAAATATTCTGCTCATAGGCTTTAACCGCTTCGTCATGCCCCATCGCTAAGGTGAAAGAAACCGCGTAAAAGAATACTGTGACAAATAAAACACCAAAGGCAATATTCATTGCTCGCAATGCTTTAAAACGAGCAACCTCACGTGATTTCTCTTTAGAACGGTATGAGATCACCATCGGACTCAGCGTTTGAATAAACAGGATAGACGTCAAAGTAAACGGCAGCGTGATAATCGCGTTCTTAATGAGCAGTCCCATCGGCGGCAAAGAACCCACGTTATATAAATGCCACATACCCACCATGGATACGCCTAACGCGGCTACGACTAACAACTTGGTGAGAACCATAAAGCTAGAAAGTTTAAATAACAGCTTTTCGCCTCGTGAAGAGATGGCAACCAAAATGCAGATAAGGACTAAACCATAGAATGGGTTTTCAGAAAGTAGCCCATCAGTTACGCCAAAAGTGTGTAAATATGAAGCGCTATCGTTGGTAATCGCGGTGGAATAAACAAACATCCAGATAACCAACATAACAAAATATAATGCGCCTAATAATATCCCCCAGTTTTTACCTAAGTATCCGCTAATGACACTCGGATAATCTTTACACTCTGGTGATTCCGCTAAAGTGTTAATAAATAAACGCTGAAACAAATACATCGCTGGATAGCCAATAATGGATGAGAGTAAGAATACCCATAATCCCATCAGCCCTACCTGCACAGGTAAAAATACAATACCAGCGCCAATAGCCATCCCGATGCTCATAATAATCCAGCCGGCATCAGTGCTATCAAACTTTGTTGCTGCTTTCCATTCGCTTTCTGTCATTCCTCCGCGACTATCTGAAGGATAATCATTAACAACGACACTGCTATTCTCTGTTGCGGTTTCCATAATAGCTCTCGCTCGCAATATTATAAGTGTAGGTTTTATTTTCTTTTTAATGTACAGACGTAATTTGCAGGCTTTTTTATTATGCAAAAATGATACGCTGCTCTCTGGAGAATATTTTTTCAACTCACACCCAAGGAACGGGGTGTTGTGAGAAAAATCTTCTACCAAAAGAGGATAACACTAAAAATTTTGACTCCCAGATGGCTACTTTATGAAATCCATAACTTGGGATACACCCTGATATCTACAATATGATGAATTTAAAAGATATTTTATTTTATGCGTCTTTTTAACTGATGTAACGTAATCGCCACTGGGATAATTTTTGTGAAGTCCAGCAGATTACCCTTAGTCGAAAATCAAAGAACAAAACCTTACTAACATGATGGACATCACATCTCTAGCAAGGCAAAACAGCCATTCAGCACAACCATCTTTATTTTGTTATAAAAATGAAATCAAATAGAATTTTAAACTGCATTTTCTCTCATTGCTTCATAGACCTCTCCTCCAGATAACGTTGCTTTCGCTGTAGCACGCATTAACACAGCCAGCTATTGATTAATTATCACATACGATTAACATCAACCTAAAAACCAGACCGATTGGTCTATTTATAGGAATCATGTGATGGCTGCCAAAAACGTACCTTTTTCAGTTCTCGATCTCTCCCCTATTCCCACAGGAGCAACGGCTCGTGATGCTTTTCATCGTTCGCTAAGTCTGGCTCAACACGCTGAAGATTGGGGATTCCATCGTTATTGGCTGGCTGAACATCACAACATGACGGGTATTGCCAGCGCCGCCACTTCGGTGTTGATCGGCTATATCGCAGGAGGAACTAAAACTATTCGAGTGGGGTCTGGTGGTGTCATGCTGCCTAATCATGCTCCCTTAGTTATCGCCGAACAGTTTGGCACACTGGAATCACTTTATCCCGGCCGTATAGATTTAGGTTTAGGCCGAGCTCCAGGCTCAGACCAGCGCACCATGATGGCGTTGCGCCGTAGCCTGCATGGCGAAATTGATGACTTTCCGCAAGATGTCGCTGAGCTACAGCGTTACTTCGGTGAAGTGACCGCAGGACAGCATGTGCAGGCAGTTCCGGGACAGGGTTTACATATTCCTATCTGGCTTCTAGGTTCTAGCCTTTATAGTGCACAACTCGCCGCAAAACTCGGACTTCCTTTTGCTTTCGCCTCACATTTTGCTCCGGATATGCTTCATCAAGCACTGGCCATGTACCGTAGCCAATTTCAGCCATCGAAGGCATTAGCGCAGCCGTATGCGATTGTCTGTATCAACGTGGTTGCAGCAGACAGCGAGCGCGATGCACGCTTCCTGTTTACCTCGATGCAGCAGCAGTTCATTAATTTGCGTCGAGGAGAACCAGGGCCACTCCCCGCGCCGGTAACAGATATCTCCGCCTATTGGAGCGCAGGTGAACAATACGGCGTGGAACAGGCGCTTAGGATGTCAGTAGTCGGCGATCCACAGCAGGTGAAAAGCGGATTAGAAGCTCTGCTAAGAGAAACACAGGCGGATGAAGTGATGGTTAATGGACAGATTTTCGATCATCAGGCTCGTTTACGATCCTTCGAAATTGTGGCCGACATCAAGCAGCAGCTCAGCGTTGCCGAACGTATCAGCTAAGGTGCATTACGCACCTTAGCTGAAGGGTAATTAGCGCTGAATAAGATAGCGAATGGTCGGTCCATCCTGTTGGATATCAAGCACGGTATAACCGTGATTTTTGGCATCCAACGGGATGTTGTTGATCGACTGTGGGCAATCGCTAACCACTTCTAGAATCTCACCCACTTTAAGGTTTGGCATCGCTTCAAGCGTCGCCACCGCAGGATAAGGACAAGGCTCCCCCACCATATCCAAACGATAATCTGGAACGATATCTGTAGGTTTCATGCAATCTCCTTAACGGCGTTATTCACCTGATTTTTTGTACGGAAGAAACGTTTTTCCCATGCAACAACCAGCAAAAATGCGGCCAGTAGCATGAGGTAAGTGACGAGTAAACCACCCAGCGGACCAAAGGTTTGCAGCAGGTTGATTTTATCGTAGGAGGTCGCTAGCGACGGAGCCAGATCGTCCCAGTAATATGCAAGAATGGTCGCCCCCAGAATATTGCCAAGCCCAACCCACCAGAAATGCACCTGTCCTTCGACGGCACGATACATCCAGCCCGTTTCACAACCACCGGCTAACACAATACCAAAACCAAACAGAACACCGCCGATTATTGCATTGGGGCCAGCCCACATAATTTTTGGCGCGAGTCCCATTTGTACATAGCTGAAGATACCGATAGCGCTCACCGCCATCCCGATAATAATCGCTTTCGCCATATGAGTTCGGCCAGTGATCCACAGGTCACGGAATGCCGAAGTAAAGCAAATCTGGGCTCGCTCAATCAGCAACCCAAAACCAACCCCAAACAACATGGCGAGGCCGAGCTTAGGCGCATTCATCGCGGTTAATCCGCCCCATGCAACTACCGCAAAGAAGATAATCATCCCTAAGCGGAAGCGTCGTTTAGCTTGTTCAGGCTTCTGAGTCAGTGGAGAGGCTGCGCTGACCTTTTGCAGTTTTACCGGAATGCGAAACATCGGTAGCAGCGTAAAGCGCGCGCCAAAATAAGAGCCGACTGCAGTCGCCAGTGCGAAAAACCATGCATGCAGCGAAAACTGTGGAATGCCAGTGAAGAAGGCCGCGAGGTTACACCCCATAGCCAAACGTGCGCCAAAGCCTGCAATCATGCCGCCCAGAATCGCCTGCAGAATTCGGATGCGGTGCTGAGGCATGCGCAGTTTAACGTTGTTGGCCCACAACGCAGCGGCGAAGCAACCACCGAACATACCGATGATCATCATGCCGTCAATGCGATCCAGAGGCGAGCCTTCAAGGCCGATGACTTTGAAATAGCCCCACTGCTCTGGATGCGCGCCAAATAGCTGTAACACATGTCCACCCCAGCGGGTGAATTCGCCGGTTACCGCCCAAAAGGTGCCTGTAATACCAAAATAGTAAGTTGATAAAATCCCCGCAGCGATAACCGCAGGGAGCGGAGCCCAGAATTTTATTAGATATTGTTGTTTGAAGTTTTGCCAAGACATGAATTATCCCCTTGTGATTACAGCCCCCGACCGGGGAACTGTCTTGAGGTTGTGAACCTCAATCGCCAAGCATCATACGCCGATAAAACGTATTTCAAAGGCAAGAAACAAGCTTATCAGTGAAGAACCCTACGATAAGCCGCTACGGGGGATAATAGGCATAAAAAAAGCCAACCCTGAGGTTGGCTTAGTCATTGAGTTCAGAACAGCTTTATTACGCTTCGTTAGTTGTACGACGACGTGGCGGCTGTGCTGCATCATCACGGCGTGGGCCGCGCGGCGCTGCACTGCGATCGCTGTTACCACGACGGTCATCACGACGAGGTGCGCCATCACGTCCACCGAAGCTGCGACGCTCGCCACCGGCGCTACGGCCACCGCGATCGCCTGCAGGACGTTCACGACGTGGTTCACGTGCTGGAGCATCACCCATCAGCTGCATATTCAGCGGCTTATTGAGGATACGGGTACGGGTGAAGTGAGACAGCAGATCACCTGGCATACCTTTTGGCAGCTCGATCGTTGAGTGAGAAGCAAACAGCTTGATGTTACCGATGTAACGGCTGCTAATATCACCTTCGTTAGCGATAGCACCAACGATGTGGCGAACTTCAACACCATCATCACGACCCACTTCGATACGGTACAGTTCCATATCGCCAGCATCACGGCGTTCACGACGTGGCGCACCTTCACGGGCTTCACGTGGCTCACGGTCACCACGACGAGCGAAGCGATCGCCACCGCGTTCATTGCGATCGTCACGGTCACGGAATTCACGACGTGGACGGCGTTCCATAACCGGATCAGGTGGCAGGATCAGTGGACGTTCGCCCTGTGCCATTTTCAGCAATGCTGCGGCCAGAGTTTCCATATCCAGTTCATCTTCCGGCTGCAGTTTAGTCAGCAGATCGCGGTATTTATCCAGATCGCTGCTTTCCAGTTGCTGCTGAACTTTAGCGGCAAACTTAGCCAGACGACGTTGACCCAGCAGTTCTGCATTAGGGATTTCAACTTCTGGAATGGTCAGCTTCATGATGCGTTCAATGTTACGCAACAGGCGACGTTCACGGTTCTCAACGAACAGCAACGCACGGCCAGCGCGGCCAGCACGACCGGTACGGCCGATACGGTGAACGTAAGACTCGGAGTCCATCGGGATGTCATAGTTAACAACCAGACTGATACGGTCAACGTCCAGACCACGTGCAGCAACATCGGTTGCAATCAGGATATCTAAACGACCATCTTTCAGGCGTTCCAGAGTCTGCTCACGCAGCGCCTGATTCATATCACCGTTCAGAGCGGCGCTGCTGTAACCACTACGTTCCAATGCTTCAGCAACTTCCAGAGTCGCGTTTTTGGTACGTACGAAGATGATTGCAGCATCAAAATCTTCAGCTTCAAGGAAGCGAACCAGCGCTTCGTTTTTACGCATCCCGAACACAGTCCAGTAGCTCTGGCTGATGTCTGGGCGAGTCGTAATGCTAGACTGAATGCGTACTTCCTGAGGCTCTTTCATGAAGCGACGGGTAATACGACGAATGGCTTCAGGCATAGTTGCAGAGAACAGTGCGGTCTGGTGCTGTGCTGGAATCTGCGCCATGATGGTTTCAACGTCTTCGATGAAGCCCATACGCAACATTTCGTCAGCTTCGTCCAGAACCAAACCACTCAGGTTAGACAGGTTCAGGGTGCCACGCTTCAGGTGGTCTAGCAGACGACCAGGAGTACCCACAACAATCTGTGGCCCCTGACGCAGAGCGCGCAGCTGTACGTCGTAGCGTTGGCCACCGTACAGAGCAACAACGTTTACGCCGTTCATGTGTTTAGCGAAATCAGCCATCGCTTCAGAAACCTGAACCGCCAGCTCACGAGTTGGAGCCAGAACCAGCACCTGTGGTGCTTTCAGGCTTGGATCAATATTGTGCAGCAGCGGCAAAGAAAACGCTGCGGTCTTACCGGAACCGGTCTGAGCCATACCCAGAACGTCACGGCCATTTAAAAGGTGAGGAATACATTCCGCCTGGATTGGAGACGGTTTTTCGTAGCCCAGATCGGTCAGGGCTTGGATAATTGGTGCAGCTAACCCTAGGTCAGCAAAAGAAGTTTCGAACTCAGCCATGTACACGTGCCTCATTGATGGCGGCCAGTCTACATAACTCGTCTAGAAAATGGACAATGATTTTCATTGAAAAGTGTGAACCGGCTCAAATTAGATTAAATAACGAACAAAAAGCCCTCACCTCAAGGAGGTGATAAAGCAATTAAAAATATAGGCGTAGTTGTTCGTCAGCTATTGCTGGTCCGATTCTGATAGGTCGTCTTGCTCTTGGCCCAAAAGCGCCAATTCCAACAGTGCATAGCGGTGCTCAACGAAGTTATGTACGTTGTTGGCAACCGTCAGTTTGAACAGCGCAGAGGCACTGCTCTTGTCCCCCAGACTCAGGTAATGTTTACCTAAATAGAAGTCAGTTTCACTGAGATGCTCAGCGAGCGAAGTGTTATCCGTTGCATCTTCCTGTAAGCGTGTCATCAATGTTTTCTGATTGATGGTGCCCAGGTAGAATTCGACAATATTCCATCCCCATTGATTCCTGTTCGCCTTGTTATATCGCTGTTCCAGCGAGGCAGTGGCTTTCTTTGGATCGATTTCACGTTCCACAAGGTAAAGCCATAACGAACGGAATGGATCATTGGGATCGTCTTGATAAAACGCCTGCAGATCATCCTGCGCTAACGAGTATCGACCACCGTAATACAGTGCGATGCCTCGGTTTAAACGCGCGTAGTTGTAAGTTGGATCAAGCTCTAGTACAGAATCAAACGCTTCATAGGCGGCATCAAAATTGCCAGCCTGCGTTAAGTAAATCCCCAGATAGTTAAAAACTTCTGGCATATCAGGACGAATAGCCAGCGCTTGCGAAAAATCGTTACGCGCTAAAGCTCTCAGTCCTAGACTATCATACAGTACTCCGCGCTCATATAAAAGCTGTGCGCGTTCATCATCTGTCAATGCACGGCTAGCAAGGATCTGTTCCATGCGTGCCAGCATGACTTCCTGTTGCAGCGAAGGCTGTAACGGAATTGCTAGTACTTCGTCTTTACGCCAATCAAGGTTGCTGCATCCTGCCAGCAGAATTGCTGTCGCAACGTAACACCAGCGCAAGATAGGCTTCATTTCCCAACTCCCGAAGACCAACATCGGATTGATTTCCTATCATCCAATAAGCAAAACACATCCTGTGTTTGCGTAATAAACGGCTCCCTGCATGCGCAGGAAGCCGTAGCACTGAATAAGCTATTATTCAGCAGTTGGAGCAGCTGCTTGTTCTGGTGCGCTTGCTTCTTTGATGCTCAAGCGAACGCGACCCTGACGGTCAACTTCCAGAACCTTAACAGGAACTTCCTGACCCATCTGCAGATAGTCAGTCACTTTCTCAACGCGCTTGTCAGCGATCTGAGAAATATGAACCAGACCTTCTTTACCGCCACCGATAGCAACGAATGCACCGAAATCAACGATACGGGTTACTTTACCCTGATAGATACGGCCAACTTCGATTTCAGCAGTGATTTCTTCGATACGACGAATAGCATGTTTCGCTTTTTCGTTGTCGGTTGCTGCGATTTTAACAGTACCGTCATCTTCGATTTCAATGGTAGTGCCCGTTTCGTCAGTCAGTGCACGAATAACGGAACCGCCCTTACCGATAACATCTTTGATCTTCTCAGGATTGATCTTGATGGTATGGATACGTGGAGCGAATTCAGAGATATCACCACGTGGCGCGTTGATCGCCTGTTCCATCACACCCAGAATGTGCAAACGCGCACCCTTAGCCTGATTCAGAGCCACCTGCATAATTTCGCGGGTGATGCCTTCAATCTTAATATCCATCTGCAGAGCAGTGATACCTTCGCGGCTACCCGCAACTTTGAAGTCCATGTCGCCCAGGTGATCTTCGTCACCCAGAATGTCAGACAATACGACAAAGTTTTCGTCTTCTTTAACCAGACCCATCGCGATACCGGCAACGGCAGCTTTGATCGGAACACCTGCGTCCATCAGTGCTAAAGAAGCACCACAAACGGAAGCCATTGAAGAAGAACCGTTAGATTCGGTGATTTCAGAAACCACACGAACAGTGTACGGGAATTCGTCTTGCTTAGGCATTACAGCCAACACGCCGCGCTTCGCCAAACGACCGTGACCAATTTCACGACGCTTAGGTGAACCCATCATGCCGGTTTCCCCTACGGAATACGGAGGGAAGTTATAGTGTAGCAGGAAGCGGTCAGTCTGCTCGCCAGTTAAGCCATCAATGTTCTGAGCATCACGTTCTGTACCCAGAGTTGCGGTCACCAGAGCCTGAGTTTCACCACGGGTGAACAGTGCAGAACCATGGGTACGCGGCAGGACACCGGTACGCACATCGAGGCCACGGATCATGTCTTTTTCACGGCCATCGATACGTGGCTCGCCACGCAGCACACGGCTACGTACGACATTTTTCTCCAGTGAACCCAGAACGTCTGCGATTTCGCCCGCGTTCAGAGATTCGTCTTCAGCCTGCAGGGCAGCGATAACGTCAGCTTTAATCTGGTCAATCTGAGCGTAGCGAGCCTGTTTTTCAGTGATGTGGTATGCATCACCGATACGAGCTTCAGCCAGCGCAGCAACGCGAGCATGCAGTGCTTCGTTAACCGCAGGTGCAGTCCATTCCCAACGAGGTTTGCCCGCTTCTGCAGCCAGCGCCTTGATGTTTTCAATAACAACCTGCTGCTGATCGTGACCGAATACTACGGCACCCAGCATCTGGTCTTCGCTCAGTAACTGAGCTTCGGATTCAACCATCAGCACTGCGCCTTCGGTACCTGCAACAACCAGATCCAGCTTGCTTTCTTGCAGCTCATCGGTCGTTGGGTTCAGCACATACTGGTCGTTGATGTAACCAACGCGAGCTGCACCGATTGGGCCATTGAACGGAATACCGGACAGGCTCAGGGCAGCAGAAGCACCGATCATCGCAACGATGTCTGGGCTAACCTGCGGGTTTACGGAAACAACGGTAGCAACAACCTGAACTTCGTTCAGGAAGCCTTCTGGGAACAGTGGGCGAATTGGGCGGTCAATCAGACGCGCAATCAGAGTTTCGCCTTCACCAGGACGGCCTTCACGACGGAAGAAACCACCAGGGAAACGACCAGCAGCGTAGGTACGCTCCTGATAGTTAACGGTCAGAGGGAAGAAGCTCTGGCCTTCTTTAGCTTTTTTAGCGCCTACAACGGTAACGAATACCGCGGTGTCGTCCATGGTAACCATGACTGCAGCAGTGGCTTGGCGAGCCATCATGCCAGTTTCCAACGTTACGGTATTCTGACCGTACTGGAATTTGCGAACGATAGGATTCAGCAAAGTATTTTCCTTATCTTTGTAAGTTCAGTAACGCCATACGCAGCGCTACTCCTCATTATTTGCCTTCGATCACTTCGTTGCATTCTCGCGACTAATGGAAATCACTGGCAGTCCAGAGACTTGCATTAGCCGCGCGAACATCTGCAAAAAGGATCGTCAAACGGCATACGTTATCAACAAGAGTCGATCGACTCTATTTTTAACGCTTCTTTCTTTAACCACAACGATTTTAGCAGCTGTAATTTGGTTAATTACAGTACATTAACCTTATTTGTGATTGCTTCCTAGAAGAAAGGGGCCAATCTAGGCCCCTTTACTTCTGAAAATCGTTTGGACTAGCGACGCAGACCCAGACGTTCAATCAGGCTGGTGTAGCGAGCTACATCTTTACGCTTCAGGTAATCCAGCAGCTTACGACGCTGGGAAACCATACGCAGCAGACCACGACGGCTGTGGTGATCTTTTTTGTGTTCAGCGAAGTGACCTTGCAGGTGGTTGATCTGTGCAGTTAACAGAGCAACCTGAACTTCGGTGGAACCGCTGTCGTTAGCGTCACGACCGAAGTCAGCAACGATTTGAGCTTTAGCTTCAACACTTAGAGACATTATAGAACTCCAAATTCATAAAACGATTAAAAAAGCAGGCGCCGATCTCTAATTCAGCTGCCTAATACATAAGCCGCGCTATTCTACTCTGAGCGCAAAAAGATCGCAACAAAGCACCTGATGACTCGTTACTCAGGAACGCGTTCTTCTACAATTAAGCGACGTGGTGCCAAGCGTCCTTGGTCGTCCACTTCGCCAACGCCGATAAATCGGCGTTTCTCGCCAACGTTGATGCGCACCATACCTTCAGCAGGCAAACCTTGCACCTGCACCGGCTGTCCTTGTAGAACGTAAGCGGCAATAACATCGGTAAGATTTATTTCCGGCAGATGAGACGCCGCGGTATCCATCGGCAACAACAGCGGGTCAAGAACCGTTTTCGGTTCAATGCCAGCCTCTTCGGCTGCGGCAACCATTTGCTGTAGTTGTTCCAAAGTCACCATGCGCTCTGACGGATAGTTAGAAACCTGTACACGACGTAAATAGATAACGTGCGCACCACAGCCTAAAACCTCACCCAAATCGTCAATGATAGTTCGGATATAGGTGCCTTTAGAGCAATGAATTTCTAACTCTAATTCATCGTTTTCCCAACGGATAAACTGCAACTCATAGACGGTAATATCACGAGCTTCACGAGGGACTTCAATGCCCTGACGTGCATACTCGTAAAGCGGCTTACCCTGATATTTCAGTGCAGAATACATTGATGGTACTTGCTGGCTATCCCCTCGGAACTGCTCCAGCGCAGCATCCAGTTGTTCCTGTGAAAACTCAACAGGACGTTCCTGAACCACTTCGCCATCGGCATCAGAGGTGTTCGTTCTTTGCCCTAAACGCGCAATAACGCGATAGCGTTTATCAGCATCCAGCAAGAATTGGGAAAACTTGGTCGATTCGCCTAAACAAATAGGCAGCATACCGGTCGCTAGAGGATCTAGCGCACCGGTATGTCCTGCCTTGTTGGCGTTATAGATGCGTTTTACTTTTTGCAAAACGTCATTTGATGATAGACCTTGGTGCTTGTCTAATAACAGAACGCCGTTAATATCACGGCCGCGACGGCGAGGTCGTGACATTATTCCTCCTCAGTGTTACCTGAAGCGTTACCTGATGCAGCACGACGTTCTTCGTCATTCTTCACAACGCTGGTGACGAGGTTGGACATACGCATACCTTCAACCAACGAGTTGTCGTATGAGAAAGTCAGCTCAGGAACAACGCGCAGGCGCATTGCTTTGCCGATCAGCATACGGATGAAACCAGAAGCTTCATGCAGCGCTTTCAGTCCAACTCTAACCGCGTTCGGATCGCTGTCATTCAAAAATGTGACAAACACTTTGGCATAAGCCAGATCGCGAGAAACTTCAACGCCAGAAACCGTCACCATACCAATGCGCGGGTCTTTAACTTCGCGTTGCAAAATGATCGCAATCTCTTTCTGCATCTCTTGAGATACACGCTGAGTACGGCTGAATTCTTTTGCCATTATGGCGTCCTCCAAGACGAATCGGGGGGCATTAAGCCCCCCAAAGATATTATAAGCTAGGCGCTTACTTAATTACTCGATGGTACGCTTAACTTCGATGATTTCGAATACTTCGATCATATCGCCAGAGCGAACGTCGTTGTAGTTCTTAACACCGATACCACATTCCATGCCGTTACGAACTTCGTTAACGTCATCTTTGAAGCGACGCAGAGATTCCAGCTCACCTTCATAGATAACCACGTTATCACGCAGTACACGGATTGGGTTATGACGTTTAACCACGCCTTCAGTAACCATACAACCGGCAATCGCACCGAATTTAGGCGATTTGAACACGTCACGAACTTCAGCCAGGCCGATGATTTCTTGACGATATTCAGGAGCCAGCATACCGCTCATTGCCTGCTTAACTTCGTCGATCAGATTATAGATGACGGAGTAGTAACGCAGATCCAGGCTTTCAGCTTCAATCACGCGGCGAGCAGAAGCATCGGCACGGACGTTAAAGCCAAGGATGATTGCGTTAGATGCAGCGGCCAAGGTCGCATCAGTTTCAGTGATGCCGCCCACGCCGGAGCCAACAATTTTCACTTTCACTTCATCGGTAGACAGACCTAACAAGGCATCAGAAATCGCCTCGCAAGAACCCTGTACGTCAGATTTCAGTACGATGTTCAGTTCAGAAACTTCGCCTTCGCTCATGTTAGCAAACATGTTTTCCAGTTTAGATTTCTGCTGACGAGCCAGTTTAACTTCACGGAATTTACCCTGACGATACAGAGCAACTTCGCGAGCTTTCTTCTCGTCACGAACAACGGTAGCTTCATCACCGGCGGCAGGAACGCTGGACAGACCCAGAATTTCCACAGGAATAGAAGGACCTGCAGAGGTCACTTCACGGCCCATTTCGTCACGCATCGCACGGACGCGGCCATATTCGAAGCCACACAGAACGATATCGCCCTTGTTCAGAGTACCTTCTTGAACCAGAACGGTGGCAACCGGGCCACGGCCTTTATCCAAGAAGGATTCGATAACTACGCCGCTCGCCATACCGCTGCGAACCGCTTTCAATTCCAGAACTTCAGCCTGCAACAGGATGGCATCCAACAGATCATCAATACCAGTACCTGCTTTAGCAGACACAGGGATGAACTGAGACTCGCCGCCCCACTCTTCTGGCATAACGCCATACTGAGACAGTTCGTTTTTAACGCGATCCATGTCCGCTTCAGGCTTATCGATTTTGTTCACAGCAACAACAACCGGCACTTTTGCCGCTTTAGCATGCTGGATTGCTTCGATAGTCTGTGGCATCACGCCATCGTCAGCCGCAACAACCAGAACAACGATATCCGTTGCCTGAGCACCACGAGCACGCATTGAAGTAAATGCGGCGTGACCTGGGGTATCCAGGAAGGTGATCATGCCATTATCAGTTTGTACGTGGTACGCACCGATATGCTGGGTAATACCACCGGCTTCGCCCGATGCCACTTTCGTGGAACGGATATAGTCCAGCAGGGATGTTTTACCGTGGTCAACGTGGCCCATGATGGTCACCACTGGAGCACGAGGCTCTGCAGCAGCACCGGTATCACGGTCACTCATTACTGCTTCTTCCAGCTCGTTTTCACGACGCAGGATAACTTTGTGGCCCATTTCCTCAGCAACCATCTGAGCAGTTTCCTGATCGATGACCTGATTGATGGTAGCCATAGCACCCATCTTCATCATTGCTTTGATGACTTGGGAGCCTTTAACAGCCATTTTGTTAGCCAGTTCAGCAACGGTAATGGTTTCGCCAATGATGACGTCACGGTTTACCGCTTGAGCAGGCTTGTTAAAGCCTTGCTGCAGAGTACTTGGCTTACGTTTGCCTTTACCACCACGGGTCTGGGCACGTGCTTCTTCGCGATCGGCTTTAGATTCAGACAGTTTATTGCCTTTCTTCTGCTTGGTCGCTTTAGTTGCGGTACGTGCACGAGCGCGGCCTGCTTCAACCTGACGGTCATTTTCATCTTCTGCTTCGCGAGCATGATGAGAAGTAGTCACGTGGTAATCAGAAGCATCTTCTGTTGTTTCAGCTTCAGGCGCTTTGCCTTCGTTAGCTTCTGCCATTTTGCGAGCTTCTTCAGAAACACGCTTAGCGTCTTCTTCAAGCTTACGCAGAGCTTCTTCTTCGGCTTTGCGTTTCAGTGCAGCAGCTTCGGCTTCGCGGCGCGCTTTTTCAGCATGCGCAGCTTTGGTTTTTTCGTCGGTATTTTGATTCGTCACTTTTTCACTTTCCGCTGCGCCACGCTTAGCTTTATCAGCGGCCTCACGTTTGGCTTGCTCTTCCAGGTTACGTTTCGCCTGATCTTCAGCAATACGTTTCGCTTTTTCTTCTGCTTCACGTTTTGCTTTTTCTTCAGTCTCACGACGAGCCTGCTCTTCCGCTTCACGCTGTGCCTGTGCTTCTGCTTCAGCCTGTTCAGCTGCCGCATCGCCTTTTACATAAGTGCGCTTTTTGCGGACCTCGATTTGCACGGCTTTGCTTTTTCCGCCAGTGCTTGGAACATTCAATGTGCTGCGTGTTTTACGCTGCAGCGTCAGTTTACCTGATGCGCTGCCATGCTCACGATTTAAATGAGCTAATAATGTTTCTCTTTCCTGTGGGCTCACAGAATCATTTTCTGACTTCTTGATCCCTGCATCAGCTAATTGCTGTACCAGGCGATCAACGGAAGTCTGTATCTCTGCTGCCAGTGATTTTACGGTTACTTCTGTCATGCTGTTCCTTCCCGCTACAGTTCATTATTCACTATCGCCAAACCAGCAGATATTGCGCGCGGCCATAATCAGCTCGCCAGCCTTCTCACTATTCAGGCCTTCAATATCCGCCAGATCGTCGATGCCCTGCTCGGCAAGATCTTCCAGCGTACAAACCCCACGAGCGGCCATTTTAAAGGCGATACCACGGTCCAGACCTTCCAGAGCCAGCAGATCTTCAGCCGGTTTCTGATCGCCCAGGCTTTCTTCCTGAGCTAACGCCAGAGTGGTTAACGCATTTTTTGCGCGCTCGCGCAAAGCGTCTACCGTATCTTCATCCAGACCGTCAATGGCTAACAGTTCCTGTTCAGGAACGTAGGCCAGTTCTTCCAGAGTAGAGAAGCCTTCTTCAACCAGTAAGGTTGCGAAGTCTTCATCAATATCGAGATATTTGGTGAATGTATCGATAGCTGCGTGAGCTTCAGCCTGATGTTTAGCCTGAAGATCATCAACGGTCATGACGTTCAGTTCCCAGCCGCTCAGTTGAGCCGCCAGACGAACGTTTTGACCATTACGCCCAATTGCCTGAGCCAGATTGCTTGCTTCAACCGCGATGTCCATAGTGTGTTTGTCTTCATCCACAACAATGGAAGCCACGTCGGCTGGCGCCATAGCATTGATAACGAACTGTGCTGGATTATCATCCCACAATACGATGTCGATACGTTCGCCACCCAGTTCGCTAGAAACGGCCTGAACACGCGCACCGCGCATACCCACACACGCCCCTACCGGGTCAATACGTTTATCGTTGGTTTTCACCGCAATTTTCGCACGTGAACCCGGATCGCGGGCTGCGGCTTTAATCTCGATGACTTCTTCGCCGATTTCCGGCACTTCAATGCGGAACAACTCAACCAGCATTTCTGGGCGTGAACGGCTCACAAACAGCTGAGCACCACGAGCCTCTGGACGCACGTCATACAGCACACCGCGGATGCGGTCGCCTGGACGGAAGTTTTCACGCGGAAGCATGTCTTCACGACCGATAACGGCTTCGGCATTGCTGCCCAGATCCAATGAGATGTTGTCGCGACTCACTTTCTTAACGACGCCAGTGACGATCTCGCCTTGGTGCTGACGGAATGCATCAACCACCATAGCGCGTTCGGCTTCGCGTACTTTCTGTACGATAACCTGTTTTGCAGTCTGAGTCGTAATACGGTCAAAGGTGACAGACTCAATCTGATCTTCAACGTATTCACCTAGTTGCAGAGCAGGATCTTCAAACTGAGCGGCATCAAGAGTAATTTCGCGGGTTGGTTGAGTAACTTCATCAACGATAACCCAGCGACGGAAAGTATCGAAATCGCCAGTTTTGCGATCGATGCAAACACGAACGTCGATTTCTTGTTCGTATTTCTTCTTGGTGGCAGTCGCCAGTGCAGTTTCCAGTGCTTCAAAAATTTTTTCGCGAGGAAGCGATTTTTCGTTGGAAACTGCCTCAACAACAGCCAGAATTTCTTTGTTCATCCTAGTGGCCTCATCCAAACTTTAAAAGTGGGGTACCAGGTTCGCTTTCTGGATGTTGCTCAGCGCGAACACTTCGTCTTTTCCATCTACAGTAACCGTGATCATCTCGCCTTCGACAGCCTTAATAATACCCTGCCATTTGCGACGATTCTGCACCGCCATACGCAATACCAGTGAAACCTCTTCGCCCATAAAACGGACGTAGTGATCGGCGGTAAACATTGGACGATCAAGGCCAGGAGATGAAACTTCCAGGTTATATGCAACCGTAATTGGATCTTCGACGTCAAGAACGGCACTAACCTGGTGGCTGACATCAGCACAATCATCAACATTGATCCCTTCGTCACTATCAATATAGATGCGTAGCGTTGAATGGTGACTGCGGATGAACTCAATACCTACCAATTCGAAGCCTAATGCCTCAACCGGCGCCGAAATCATCTCTGTCAATTTTTGCTCTAATGTGGACAAGCCCACCCCCAAGACATAAAAAAAGGGCTAAATAGCCCAGTGATTCTGTTGTCAGATAACAAAAAACCCCGAAAAATCGGGGCTTTATGCAACTGGACCCTATATACTGCCGAACGAATTCAGTGCCGCTTTCTGACAATATTTTTTTCAAAATACCCGTTTGAGTCGTTGGCTGAACGTAAACAGTATATTTGAAAAAAGATACTTTAGGAAAGTGGTTGCGGGGGCCGGATTTGAACCGACGACCTTCGGGTTATGAGCCCGACGAGCTACCAGGCTGCTCCACCCCGCGTCCGAATCGTGGCGAATACTACTCTAATAACGTTGAAAAAACAAGTTATCTAGGATTGGTACCGAGGACGGGACTTGAACCCGTAAGCCCTATTGGGCACTACCACCTCAAGGTAGCGTGTCTACCAATTCCACCACCTCGGCATTTCGAAAGTGATAAGCCGTATTCAAAACTTATCACCTTTTACAACAGTTCTTAAAATATCGATTTTAAAAACTTTACTGCTTAATTCTGTACTTCTTGGTTACTGCTGGCTTCAAGCGAGTGCGATTAGTGTGGGATATCGCTACTTGGGGCTGCCGGAGCTGCTGGTGCAGCAGGCTGCTCAGTTTTCACTGGCGCACCCAGATTTTCCCACTCACTGCCTTTCTTGCCTTGCTGACCGCTCAGGTTACCCAAAACCAGACTCAGTACAAAGAACAGTGTCGCTAAGACAGCTGTCGTACGGGTCATGAAGTTACCAGAGCCATTGGAACCAAACAAAGTTGCAGATGCGCCAGCGCCGAATGAAGCGCCCATATCAGCACCTTTACCTTGCTGCAGCATAACCATGGCAACTAAGCCAATAGACACCAGCAGGAAAATTACTAAAAGAGCTTCATACATAGTCGTACCTGTTTTCCTTGCGGGGTTTCCGCAGCCAAAAGCTTCAACCATTAAAGCAGACGAAAATAAGTCTACTGAAGCGGGTGTGAATACTACCCAATGCTGCCAAGCCGTGCAAGAGCAATTTATAATGCGTAGTTCGATTGAAGAAAAAACCAGCAAAACATTAAGTTTCACTGGTTTTTCATCGCATAACCCAACGCGATTTTATCGTACCGCGCTTATCCAGCCGCTTTTACTGCGTCGGCAATACGATTTGCCATTTCTGTGACCTGAGCGTCATCTTCACCTTCAACCATGACGCGAATCAACGGCTCGGTGCCTGATTTACGCAAGAGCACGCGACCACGACCGTTGAGCTGCGCTTCAACCTCCGCGGTCACCGCTTTAACGCTTTCCGTCTGCAGAGGATCGTGATTACCAGAGAAGCGGACATTCACCAGCACCTGAGGCAGTAGCTTCATACCGCTGCACAAATCGTGCAATGTCATATGGTTGCGTACGATTGCGGCCAACACCTGTAGGCCAGCAACGATGCCGTCACCGGTCGTTGTTTTATCAAGAATAATCACATGGCCTGAGTTTTCAGCACCTAAACGCCAGCCTTTAGCCGCCATCATTTCCAGCACATAACGGTCGCCCACTTTTGCACGAGCAAAAGGGATTCCCAGTTGTTTAAGCGCCAGCTCCAAGCCCATGTTGCTCATCAACGTACCTACAGCACCACCACGCAGATTGCCCTGACGCAGGTTTTCGCGGGCGGTCAGATACAGAATCTGGTCACCGTCAACTTTGTTACCTAGATGGTCAACCATCATCACACGGTCGCCATCGCCGTCAAAGGCCAAGCCCACATCCGCTTTTTCTGCCAATACGCGAGCCTGAAGCTGGCGAACATCTGTGGCGCCACACTCTTTGTTGATATTCATCCCATCCGGCTCACAGCCAATGGCAATCACCATTGCGCCCAGTTCACGCAGCACGCTTGGCGCAATGTGATAGGTCGCACCGTTAGCACAGTCAACAACGATCTTCAGGCCACTCAAGCTCAGCTCGGTAGGGAAAGTACTCTTACAGAACTCGATATAACGACCCGCAGCATCAACAATGCGGTTAGCTTTACCTAACTCGGCAGATTCAACGCAGGTCAGTGGTTTTTCCATTTCAGCTTCAATCGCTTCTTCAACCTCGTCTGGCAGTTTAGTGCCATCAATGGAGAAGAATTTAATGCCATTATCATAATAGGGATTATGCGACGCTGAGATAACAATACCGGCTTCGGCACGGAAGGTACGAGTTAAATAAGCCACCGCAGGCGTTGGCATTGGACCGGTAAAAGACGCTGATAAACCCGCAGCAGCGAGGCCAGCCTCTAGCGCAGACTCCAGCATATAGCCGGAAATGCGCGTATCTTTACCAATAATAATTTTACGCGAACCGTGTCGAGCCAAAACTTTACCCGCAGCCCAGCCGAGCTTTAACACAAAATCAGGAGTAATCGGGCAGTCACCCACTTTTCCGCGAATCCCGTCCGTACCAAAATATTTGCGCTCGCTCATAAATCTTTTATCCCTTAGCTGAAAGTGTAGCTTCGACGACACGCATCGCCTCAACCGTCTCTTTAACGTCATGGACCCGAATAATATGGGCCCCTTGCATTGCGGCAATCACTGCACACGCCAGACTTCCCGCTACGCGCTGTGTCGGGCCGACTTTCAGAAGCTGACCAACCATCGATTTACGAGACATGCCGACGAGAAGCGGTAAACCAAAATGGTGGAAATGTGCAAGGTGAGCCAGAAGTTGGTAATTATGCTCTAGATTCTTGCCAAAACCAAAACCAGGATCAAGCAACAGGCGGCTTTTATCAATGCCAGCCGCCGTGCATCGCTCAATCTGCGAGGCCAGATAGCTATCCACTTCAGCCACGACATCGGTATAAACGGGTTTATGCTGCATGGTTTTTGGATCGCCCTGCATATGCATCAGGCACACAGGTAGACCCGACTGAGCCGCCGCCTCTAGCGCGCCAGGCTCGCTGAGTGAGCGGATATCATTAATTAGCGTAGCCCCCGCATTTGCACTTGCGGTAATGACTTCAGCCTTGGAAGTATCTACTGAGATCCAAACGTCAAAATAACGGGCAATCAGCTCAACAGTCGGCACTACGCGGTCGAGCTCTTCTTCGGTACTCACTTCCGCTGCCCCCGGCCGAGTAGACTCGCCGCCGACGTCAATAATCGTTGCACCGGCGCTGATCATGGCCTCAGCATGACGCAGAGCGGCATCGCGTCCATTGTGTTTACCGCCGTCGGAAAAAGAGTCCGGTGTGACGTTGAGAATTCCCATTACCTGAGGATAGGTCAAATCCAGAGTTAACCCTTGCGCCTTCAGCTGCATGCCGTCTCCATATGTTATTTTTTATTTTGATGCGGTATTTGAACGCAAAAAAAAACCCCGAGCAAGTCGGGGTTTGTCTAGCAGCACACTATGTACTCGGTACGCGGCAATTATTTTTCGCCGGTGTTGCCAGTCGTAATGTTGTCGTCAGAAGAAGGCGTATTCAACTGCTCTTCTGCTGGCTTATTCACTGGCGCCTGAGGAGCACCGCCGTTGCCTGAACGGTTATTTTGATCTTCTTCCCAACCAGCCGGTGGACGAACTTCACGGCGAGCCATCAAGTCATCAACCTGTGGAGCATCAATCGTTTCATATTTCATCAATGCATCTTTCATTGCATGCATGATATCCATATTTTCTTCCAGTAACTGGCGAGTACGTGCGTAGTTACGTTCAATTAATGCTTTCACTTCCTGATCGATGATGCGGGCGGTTTCATCAGACATGTGTTTAGTCTTAGATACTGAACGACCCAAGAACACTTCACCTTCTTCTTCCGCATACAGCAATGGACCCAGTTTCTCTGAGAAGCCCCATTGGGTCACCATGTTACGGGCAATGGTCGTTGCCTGTTTGATGTCCTGTGATGCCCCCGTAGAAACATTTTCAACGCCGTAAATCAGCTCTTCAGCCAAACGACCACCGTAAGCAACGGAAATCATACTTTCCAGTTTCTGGCGGCTATAACTAATTGCGTCGCCCTGTGGCAGGAAGAAGGTCACACCCAACGCACGACCACGTGGGATAATCGTGACTTTGTGTACTGGGTCATGCTCAGGAACCAGTCGACCGATAATCGCATGGCCTGCTTCATGATACGCAGTAGATTCTTTCTGCTCTTCGGTCATGACCATTGAACGACGCTCTGCGCCCATCATGATCTTATCTTTGGCCTTTTCAAACTCGACCATAGATACCACACGTTTATTGGTACGAGCGGCAAACAGAGCGGCTTCGTTGACCAAGTTAGCCAGATCCGCACCGGAGAAACCAGGTGTACCACGAGCAATAACGGAAGCATCAATGTCAGTTGCCAATGGCACACGACGCATATGAACCTTCAGAATCTGTTCACGGCCACGGACATCTGGCAACCCAACCACAACCTGACGGTCAAAACGGCCCGGACGCAGTAACGCAGGGTCCAGCACGTCAGGACGGTTAGTCGCGGCGATAACGATGATACCTTCGTTACCTTCGAAGCCATCCATTTCAACCAACATCTGGTTCAGAGTCTGCTCACGTTCGTCATGACCGCCGCCTAACCCTGCGCCACGCTGACGGCCTACGGCGTCAATTTCATCGATGAAGATGATACATGGAGCGGCTTTCTTCGCCTGCTCAAACATGTCACGGACACGGGATGCACCCACACCGACGAACATTTCAACGAAGTCAGAACCTGAAATGGTAAAGAATGGAACTTTAGCTTCACCGGCAATGGCTTTAGCCAGCAAGGTTTTACCTGTACCTGGAGGCCCCACCATCAGGATGCCTTTCGGGATCTTACCGCCCAGTTTCTGGAAACGGCTTGGATCACGCAGATATTCAACTAATTCTGCAACTTCTTCTTTTGCTTCGTCACAGCCAGCAACGTCGGCAAAAGTGGTTTTAATCTGATCTTCGGTCAGCATACGAGCCTTGCTCTTACCGAACGACATGGCACCTTTGCCACCGCCGCCCTGCATCTGACGCATAAAGAAGATCCAGACCCCAATCAACAACAACATTGGGAACCAAGAGATAAAAATAGTCGCCAAGAAGCTTGGTTCTTCTGGTGGCTCACCAACAACTTTCACATTCTTAGTTAACAAAGAATCCAGCAGTTTAGGATCGTTAACCGGAATATAGGTTGTGTATTTACCACTGTCTTTCTTGGTAACGTTAATTTCACGTCCATTGATACGGACCTCACGCACCTGATCCTGATTAACCTCAGTTAGGAACGTAGAGTAATCCACCCTACGGCTATTCGATTCGCTGGGCCCAAAGCTCTGGAATACGGACATCAGCACTACTGCGATGACCAGCCAGAGGATTAGGTTTTTCGCCATGTCACTCAAGGGATTAACCTCATATTACAACTGTGTTAACAATAAGCATCAGGGTACTATAGTTTCCGCCCTGTCGCTACGATGTATACTTCCCGCGAACGTGCTCGGGACGCATCAGGCTTACGAATCTTAACCTTCGTAAACAGGGAGCGAATCTGCGTAAGATACTCGTCAAAGCCCTCTCCCTGAAACACTTTCACTAAAAAACTGCCGCCAGGAGCTAAGACATCCTTCGCCATTTCCAGTGCTAATTCAACCAGATACATTGAACGCGGGATATCTACCGATGGCGTACCACTCATGTTGGGAGCCATATCTGACATCACAACCTGCACTTTGTCCTCGCCCACGCGATCGGTCAGCGCTTTGAGAACTAATTCATCACGAAAATCGCCCTGAAGGAAATCGACACCAACGATAGGATCCATAGGCAGAATATCGCAAGCAATCACCCGCCCGCTGTTTCCGATTTGCGTGACCACATACTGTGACCACCCTCCTGGCGCAGCGCCGAGATCAACGACGGTCATTCCCGGTTTAAATAGCTTGTCAGTGCTTTGTATTTCATCAAGTTTAAACCAAGCACGAGAACGAAGTCCCTTTTTCTGTGCCTGAATTACATATTTGTCACTAAAGTGTTCGTGCATCCAGCGGTTTGAGCTGGCGGAACGTTTTTTACCCATCTGATATTAACTCTCTAAACAACAGTTTCATCCACCTAGCTGCTTCGGAGTGTCCATGACAATGTAAGACCGATTTGGTGATACACTGGAGATGGCGGTAGAATGTACCGTTTTCAATCCCAACCTAAGCAAAAAAGACGATGAATCTGAATAACAAGCAAAAACAGCACCTAAAAAGCTTGGCCCATCCGCTCAAACCTGTTGTGCAATTAGGCAACAACGGTTTGACCGAAGGTGTTCTCGCTGAAATTGAACAGGCGCTAGCGCATCATGAACTCATCAAGGTGAAAATTGCCGCTGAAGAGCGCGATACCAAGACCTTGATTGCTGACGCCATCGTCCGAGAAACTGGTGCGTGTCAAGTACAGCTAATCGGTAACGTATTAGTCATTTACCGTCCAAGCCAAGAACGCAAGATCAGTTTACCGCGTTAATACCTTTTCGTATAAAGAAAAGATATAGCACAAACTGAGATGCTTTCTCACCCTAATAGAAAGGCCGCGATGCGGCCTTTTTCTTATCTTTACAAAAGTCATTGCCGGTTGTGCAAATTCTCAGCAATTTTCATAAAAATCAGATGTATTCGACTTTCAGAATTTCGAATTCAACTTCGCCGCCTGGCGTCTTAATCACGACGATATCGCCCTGTTCTTTACCAATCAGTCCACGCGCAATTGGCGAATTTACTGAGATGCGATTTTGTTTAAAATCGGCCTCATCATCACCAACGATAGAATAAGTTTGTTTATCTTCAGTATCGAGGTTTTCAACGCTAACGGTGCAACCAAAAATTACGCGGCCAGTATTTGGGATCTTGGTAACGTCAATCACGTTTGCATTAGAAAGTTTCGCTTCGATTTCCTGAATACGACCTTCACAGAAACCTTGCTGTTCACGAGCGGCGTGATATTCAGCATTCTCTTTCAGGTCACCGTGCTCACGTGCATCGGCAATGTCAGCAATAATTTGCGGACGGCGAGTACCCTTTAAGTACTCCAACTCTTCGCGCAGTTTTTCTGCGCCACGCAACGTCATCGGAATCTGATTCATAATATTAGTCACCTTGAAATCTATTCTGCTTAAGTCGCCCTCATCCTGACGTCATCTTATGATGACAGGAAGCGATCGGATCACAGGTTCGCAAAATGCGTCCCTCGCCCTTGGCGTTGAATAAAAAAATACTAACTCGGGCTAAAAAACCCAAGTTAAGATCGGTTTTGCATTTTGACGGGTATTTTAACGTAGAGTTCAGTAAGTATCATCGTTTACTTTAACCCTAGATGCACCGTAGTATGACAGTCACGTTACTCTGCAGTTATCCCGGGATTATGCAATTTTCACGAATTATCAGTGGATTGGCTTGTGCCTTAGCTTTTAGTACTCAAGCTGCACCCGTCCAAGATTACACGCAATATTTGCCAGATGGCGCCAACTTAGCCCTTTTGGTTCAAAAAATAGGCTCGCCAACACCTGCCATTGACTTTCATGGGCAGCAAATGGCGCTGCCTGCCAGTACGCAAAAAGTCATCACAGCACTGGCTGCATTGCTTCAGCTCGGCCCTGACTACCGCTTTTCTACCACAATGGAAACACGTGGTTCAATCAGTGATGGCAAACTCAAAGGTGATTTGATTGTGCGCTTCGGCGGCGATCCTACACTGCGACGTCAGCATATTCGTAACATGGTTACCGCGCTGAAAAAGCAGGGCATTAATGAAATTACGGGTGACATCCTCATCGACACATCCGTATTTGCTAGCCACGACAAAGCGCCAGGCTGGCCGTGGAATGACATGACTCAGTGTTTCAGTGCCCCTCCGGCCGCAGCGATTGTCGATCGCAACTGTTTCTCTATATCACTGTATAGCGCGCCTAAAGCCGGTGATAACGCGTTTATTCGTGTCGCATCCTACTATCCAGTACACATGTTCAGCGAAGTACGCACGCTGGCCAAAGGTTCACCCGATGCTCAATATTGTGAACTGGACGTGGTACCCGGCGAGCTAAATCGCTTTACCGTCACGGGTTGCCTAACTCAGCGTTCTGAGCCTCTTCCGCTCGCCTTTGCGATTCAGGACGGGGCGAGTTATGCAGGTGCTATTGTCAAAGACGAACTGCGTCAGGCCGAGATTCAAATCGACGGTAACCTACGCCGCCAGACCACGCCAAATGCCGCAGCCACCATTCTCGCTCAGACCCAGTCAGCACCCTTGAGCAGCCTGTTGCACACCATGCTGAAAAAATCTGACAACATGATTGCCGATACGGTATTCCGCACAATCGGCCATGAGCGCTTAGGTGTTCCAGGCACATGGCGCGCTGGCGCGGATTCTGTACGCCAAATTTTGCGTCAGAAAGCAGGTATTAATCTTGGTAATACCATTCTGGTTGATGGCTCAGGCTTATCCCGTCACAACCTGATTTCGCCCGCAACTATGATGCAGGTTTTACAATACATTGCGCAAAACGATCAGCAGTTGAATATCATCTCAATGCTGCCGTTAGCAGGCCACGATGGCACCTTACAGTATCGTGGCGGTCTGCATGAGGCAGGCGTAGACGGTAAAGTCTCGGCAAAAACCGGTTCCCTACAAGGGGTATATAATTTAGCTGGTTTTATCACTACGGCTAGCGGGCAGCGAATGGCGTTTGTGCAATATCTTTCTGGATATGCGGTTCCTCCGCAGGATCAAAAAATCCGTCGTGCGCCGTTGGTTCGTTTTGAAAGCAGGCTTTATAGAGACATATACCAAAATAATTAGTCTATCTAACTCAACAGGCCATACTGAGCGTATAGAATAAAGTATATGAAAATACTGATTGTTGAAGATGATGAACTGATCCAGCAAGGGCTTGCAAAAGCCCTTGGCAACGAAAGCTACGCCTGTGATTGCGCATCTACGGCAGCGCAGGCCAAAAGCTTGCAGCAGGTTGGGCAATATAGTCTGATCATCCTAGACTTAGGATTGCCCGATCTGGATGGCGCCTCACTGCTACGCCAATGGCGACGCAGCGGTGTTGATGTTCCGGTGTTAGTACTCACCGCGCGTGATGCTATAGAAGATCGCGTTGACGGTCTTGATGCTGGCGCAGATGACTATCTGGTTAAACCTTTTGCATTAGTCGAGCTACAAGCGCGCGTCAGAGCATTGATCCGCCGTTTTCAAGGACATAGCGATAATCTGCTACAGGTTGAAAATATTATTCTCAACCTTTCAACCCAGCAGGTTTTGTTTGACGGAAACCAAATTGAACTCACACCAAAAGAGTTTGCATTGCTTTCCCGTCTAATGATGCGGGCCGGTCAGACGGTAAACCGCGAGATATTGCAACAAGATCTCTATTCTTGGCAGGATGATTTAAGTTCAAATACGCTCGAAGTGCATATTCATAACCTGCGACGAAAGCTAGGCAAAGAACGGATTAAAACGGTTCGTAGCGTAGGCTACCGTTTGGAAAGCCAGCTATGATCAGCATGCGGCGTAGTCTGCTAATCATGCTGGCGCTTATTTTGCTAATCACCCAGTTGGCAAGCGCACTCTGGCTCTGGCACGAAAGCCGCGAGCAAATCAGTTTTCTAGTGAATGAAACCCTGAGCGCGAGAGCGCGCGATGCACATGTGGAAAAAGAGATCCGCGAAGCCATTGCATCGCTGTTGGTTCCTTCCCTCGTCATGATGTCTTTTACGCTGATTTTGTCCGCCATCGCCATCAGTTGGATTATCCGCCCGCTTAATAAGCTGCAACAGAGGCTGGATAAACGTTCTGCTGACAATCTCACACCCATCACACTCGATAGCAATATGCTGGAAATTGCTGCCGTTACCGGCACGCTGAACCAGCTCTTCAGTCGGCTTAGCCACACCATCCAACAAGAGCGATTATTTACCGCAGATGCGGCTCACGAGCTACGAACGCCGTTGGCGGGAATTCGGCTGCATCTAGAATTATTGGAGCAAAGTGGTGTTGCCGAAGCCCGAGCGCTAGTGACACGAATTGATCAACTGATGCATACCGTTGAGCAATTGCTCATGCTGTCTCGAGCAGGGCAAAACTTTGCCAGCGGGCACTACCAAACCATTGATATTAGTAAAGACGTCATTCCACCACTTGAGGTGGAACTGGTCGAAATGCTGAAGTTACGGCACCAGAGGCTCGAAATAGATATGCCTGCTAGGGCTGAGGTGCTCGGCGATGCGGTACTGATTCGTTTGATGCTACGTAACCTTGTTGAAAATGCTCACCGCTATAGCCCAGAAAATTCGACAATTCGCATCGTCGCCTTATGTAATGAAAAAGGCGTTGAATTACGAGTGATCGATCAAGGCCCTGGTATCGATGAATCCAAAGCGGGCGAACTAACTCAGGCGTTCCGCCGTATGGATCAGCGATATGGCGGTAGTGGCTTAGGACTCAATATCATCATCAGAATTATTCAGCTCCATCAGGGTAAACTTACGCTGAAAAACGTCGATACCGCCGGTTCAGGGCTTATCGCCAGCTGTTGGCTACCACACAATGTTTTAGCCAAGTTTTAGTTTTAGCTAAATAACACTCTTAGCCAAAAGCATTAAAAAAGGCTGCCATCGGCAGCCTTTTGCTATTCTTCAACGTATGTTTTTCAAACAATATCGTTGAAATAATGCAGGATTACTTCTGATAAATAATTTCGACACCTTCGTCGTCATCTTCATCCCAATCATCATCCCAGTCTTCGTCGGCTTCGGCTTCTGCCTGTTCCAACTGTTCACGATGATAGTCATCCCACATAAACTCAGCTTTCTTCGCTTTTTCTTTCTCTTCTTCCACTTCGGCATCGCGTGGCTGCGTATCTAGGAAGTGCATGACATCCCAGCACAAAGCGTTCACACCTTCACGGTTAGCCGCAGAAATCAGATAGTGTTTATCTTCCCAGCCCAGTGCATCTGCAATCGCCTGTGCGCGTTGCTTAGCTTCTTCAGGATCAAGGATGTCGATCTTGTTGAACACTAACCAGCGTGGCTTCTGAGAGAGTTTTTCGCTGTACTGTCCAAGCTCATTGATAATGACTTTCGCGTTCTCAATAGGATCGCTTTCGTCAATTGGCGCCAAATCGATGAGATGAAGCAGTACACGGCAGCGTTCCAAATGCTTAAGGAAACGAATGCCTAGACCAGCACCTTCTGATGCGCCTTCAATCAAGCCTGGGATGTCTGCAACCACAAAGCTCTTCTCATGATCCATACGCACAACGCCAAGGCTTGGAACCAGCGTGGTAAATGGATAATCAGCAACTTTCGGTTTTGCCGCAGATACAGCGCGGATGAAGGTAGATTTACCCGCATTCGGTAGCCCCAGCATACCCACGTCAGCCAGCAGCAACAGCTCAAGCTTCAGATCGCGCTTGTCACCTTTGGTTCCCATCGTCTTTTGACGCGGAGCACGGTTTACTGATGACTTGAATCGGGTATTGCCCAGTCCATGCCAACCGCCTTTACCCACCATCAGCTTTTGAGCATGGCGAGTCATATCACCCAGCACTTCACCGGTGTCTAGATCGACAACACGTGTTCCCACTGGCACTTTAATCGTGATGTCATTACCGCGTTTACCGGTACAGTCACGGCTTTGACCATTCTGACCGCGTTCAGCACGGAAAGACTTCTCAAAGCGGTAGTCAATCAGAGTGTTTAAGTTTTCATCGGCAAGCAAATAAACATCACCGCCATCACCGCCATCGCCGCCGTCTGGGCCGCCACGCGGAATATATTTTTCACGACGGAAGCTGACGCAGCCATTGCCGCCATCACCGGCTTCGATGTGAATCGCTGCTTCATCTACAAATTTCATTTACTGTCTCCGTAAATCATTTACCGGGCTGCTTAAGCTGAGCAACCTAGCTGTGTAAGCTGTAAGCTAGTTTTGTTCGGCCCGACGCGGCCACCAACGGTGACCCACCGCGGAAAACATCGCTCCGGCTACCACCACAAATGCTCCGATATAGCCCACCGTATTAAGCGATGGGGAAAGGAACAGATCTGGCCATACCAAAGCTAACAAGTCAGAGAACATCAGGGTAAACAGCGGGGTTAACGTCACCACCGCACTGACCTGAGCTGCCTGCCAGCGCGCCATAGCTTCAGCCAGCGCGCCATAACCAATTAACGTATTGGCCCCACAAAATATCAAGCAGGCTAACTGCCAGCCATCCAGCTGAAAAATCACCGCGGGCTTCGCCAACGGAAATAAACATATCGCACATAAAGTGTACAACAGCCACAGGATCTGTTGTGATGCTAATCGCCGTAACAGCACTTTCTGAGCGACACCATAGCTTACCCAAACCGTTGCGGCTCCCACCCCTAAGATCACACCCAGGGTGTATGCCGTCAGTTGAGTAAAGATTTCTTTCAAGCTGACGTTAAAGAACAACAGCAGGCCAGTAATCAGCATACATGCGCCAATCACCTGAGTGATGCGCATTTTTTCTTTTAAAATCAAAACACTGGCAAACATCATCCCAACAGGAGATAGCTGCCCTATAACCTGTGACGCCGTAGGGCTTAAATACTGCAACGAACTGCTGAACAGAACGAAGTTACCCAATAAGCCAAAGGTCGCAATAATGAGCAGGACCAACCAACGTCGATGCTTAAACACGCGCATCGGTGGTAATTGCTTACGAGAATAAAGAATGAAAAACAATCCAACTGATGCGATTAAAAAGCGATACCAGACAATGGTGTAAGGCTCCATCACCTGTAGAACCTGCTTCATTGCAATAGGCAATGCACCCCAGAAAATCGCCGTTGTGAGAGCAAGGCATATTCCCACTCTGACGTTCTGATTGCTTTCCATACTCAGCATCCTTGGCCTATTTGGCCCTAAACGTAAAAAAGCCCCGCAAGATTATTGCGGGGCCTTACATCTATTTAGACGCGAAAAACTTATTCAGCAACGATGCTGATGAACTTACGGTTTTTCGGGCCTTTAACTTCGAACTTGACTTTACCGTCAGCCAAAGCAAACAGAGTGTGGTCACGGCCGCAACCTACGTTGTTGCCAGCGTGGAATTTAGTACCACGTTGACGAACGATGATGCTACCTGCCAATACTGCTTCGCCGCCAAAGCGTTTTACGCCCAGACGTTTAGCTTCTGAATCGCGACCGTTACGAGTCGAGCCGCCAGCCTTTTTATGTGCCATTAATCTGCTCTCCTAGAATTAAGCGCTGATGCCAGTGATCTTAACATCAGTGAACCACTGACGATGACCCTGCTGCTTACGATGATGCTTACGACGACGGAACTTAACGATAGTTACTTTCTCGCCACGACCGTGAGCAACGATTTCAGCCTTAACTTTGCCACCAGAAACAAATGGAACGCCAATCTTGATGTCTTCGCCATTAGCGACCATCAGGATCTGGTCAAACTCAACAGTTTCACCAGTTGCGATGTCCAGCTTTTCCAGGCGAATAGTCTGACCTTCGCTTACTCGGTGTTGTTTACCACCACTTTGGAAAACCGCGTACATATAAACTCCGCATTTCCGCACGCATGGTTCGTTGCCCAATACGCGCTATAAATATTCACAATAGGGCGCGAATTCTACGCAAAAATCATTCAGAAGACAAGGGTAGAATCGGGAGAAAAGAAGAAAAAAAACACAGTTCTCTTCGCGCCGTTTATCTAATACGTTTTTCAAGTACAATCATACTATAGTTGGTGGCTTGTGACAGCCTGCATGCGGGCTTTCGCCCGGCGGAAAATGGAAACACAGTTGAATTAATACAATGAACCTAGAAAAAATTACTGAGTTAACCGCGCAGGATATGGCGGATGTGAACGCAACGATTCTTCAGCAACTGAACTCTGAAGTGAGCTTAATCAATCAGTTGGGCTACTACATTATCAGCGGTGGAGGTAAACGGATTCGCCCGATGATCGCAGTGTTGTCGGCGAGAGCATTAAATTATACGGGTGATAAACACATCACCGTCGCAGCGTTGATTGAATTTATTCATACCGCAACCCTGCTGCACGATGACGTGGTTGATGAGTCCGATATGCGCCGAGGAAAAGCCACTGCTAACGCGGCTTTCGGCAACGCTGCGAGCGTATTGGTCGGTGATTTTATCTATACACGATCGTTCCAGATGATGACCAGCCTGCAGTCATTGCGCGTGTTGGAACTGATGTCTGAAGCAACCAACGTTATCGCTGAAGGTGAAGTTTTGCAGTTGATGAACGTCAATGATCCGAACATCACTGAAGAAAACTACATGCGGGTCATTTACAGCAAAACGGCCCGTTTGTTTGAAGCCGCGGCTCAATCATCAGCGATCTTAGCGGATGCCACGCACGAGCAGGAAATCGCTCTGCAAGACTATGGGCGTTATCTCGGTACCGCTTTCCAACTGATCGATGATTTGCTGGATTATGATGCTGATGGAAAGACTCTGGGTAAAAATACGGGTGATGACCTGAACGAAGGTAAACCAACGTTACCTCTGCTGCACGCCATGCAGAACGGTTCTCCAGAGCGCTCAGCCATGATTCGCCAAGCTATTGAAGAAGGCAATGGACGTCATTTGCTTGAACCCGTTCTCGAAACCATGCATGAAGTAGGCTCTCTGACTTATACCCGCCAGCGAGCCGAAGAAGAAGCAGATAAAGCAATTTCAGCATTAGATGTCTTGCCGGAATCGCCTTATAAAGATGCGCTTATCGGGCTGGCTAACATGGCGGTCGATCGAAAATTCTAATTCTTATTTTTAGAAAAAACGAAGAGCCGAAAGGCTCTTTTTTTATTTAAAATAATATATAAAACAATAAATAAGACATGAGTAATGACTTTCTTATTATTGAAGTAATTGGAAATTAATTGAAATTTAAAGAGTGTTTTTAGATAGTAGCGATGTATGCAAGACTTAGTTTTCTCACCCTGTAAACGTGTCATCGCAAAGGAATGGATTATGGCAGAGAGTCAATGCCAAGAAGATTGGCATCACGCAGATATTATTGCTGCATTGCACAAACGGAAAATTACGCTCAGTGGACTATCAAGAGCCTCAGGGCTTTCTAGCACCACGCTCTCTAATGCATTAACGCGTCCTTGGCCTAAAGGCGAATTTATTATTGCTCAGGCGCTAGGTATTCATCCCTCTGAGATATGGCCAAGCCGCTACTATGATGTCGCCACTCATCAGCCCATTGATAGACAGCAACTTATGCGTGCACGAAGATCGAATAAAAACAAAACCGCTGACGATTAAAGTCAGCGGTTAGATTTAAGCTAAATTAGCGGGTGTCTATAAACACCCGTTTTCTATCAACAATCACTTGTTAACGAAGTTTTCGCCTAGTTCGATATCTTTGTGCAGAACTTCCAGCATACCTTCCAGTGCTTTTTGTTCAAAAGCGCTTAAAGATCCGATGGATTTACGTTCAACGATCCCCTCTTTACCCAGCAGCAGAGGCTGTGCAAAGAAGCGAGCATATTTGCCGTCACCTTCAACATAAGCACATTCAACAACGTTGCTTTCACCTTGCATAGCACGAACCAGTGAAAGACCAAAACGTGCGGCAGCTTGACCCATAGACAGCGTAGCAGACCCGCCACCGGCTTTAGCTTCAACGACTTCAGTACCTGCGTTCTGGATACGCTTGGTCAGATCGGCAACTTCCTGTTCGGAGAAAGTCACACCTGGGATCTGAGACAACAGAGGCAGAATTGTCACACCAGAGTGGCCGCCAATTACAGGCACTTCAACTTCTGCTGGGTTCTTACCTTTCAGCTCGGCCACAAAGGTATTGGAGCGGATAACGTCCAATGTGGAAATACCGAACAGCTTATCTTTATTATACACACCCGCTTTTTTCAGCACTTCTGCGGCAATTGCGACTGTCGTGTTAACTGGGTTAGTGATAATACCGATACAGGCTTTCGGACAAGTGCTGGCTACCTGTTCAATCAGATTACGTACGATACCTGCGTTTACGTTAAACAGGTCAGAACGATCCATACCCGGCTTACGTGCAACACCCGCAGAAATCAACACGATATCTGCGCCTTCCAATGCTGGACGCGCATCTTCACCGCTGAAACCTTTGATTTTAACTGCTGTAGGGATGTGGCTGAGATCGACAGCAACGCCCGGAGTTACCGGCGCAATGTCATAAAGAGAGAGTTCTGAACCTGAAGGAAGCTGAGTTTTAAGAAGAAGGGCTAGAGCCTGACCAATACCGCCGGCTGCGCCGAGAACTGCAACTTTCATTCTATACTCCTTGATTTATCTTTAATTTAAGAGTGCCGTGAATGCATTACCGCGCACCTTAGTCCATCATGTCTTAAAAAACAATCTGTTAACACAAAGATTGGGATATGACGCACTAATTCCATGTCCTACTGCAAGGTTTATAATAAAAAATGGCTTATGCATGAAAGGCATAGGGTTACAAAGTAGGAATTCGTTGCGCACTTATCACAGCTGATTACCCGGCCGTTACATTACACCCTTCCTTTACATCACAACAACATCATTTTAATAACAAACCATTCACCAATGATGAAGACTTAGTCACAGATTCGACTAACATATTCATTTTATGAGCAAGATGATAAAATCCCGCCCTTGCCGGTTTTATTTCTTAATGGCCGACTTAATATTTTTTGCACTTAAATTGCATAAAAATTCATTATTGCGCATAATAATGTCCTCTATTTCTATTTCTACGGTGAAGAATGCGAACTCCAACAAAACAAGAAGACTTGATCAAGGCATTCAAGGCGCTACTCAAGGAAGAGAAATTTAGCTCTCAGGGTGAGATCGTGCAGGCACTGCAAGATGAAGGCTTTGAGAATATCAACCAATCCAAAGTATCTCGCATGCTGACCAAATTTGGTGCAGTCCGCACGCGAAATGCAAAGATGGAGATGGTGTATTGTCTGCCTGCTGAGCTTGGCGTCCCTACGACCAGCAGCCCTCTGAAAAATCTCGTGCTAGACGTCGATTACAATGAATCCGTGGTTGTGATTCATACCAGCCCAGGCGCAGCACAGTTGATTGCACGTTTATTAGACTCATTAGGCAAATCAGAAGGCATTCTGGGAACCATTGCAGGCGATGACACGATTTTCACCACGCCAGCCAAAGGTTTTTCAGTAGAACAGCTGCACGACGCGATCTTGTCACTGTTCGATCAAGAGCTTTAAGCCGACTCTCAGGCCTGATTACTTGTCGGGCCTATTCATTTTCCCACCTTACTTCCCCCACCACTTCTCCGGCTCGGCTTCCCTCTCTTTCTGCTAGGTTAGCGTATGTGTACGGCACAATACTCTGCACCTAATGCTAATGATGGTCTTTTCACTCAACATAGGTCCTGCAACAGGGGGTAAACTCCATGTTCCGCACGTTTTGCAACATGATGTCATTTTATTGATCTTATTAGTATTTAACCCAAAAAGAACAAAATTCACCCGTTTTTTATTCCAATTAAATATATTCATTACATGAATACCAAACAAATAAACCTAAAAAATCATTAGCTCGCTATTAATTTTTCTAGTTACTAGGTGTACACTTCTTTTCGTGACATGAATCACAGTTCAATAACTAAATAAGATAATCTCTGAGGCATACATCATGAAAATTAAAACTTCTATCGCAGCTCTGGCTATTCTCTCATCTCTTTCTTTCGGTGCATTCGCCGCTCAGTTAGTCGATAACGCTCAAGCATCTAACATGCAGCCTATCGGCACTATCAGTGTTAGCGGTGTCAGCGCTGCACCTAGCGATATCAGAGCAGCATTATCAGCCAAAGCTGATGCACAAGGCGCAACCGCCTATCGTGTCGTTGAAGCGCGTAATGAAGGTTCATTCCACGCAACCGCTGAAATCTATAAATAAGATTCTGCTTCACCTGCAAGACGGGGCATAAAGCTTCGCCAGTCAAAATCGTTAACAACCGCAGTGACCAAAAAGAAAATCGTCATTGAATCTAAGATCGAAGTACTGCGGCAGAACTAGAACAGGAAAATAATCATGAAAATTAAAACTACCGTCGCTGCTTTAGGCCTTCTTTCAATGGTTTCTTTTGGTGCGTTTGCTGCACAGTCCATCAGCGCAGAGCAAGCTTCCTCTATGCAGTCATTAGGTACCATTACCACCAGCGGTATTGATGGTTCACCTTCTGATATCAAAGCACAGCTTTCTGATAAAGCCGACGCAAAGGGAGCGACTGCTTATCACATTATTGAAGCTCGTATCGATGGCAACTACCACGCTACCGCAGAGATCTATCGCTAATTAATCGCTCTAACCGTTTCATCATAAGGTCAACGTTTCCTGTGTCTAACTTGAGCTCGTTGACTAATACCCTCGTCTAACCAGACGAACCCCATTGCCTTCGCTTGCGAAGGCTTTTTTTTGCCCTCACCAAAGACAAAAAAGCCGTGGGCAGAGCCACGGCTTTTTACATCAGCGAAAGCATAGAATGATTTTATTCTTGCTCACTAATCTCTTGTTTGTGTTCTAGCGCCTTCAACAGCTTGCTATGAATGCCCTCAAAGCCGCCGTTACTCATGACCAAAATATAATCGCCAGGCTGAGCCGTTTTCGCAATCATATCGACCAATACGTCAATATCCGCACTCCAATGAGCCGGCTGAACGCAGGCTTCAGCCACTTCGGTCACTAACCAAGGAATGTGGTGAGGCTGGAACAAAAAGACCTCGTCCGCTCGACCCAGTGCCGGAGCCAAATCGTTTTTGGATACGCCCATTTTCATGGTATTAGAGCGAGGTTCCAGCACGGCTAAAATACGTGCGGTTCCACCCACTTTGCTGCGCAGAGCAGAAAGTGTTGCCAAAATTGCCGTCGGATGGTGAGCAAAGTCATCATAAACTTTGACACCAAAGGCTTCGCCGCGTAGCTCTAAACGACGACGGGCATTGATGAAGGAATCCAAAGCACGGCAGGCATCAGCAGGCAATACACCGACATGACGAGCTGCAGCAATCGCCATTAAGCCGTTATGCATATTGTGCTCGCCAACTAAACCCCAGTTCACTTCTCCCACCACGTCGCCATCCAACAGCACTTCGAAACGGCTAGCATCTGGATTCAGCTTACGTGCATTCCACGTTCCATCTTCTCCACTCAGCTCTTGCTCACTCCAGCAGCCCATGGCCATGACCTGCTTCAGGTTTGCGTCGCTGGCGGGGGAAATAATGCGGCCTTTACCTGGCACCAGACGTACCAGATGATGGAACTGTTTCTGGATGGCCTTCAGATCGTCAAAGATATCGGCATGATCGAACTCAAGATTATTAAGGATCAATGTGCGCGGGCAGTAATGCACAAACTTAGATCGTTTATCGAAGAAGGCACAGTCATACTCGTCGGCTTCAATCACGAAGAATGGGCTGTTTCCCATCCGAGCTGAAACATCAAAGTTCCCTGGCACACCACCAATCACGAAGCCTGGCTCATAACCGCACTCTTCCAGAATCCATGTGACCATACCAGCGGTGGTGGTTTTACCGTGCGTTCCCGCAACCGCAATCACCCAGCGATGACGTAATACTTCATCATGCAGCCACTGTGGACCAGAAACGTATGGAATTCCCTGCTCCAAAATCATTTCAACACAAGGGTTACCACGCGTCATCGCGTTACCAATGATCACCAAGTCAGGTGCAGGATCCAAATGTGAAGGATCGTATCCTTCCATCAAGGTGATCCCTTCTTTTTCTAGCAGCGTGCTCATCGGCGGATAAACATTGGCATCAGAACCCGTCACTTCATGTCCTAACGTCCGAGCCAGCAAAGCAAGGCCGCCCATAAATGTGCCGCAGATTCCAAGAATATGAATGCGCATATCGTTTCCAGTTGATTACATCGAGTCAGTTCACATTCTAACGCTGAGAACGGCTGACGCGAAATGGAATTACCTAGGAATCACTTTATACATTGGCTAGAATAGCTGCGAAAACGTTGGCGGTTTGTAAATAAATCGCTACTCCTTCGCAGAATCAGGGAATGTGTCATGAAAACTTTAGGCGAGTTTATCGTCGAAAAGCAGCAAGATTTTCCACACGCTACTGGCGAACTAACCGCTCTCCTCTCCGCAATTAAACTGGGTGCCAAGATTATTCACCGCGATATCAACAAAGCGGGCTTAGTGGATATTCTCGGTGCAAGTGGTGCGGAAAACGTGCAGGGTGAGGTTCAGATGAAGCTGGATCTCTATGCCAACGAAAAACTCAAGGCCGCTTTAAAAGCGCGCGGCGAGGTCGCTGGTATCGCATCAGAAGAAGAAGACGACATTGTCATCTTTGAAGGCGACCGTGCCAACAATGGTAAGTATGTGGTTTTGATGGATCCATTGGATGGCTCTTCTAACATCGACGTAAACGTTTCGGTAGGTACGATTTTCTCAATCTATCGTCGTATTACGCCAATCGGACAGCCGGTGACTGAAGAGGATTTCCTGCAACCGGGAAATCGTCAGGTTGCCGCAGGATACGTGGTTTATGGTTCTTCAACGATGCTGGTGTACACCACTGGTAACGGGGTTCACGCCTTTACCTACGATCCATCGCTCGGTGTTTTCTGCCTGTCGCATGAACGCGTACGCTTCCCTGAAAAAGGCAATATGTACTCTATCAACGAAGGGAACTACATTAAATTCCCTCTCGGTGTGAAGAAATACATCAAATATTGCCAAGAACAAGACGAAGCCACACAGCGTCCTTACACCTCTCGCTATATTGGATCTTTGGTTGCCGACTTCCACCGCAACCTGCTCAAAGGCGGCATTTATATCTACCCAAGCACTGCAAGCCATCCAAGTGGCAAGCTGCGTTTGCTGTATGAATGCAATCCTATGGCGTTCTTAGCCGAGCAAGCAGGTGGTAAAGCGACCGATGGTTTCCGCCGTATTCTGGACATCGCACCTGAAAAACTGCACCAACGTGCACCGTTCTTCGTTGGTACCAGTTCAATGGTTGAAGACGCTGAACGCTTCATGAGTGATTTCCCAGACGCATAATCCTGCCAGTACCCGTTTGGTTTTAAGTGACATTAGGCTCGCGACGCGACCTACAGCTTGAAGTATGGCGGGTATATACCCCAAATAATTGGAGTTACATCAAGGCGGCAAGGGAGTGAGTCCCGAATCACTTACTCGAGTAAGTGATTCGGGTGAACGAACGCAGTCAACACAGATGCAACGTCAAGTATGACGGGTATAGGCTGTTCATTTGTGGAGTGACCGCTATAATAGCCGTCACTCCATTTCTGGTTTGATTAAAGGAAACCGACATGAGCTTGATTAATGTCCCTGCTGGCAAAGACCTGCCAGAAGATATCTACGTAGTTATCGAAATTCCAGCTAACGCTGATCCAATCAAATATGAAGTAGACAAAGAAACTGGCTGCCTGTTCGTTGACCGTTTCATGTCTACTGCCATGTTCTACCCATGCAACTACGGCTACATCAACCACACTCTGTCTCTGGACGGCGACCCGGTTGACGTTTTGGTTCCAACTCCGTACCCACTGCAGCCTGGCTCAGTTATTCGTTGCCGCCCAGTTGGCGTGCTGAAAATGACTGACGAAGCAGGTGAAGATGCGAAGTTGGTTGCTGTTCCACACAGCAAAATGACCAAAGAATACGATCACGTCAAAGATGTGAACGATCTGCCTGAACTGCTGCGTGCCCAAATCTCCCACTTCTTTGAACACTACAAAGATCTGGAAAAAGGCAAGTGGGTTAAAGTTGAAGGTTGGGACAACGCTGAAGCGGCTAAAGCTGAAATCGTTGCCTCTTTCGAGCGCGCTAAAAACAAATAATTGTTTTTCTCCGCACGAAAAAAACACCGCCTGATGGCGGTGTTTTTTTATGTCTTTCTGGTCGGAAAGCAACGTTTTATTCGTCGCACTCCTGACCACGCTTCAGCCAATCACCGCATTTAATACGCGGTAAACCTTCTACCGAATATAGATAGATATAGATCCATGCGCTGCCAAATGGCGTTTTGATTAGCTCTCTACGATAGTCCTTACTGTTGCTTTTTAAGTCATCCAGCTCGGCTAAAATAGAAGAGGTAATGCGATAAACCTCGCAAAAGACTTTGCCTTCGCCAGGCACTACCGCTGGATAATGCCCGAGATCGTACATCTCGTAGCCTTCGAGCTCATGTTCACCTAGCAGCATAGCGTTAGTCATCCAGTGACTGTTACCCTGCTTACGACGTAGACTTCCGTATACAATAATTCGCATCACTCAAACTCAAACTGATAGAGCAAATCGAGTGCCTGGTCGAGTCCAGACACCGCTTCCAGATATAATTTAGGCATCAGGCGATAACGTAGCGTCAGCGTTGCCAACGAATCAAATATCCCTACCCCATATTTTACCTGTAATCCTGGTAGTACATAACCACTCACCACAACCTGTGAGCTGTCTCCAACGCCCTGAGCATCCAGAGATAAATTGCTTACGCCAAATGTTTCGCCGATTTTACCCACCAGCTTCCCACTTTGCGCGACCCCCATACCAATCAGCATTGAAGTCATCGCATTACTGTCCGTGCCCGAACTTTCTAATCCCTGACCACGCAGCAGATAAGACAAAGCCATCTGTTGTGACATGGCAGGATCTGAGAATACTTCTAGTTTCGGCTGATCGGCAAGCCCTGTGACACGAACACCGGCAGTAACATCATCTTCCGTAGCATCTGGATTACGAATTGCCTCAATATTGAGCAGCGGTTGTTCTGGCGGTCCGGAGAAGATAAGTTCCCCTTTACGAATCAGCAAATCCTGTCCATAAGCCGCAAAACGCCCTTCAGGAATGTTCACCTGGCCGTTCAAACCGAGTCCGTGCTCATCCTGCACCATCTTCAGATCACCCTGCAATCTCGCCTTCAGACCAAACGCGTCCAAGCGAACATTCGGCCCAATGCTGATGTTCAGGTTGCTATTGATCGGAATAGACGCCGTTGCTGGTTTGATCGGCTGACGATCGTTATTCAGCATCACCTCATCCGAAGATACTGAGACCGCACTCTCCGGTAATTCCTGCACCGTGATGCGAGCCCATGGAATGGCAACTGAACCATTCAGGGCAAACATTTTCGGCGTTGCTTCAAACACAATATCCGGTGAGACATCTAAACGCACCATCGGCGGTACCGTTATGCGAACACGCTCTCCTTTCACTGCGATCTGCGCTCGCCACGCATCAATCACGCGCCAATCAGCGTTACCGGTGAGATTTAGCTGACCGCGAGACGTTTTAATCACCCCTTGCAGCGCTGAGCTCATCCCTTCGAAGTTCACGGCCAAATTACCGTCGGTAATATCAAACGGCATAAACTGACCGTCAATATCCACCTTATCCAGCGCCATACGACCATAAATTTGTGGCTGCTGTGCATTACCCCCTAAACGGAGAGCCGCGTTAAGCATACCCTGTGCTTTTTCGCCGGACATCAATGCTGGATTCAACATCGCCAACGAAATGTTCTTGATATTAACGTTCCCCGACAGATTTCTCCGCCCCTGAGGATCGGCAACCTGCACATTACCGTCTAACTGGCCGTTACCGGCAATCTTGATCAGCCAATCAAGCTGAGCACGACCATGATTCAGCGCGGCGTTCAAATTCAACGTATCAAAAGCAATAGGAAGCGAGTTCCCCTGCACGACCTGTTGAACCTTGACCCCTTTACCACTCAGAGTCACTTTTGCTTCAGGTAATGCTTCTCCCTCTTTCCAGCTCACATCCGCGCGACCGGTAAACACGCCATTTAGCGCAGTGTCTGGGCCTAAGAACGGTTTAATCATCGCCAAATCAAAACGGTTAAGCACTACGCTGGCATTACCACTGGCTCCCGCTTCTATGGTCTTAGGCACACAAACTTCGGCATTCGGGTTCAGCCAACAGTGAGGGCCAACGCTAATTTTTTGCTGGGCATTGAGATAGTCGAGGGCAATAGGACGCGTCAAACGCCACTCACCCACCGGAGTATCAAAGCGAGTATCGTTTAACGTTCCCTGCCAACGTTCTGTAGCTCGATCGAAGCTGCCTTTCAGCGCTAACTGTCCTGAAATGGGATCGCCATTGATTTTCAACTGTAGCTGATGCTGTTTCTCGCTGCCCTTGGCGTCCAGTGTGAGTAAGCTAATCAGGAAATCATCCTGTTTAAGCTGTTCGACACGCACATTCAAATTACCTTCAATTTGTTCAGCGGAGCGAACATCGCCGTCAAGCTTAACGCGGTTGATCGTCAGCGTTTGCCACTGCAAACCAGACGCGGTGAGATCGGCGAGTACCTGCGGCGCCTTAAGATTACCACGCAGTTTCAGCGTACCCTTTGCGGTTCCCGCTAATCCAGGCAGGTTGCCATCAAGGCGCGGAGCATCGATAACCGCATCTAATGCCCACTTATCTGACAGCTCGCCGGTGATATCAATCTTGTTACGCCCCAGACCGATATGCATTTCAGGGATTTTCCACTGCCCAGCCTGATTTCCCGTCAGGTTGCCACGTACATCAACCTGATTTTGCTTCACGTTGCCCGCAAGCTGAAGCACTGGCACGCGTAGCTGCCAATTACCACCGTACAGACTCCCCTGAGTTTCAATCTTGCCATTCAGCTTCGCGGGCCACTCAGGCCATTGTTTCGCGGTATTGATGCCGTCTAAGGTTAGCTTGCTTTTCCAGCTAATCGCCTTACTCCAGTCAACCAGCGCCGATAAATCGGTATTCCCCTGTAGCGCGGCAACACGTAGGCGGTTCAAATTAAACTGCTGGTCGGTGCCTTTACCATCCAGCGTAATTTTAGCTGCTGGGATCTCATTGCCACTGATATCCGTACGCATTGATAGCGCGTAATCTTTTCCACTACCGTTCAGGCGCACTCGGATGTTTTTTGCCTGATATTCAGAGGCTCCCGTCAGCGGCCACTGTACTCCAGGGCTTTCTAAGGTCAGCGCCAGAGGCAGACCTGCCTTAGCCAACTGAGTTTCAGCCGCCAGCGTGGCTTTCAACGGACCAGAGAGATTCGCATCAAGCGTCAATACATCGCGCAGGTTGCCTTTAATACCTAACTTCAGCTTTTCGCCCTTGACGGGATCAACGTTCAGATCTGCATTCAGACGGAAATCCATCGGCCATTGATCGCTCAACGTCGCCTGACCATGCATCGACACATTGCCCTGCGGCGAGCGAACCTCGAGCGTATGTAAACGTAACGCACTGTCTTTAGTGACGGCTCTCACCAACAATGTATTCACCACAATGTCGCTATCACCGGTAACACGCAGTTGGTCACCGGAAATACGCTTAACGGTAAGATCCAATGGCAAACGCAGTTCAGGCAGATCCGGAAGTAGCGGTTTAGCAAATAGCTCCGCCAGCACTTCTCCTAATGGTTTCTCTGGCGCCGTCTTTTCCGCTTCGGCCTGAGCTTCTTTCTGCGCATCAGCCTTGGCCTGCTCTGGCTTGACGACCTGTTTCGCCACGTGTTCCGCAGCGTCACTCGCCGCCTGTTTAGCACTCTCGGCCGCCGCATCCATGGCAGCCTGAGTGACTGGCTTATCTTTGATAGCAACGGCAACGACCTGATCCTGAACCGGTGTAGCAGGCGTTTTCGGTAACGCCACCAGCAGAGATTGAATATGAGTCGGCAACAGCGTCAGGCTGCGATCTCGCCATTCGGCACCAGTGCGAAACTCATCCAGTGAAATGGCGGTATCATCGACGGTAACGTGCACGTTATTGATCCGCAGTAAACGAATCGCAACCGGATAAGGCGCTTTCAGCTCGGTCAGTGGTTCACTGTTGGTTTCTTCTGGAGCAGGTTCTGACGGAGCGAGTTCTTGGGTGTTGATAGCAACATCGATCTGATTCGCCGTCAGCGCATTCAGACACAGCTCACTTTTTTTCAGGCACCCCACATCAACCGCTAGATGGAATTCTCCGGCCTTCACTTTCACGCCCGGCATCTGATAGGAAACACCGGTTAACGTTAGATTACGCCAGCCGCCGGTCACTCCCGCGATATCTAATCCCGGAACCCAACGCGCCGCACTGTTGATAACAAAATGAAGACCCGGTGTACTGATGACTGTTCCAATCAGACCCACCACCAGTAGCACCACAACCAGCAGAAAGATCAGGCTGAATTTGATAACACGTCTCATAGTTCAGGCCCCAATCCGATGTAAAACTGTAGGTCGTGGTTGTCTTTGTCCCCAACCGGTACCGCAAAGTCTAGCTTGATGGGACCAACCGGAGATTCCCAGCGCACGCCAACACCGGCGCCAGTGTAGAAGTTACTACGTTTGATATCGTTCACCGCTTCACCAGAGTCAACAAAGGTGGCTCCCCACCATTTCCCAGTGACGTTATATTGATATTCTAATGAGCCCGTCGCCAGCTTAGAGGCACCGGTCAGCTTGCCGGAGCTATCTTCCGGCGAAATGGATTTGTATTTATAGCCACGAATGCTGCGATCGCCACCGGCGAAGAAACGCAGGTTTGGTGGGACTTTTTCAAAGTCATTGGTTTCAATCCACCCCACGTTACCGCGCACAACAAAGCGATGTTTTTCGGCTAGGGTTCGGATCCAAACCTGTTGCGCCTGTACTACAGCAAAATCGACGTCCGATCCCCACGTGGTATCAGAAACATCAAATGAATAACGTTGGCTATCTCCCCACACCGGCATCAATCCACCACGCGAACGGGTTCGGTTCAACATGATCCCCGGATAGAGCAGCATGGTATCGTTGGTGACTTCGCCCTGCGTAAAGTGGTTAAGGCTCCAACGCAGGTTAACCGAACGCTGCCAACCGCTCGAAAGATCCCAATATCTCGCCACGTTCAACGTCGTGGTATCTTCTTCGGTATCGTTGAGATCGGTACGCTTAAATCCGCCCTGCAACAGATAATATTGCTCGATTGGATTCTTCAGCAGAGGAATTTTATAACTGAAATCCGCTGTTTGTTCTGGGGCTGAAAGGTTAAGCGAGGTCTCGAAGCTGTGGCCATAAGAGTTTACCCACGGTCGCTTCCACGTTGCCTGTACGCGTGGGCCGACGTCGGTAGCATAACCGCCGCCGAGCTCTACGGTATTACGCACCTTTGGTGAAAGCACGGCGTCTAACGGTAGCTCTTTTTCTGGCGTAACCTGTTTGAAATCAGGGGAAACGACGACCGAGTTAAACCAGTTAGTCGCTGACAAGCGGCGGCTAAACTCAGCCAGCTCTTCTGACGTATAATATTCGCCCTGTTTGAAAGGCACTAAACTGCGCAGATACTCTTCGCGGATCTGCGATCCTTCGAAAGTCACATCACCAAAGCGGTAACGTTTACCGCTGTCAAAATCGATATCCCAAAATGCTTTGCGCTCATCTTCAATCACGCCGAGTTGGTGTACCGGCATTGTGGCATCGAAATAACCTCGACGCACCGCGATAGACGTCAGCGAATTTTTAAAGCTATCGTAGGTACCGTGATTAAGCACGGTGCCAATTTTAGGCTCGCCGGTTTTCAAAAGCTCTTTATAGGCTTCATCATCCTTCGCCTGCCCTTGGATTTTCACATCAACGCCAGCAATAAGCACGGGCTCACCCGCCTTCACTTTCGCGATCAATAGCGGACGCTCAGGCGGTTTACGATCCTGAAAATCAAAGTCAATTGTCGGTTGATAATAGCCGAGCGCTTTCAGCCCACGACGGATAGACTCATCAACACGGGCACGAAAACGGCCATCATTGCTGACTTCATCGCTTTCGATGGTGGAAAGACTGGCTCGTACGTTCTGTTCGAGCGACCCGCTTAAACCTTCAACCTTTAAGCGAACTTGCGCTGCATTGGCCAATGGGGATGCCAAAAATAGGCATATAAAGCCAAAGACACGAAATCGTGGCACGCGAACTCCTAACGTTTAACCCTACCTGTAAAACATTCCGCCTGTCAGGGGGACTGCTATCTGACGGAACTCAAAAATGTGCAATTGCACTAGTTTGCATTGCCATTAGTAACATGGTTGCAATAATTAGGCATATTGTGCGCAAAGTAAGTATGAGATACAACTAATGACCGAATTGATTACAAAAGTGCAATCACCAAAGTTATAGATATAACCACAACGTGATGTATAAATCTAAGACAGGAGCCACCTGTGGCAAACACAATTCACAACACCCAAACTCTGACTGCTGAGCAGGCATTACCCGGTCGAAACACACCAATGCCCATCGCGAAAACACATGCGGTCAACGGCCATTCTATGACAGAAGTACCAGAAGGTATGGAAACAGCCATTTTCGCGATGGGATGCTTCTGGGGCGTAGAACGCCTGTTTTGGCAACAGCAGGGGGTTTATAGCACCGCAGCAGGCTATAGCGGCGGTTTTACGCCTAATCCAACATATCGTGAAGTCTGCTCAGGTCAAACCGGACACGCTGAAGCCGTTCGTATCGTTTTCGACCCAAAAATCATTAGCTACGCAAAACTGCTTGAGCTCTTCTGGGAAAACCACGATCCGGCGCAGGGGGATCGCCAAGGAAATGATATTGGTAGCCAATATCGTTCTGCGATCTTTGTGTTAACGCCTCAACAACAAGCTGAAGCGTTAACCAGCGAAGCGCGTTTCCAGAAAGCCATGCGTGAAGCCAACGATTCTCGTGAAATTACGACAGAAATCAGTGCCGCCAAACCGTTCTACTACGCTGAGGATGACCACCAGCAATATTTGTATAAAAACCCGCATGGCTACTGCGGTTTGGGTGGTATTGGCATCTGCCTGCCACCTCAGCTTTAGGATTGAAGGTCGCTTGTTTCGCCATTAAAATTGGCTAATAGCAATGGCTTATGACGAAGTGAGCACCTTTTAATCGCTAGCTGGTTTCTCATGGCTGCTGCTATACTAGACGTGGGTCACAGAAATGTGGCCCTATTACTAGTAGTTAGTGCGCGATGTAGTACGCAAAGACTATGTCGTATTTTGTTAAATTTCTATTAATCACTGCCCTTCACTATTCCCCGGAACCAACACCGGTCGAAGCGGATAAATTATGTTAAACAGTATTTTACTGATCCTGATATTAATCGCGATAAGCGCCTTTTTTTCCATCTCGGAAATTTCACTGGCCGCCTCTCGCAAGATGAAACTGAAAACAATGGCTGACGAAGGTGATATCAACGCATCTCGTGTCATTGCACTACAAGAACAGCCAGGTTACTTCTTCACCGTAGTTCAAATCGGGCTAAACGCCGTTGCTATCCTTGGTGGTATCGTCGGTGACGCTGCATTCTCTCCAACTTTCCGCATTCTGTTTGACCGCTTTATGTCGCCAGAAATTTCGGAACAGGTCAGCTTTGTTTGTTCGTTCGTGTTGGTCACCAGTTGCTTTATTTTATTTGCCGACCTAACACCGAAACGCATCGGTATGATCGCCCCTGAAACGGTCGCCGTTCGGATCGTCAACCCGATGCGCTTCTGTCTGTTGATATTTAGACCTTTGGTGTGGTTCTTTAACGGCCTTGCCAATATGATCTTCCGCTTGTTTAAGTTGCCGATGGTGCGCAAAGACGACATTACCTCCGACGATATCTATGCCGTCGTTGAGGCAGGTGCGCTTGCAGGCGTACTGCGTAAGCAGGAACACGAAATCATCGAAAACGTATTTGAGTTGGAATCGCGCACGGTTCCTTCTTCTATGACGCCGCGTGAAAGCATCATTTACTTCGACCTCAGCGAAAGTGAAGAGAGCATTAAAGAGAAAGTCTCAACTCATCCTCACTCCAAGTTCTTGGTCTGTGATGGCGCAATCGATCATGTGGTTGGCTACGTTGACTCGAAAGACCTGCTTAACCGAGTGCTGGGTAACCAGAGTCTGGTACTGAGCAGCGGTGTGCAGATCCGTAACGTGCTTATTATCCCAGATACGCTGACCCTATCTGAAGGGCTGGAAAGCTTTAAAACCGCGGGTGAAGACTTCGCCATTATTCTCAACGAATATGCGCTGGTAGTCGGTATCATCACGTTGAACGACGTCATGACCACGCTAATGGGCGATCTGGTTGGTCAAGGCCAAGAAGAGCAGATTATTGCCCGTGATGAAAACTCTTGGCTGGTTGAAGGCGTTACGCCTATTGACGACGTCATGCGCGTACTGGACATCGAAGAATTCCCGCAAAACAGCAATTATGAAACCATCGGTGGTTTCATGATGTATATGCTGCGCAAAATCCCAAAACGGACTGACTACGTTAAATACGCTGGTTATAAGTTCGAAGTGGTTGATATCGATAGCTATAAGATCGACCAATTGCTGGTTACACGTTTGACCGAACGCCCTGCGCCTATTATTCCTGATGCCGCAGGCGATCTAGAGAAAGCCAAAGAAGCCAATCCCTAGTAACCATCGTGCTTCACTGACCGCTTAAATCCGCGGTACAACAAAAACACAAACGGCCCGTAAGGGCCGTTATCATTTTTACTCTGGACTAACACTGCTGGGAGCTCTTCCCAATCTGCCTATGCCATTTCGGCCTGCAGTCGCGTTACCTGACGATTAATCTCAGACATCGCACTGAGATGGCGTTTGTCTCGCACCTTCGGAGGAAGAACCTTCCCCATATCGAACTCGAAAGCGCCGACATCCTTGATGTACAACCGTCCACGAAACAGGGTTTTCACATACTTGGCAACAAGAAGCGGATTGTAGCGTTGGAAGATTTTCATTGTTGTGTTTACCTCCCGGTAATGACATGCGGCAGGGTATAAAAATTCACTCAGCCAAAACGGCTGCACTCACCCTATCCGCGTAATGGACTATAAATATAGACCCTATTCACAACTTTGGGTTCCCATTAAGCGCTATTTTTCACTATATTTACCTCAACTGACAGAATGGTATGCAAAAAGTCATACCCAGTATGAAATAATCACGCTAAAAATGGGGTTTTGGCCTTACAGAATAAAACTTTCACTAACACATCAAAACAGGACAGACCTCCGATCACAATCTATGCTTTTGACACGATCACTCTGACTGTTTATTTAGAGAGCCTGCATGAAACGACAAAAACACTATCTTCTTCCTCTGCTACTGTTATCCATGTCAGTATCCGCGCACAACTTCCAGCAGGATCAGCGCGTCGCACCAGTGGGTATCAGTGACCGTGGCGAACTCAATTATCAAAACAACGAGTTTAGCTATAAAAACTGGAATTCCGCTCAGCTTGGTGGAAAGGTTCGCGTTATCCAGCATATTGCTGGTCGTACGTCTGCCAAAGACATGAATGACCCCTTGATTGAAGCCATTAAAAAAGCGGGTTTGCCGCATGATAAATACCAAACGACCACCATTGTGAATACCGACGACACCATCATCGGCACAGGGCCGTTTGTTCGTAGCAGCCTAGAAAGTAGTAAGAAAGAATTCCCTTGGTCACAGTTTATCGTGGATGACACCGGTGCTGCCAAAAAGGCGTGGGATCTACAGCCGAAAGGTTCCGCTATCGTGGTGTTAGATAAACAAGGAAACGTGAAATTTGCAAAAGATGGCGCATTAACGCCGCAGGAAGTGCAGCAGGTCATGGCCCTGCTGCATCAGCTGTTAGGTTCTTAAAAACTAAAATATAGAAACGCGGAACCCCGGATTCAGGAAAGATTCTGCCGGGGTATAATCCAGCGTCTTCCCCTGCCAATCATGAATTTTCGCACCTGCAGCCCGCGCGACAGCATGCCCAGCAGCGGTATCCCAAACATTAGTGGGTCCAAATCGCGGATAAAGCTGAGCCTTACCTTCTGCAACCAAACAGAATTTAAGCGATGAGCCAACAGCAACCGTTTGATGATCGCCCAGCTGCGCTAAATAGTCTCTTAGCTCATCATCCGCATGCGAGCGACTCACCACCACCAGCGGTGGTATAGCGTTGCTCACATGAATTTGCTCACGAACACCCTTCTCTTCTTTCCACGCTTTATCGTGCTCTGCGCTATACAACACGTCATTGACCGGAGCGTAAACCACGCCCATCACCGGAATACCGTTTTCAATCAACGCAATATTCACGGTGAACTCACCGTTTCGGCTAATGAACTCCTTGGTACCATCTAAAGGATCAACCAGCCAATAACGCTGCCAATGCTGACGAATTTCCCACGACGGAGGATCTTCTTCAGACAACAATGGGATCTCTGGCGTTAGCTGCAACAGCCCATCGCGGATCACCCTGTGTGCAGCAAGATCAGCTGCCGTGACCGGTGAATCATCAGATTTATGTTCAACATTAAGAGGTTTATCGTCTTGATAGACCGCCATTATTGCCTCTCCGGCTTCACGCGCCAGTCGGGAAATTTGCTCTAACATATTTACCTCTTTAAACAACGGCTTCTTCTAGAAGACTAGTTTTTTTTGCGGTGAATAGCCATCTTTCACTTACGCTACCTATATACTCACGTACAAAACCTTATCCCCTCCCCAAATAACCACGCCTCATCTGTGAACTCCCCCACGGACACCTCTTTCTTTATCTGGCAGAGTTCACAGTTCTGGGAATACCTTCATCGAAATTACACGTTTAGTTGCGATGCTTGTCATAAATACACTCATGGAGATTACCATGTCCGCTCGTCCCTTCTCTTACTCGCTGGTAGCGTTACTCATTGCCGGCTCGGTACAGGCTGCCACCGTTGATTTACGTATCCTCGAAACCAGCGATTTGCACAGCAATATGATGGATTTCGATTATTACAAAGATCAGCCAACTGAAAAGTTCGGCCTAGTACGCACCGCAAGCCTCATCAACGACGCTCGCCATGAAGCCACCAACAGTGTTTTAGTTGATAACGGTGACCTGATTCAAGGGAGTCCTTTGGGTGACTACATGGCGTCAAAGGGGTTAAAAAAGGGAGAAGTACATCCAGTTTATAAAGCCATGAACACGCTGGATTACACGGTAGGAAACATCGGTAACCACGAGTTTAACTATGGGCTGGATTATCTGAAGAAAGCTCAAGCTGGCGCAAAATTCCCTTATATCAATGCCAACGTGGTTGATGCAAAAACCGGTGAGCCAATTTGGAAACCTTACCTCATCGCAGAAAAGCAGGTAAAAGACCGCGATGGGAAAATGCATACGCTACGCATCGGCTACATTGGTTTTGTACCACCGCAGATCATGACGTGGGATAAAGCTAATCTGGCTGGCAAAGTGAAGGTGAATGACATCACGGAAACCGCTCGCAAGTATGTGCCACAGATGAAAAAAGAAGGCGCTGACCTGATTGTCGCTATTCCCCACTCAGGCTTATCCAGTCTGCCCTACCAAGTTATGGCAGAAAACTCAGTTTACTATTTGAGCCAGGTACCTGATATCAATGCCATCATGTTTGGCCACTCCCATGCTGTGTTCCCAAGCAAAGATTTTGCTGATATCAAAGGCGTCAATCTTGATAAAGGGACACTTAACGGTATTCCAGCTGTGATGCCTGGGCAGTGGGGAGATCATCTAGGTTTGGTCGATCTGGTCATCAACAACGATCAAGGCAAATGGACCGTTGAAGATGCCAAAGCACAGGCTCGCCCAATTTACGATCTGGCTAATAAAAAATCGTTAGCCGCCGAGGATGCCTCTTTAGTTAAGGTGCTAAAAGAAGATCATAAGGGCACCCGTGATTTTGTCAGCCAGCCTATCGGCAAATCCAACGGCAATATGTATAGCTATCTGGCGCTGATTCAAGACGATCCAACGGTGCAAATCGTCAATAATGCCCAGCGCGCCTATGTAGAACACTATATTCAGGGCGATCCCGATTTAGCCGATATTCCCGTGCTATCAGCCGCTGCACCATTTAAAGTCGGCGGCCGTAAAAACGATCCGGCTAGCTATGTTGAAGTTGAAAAGGGCCAGTTGACCTTCCGTAATGCCGCCGATCTTTACTTATATCCAAATACGCTGGTGGTGGTAAAAGTCAGCGGTGCCGATGTGAAAGAGTGGCTAGAGTGCTCCGCAGGACAATACAACCAAATAGACGTCAACAGTAACAAGCCGCAGGAGCTCATCAACTGGGATGGTTTCCGCACCTATAACTTCGACATTATTGATGGCGTGAATTATCAGGTGGATGTTAGCCAACCTGCTCGCTATGACGGCGAATGTGCCTTAATTAATCCAAAATCAGAGCGCATCAAAGGCCTTACGTTCAATGGAAAACCTATTGATCCTAAAGCCCAGTTCCTGATCGCAACCAACAACTATCGCGCCTACGGCGGGAAATTTGCAGGCACCGGTGACCAACATATTGCGTTCGCGTCACCCGATGAAAACCGTGCAGTGCTGGCTGATTACATTCGCGCTGAAACTAAAAAACATGGTGCGGTAACACCACAGGTCGATAACAACTGGCGATTGGCGAAAATTAGCAGCCAAACGCCGCTAGACATCCGCTTTGAAACTTCGCCAAGTGAAAAGGCCAGCAAATTCATCACTGAAAATGCTCAGTATCCGCTGACGAACAAAGGGCAGGATAGCTTAGGCTTTGCGCTTTATCAGATTAACCTGCAGAAATAACCTTAGCCCCCACTACACTCTAGTGGGGGTTTTTAGCAACCCATTTCATCTGCCGCTAGCTTGGCAATAGCCATTCTTCCGGCAAATAAATCCAAATCATCGTCTTCTAAGAACCACGCGGCAGACAAACCGGCATGAGCCATAATCCACATCAACAATCGCTGTTTTTCGATTTTTGCCGTTTGGGTCACCACCTCTAATCGGCGTAAAAATCGCGGCCGCTTCGTCGCTATTGATAGCTCTGGATTACAAAATAAGTTGGCATAGTCATAGCCGCGTTCACCGTATAAACCTTTGGGATCGATTGCCAACCAGCCCCGCGCTTCGAAATCCAAAATATTGTCATGATGAATATCACCGTGCAGCACCACTTCCTCAAGGGGGTCTGAAAGTAGCTGCTCAGCCATTACTCCACAGAGAGACAACAGCGGATCGTGGCTTTGTAGCACGGCATTGCGCAATGCGCCAAAACGCTGGGATAACGTTTCCAATGGCGGCGCTTGGTATGTTCGAGCACGATGCAAACGAGATATCACACGGCAAATAATTTCGCTTGCCTCATCGTCTTGGCCATTCTTAACCATGCTCATCAGGTTTTGCGAACCACATGCACGCTCCATCAGCAAGGCGTCATCCTGCCGCGCTACCACTTGAGCCGCGCCGTCTCCGTTCCACCACTGCATCAGTTCAGCACCGCGGCGCTCCTCTTCTACCCCTGCCAGTTTCAACATCAGAGGTGCGCCATCACATAATACCGGCAAGAGTTGAGCGTTATGCGTCTTAATCAGCTCGCCATCGACCTGCAAATTCCACAATTTTAGCCAGTGGGTAAACATCTAAACTCCTTACCTAAAGTTTGTATCAGTATTGCAAAACCCAGAACAACCCCCAAAGAGTTATGGCTTATTTTATAAAGTGCATTTAAAATGCATTTTATAAATTTTAGGTACTCAGAGGAAGTTCATCATGGCACTACGCGATTTATCACTGGGCGAATTAGCAATTACCATTCCACGCGCCACTCTTCTGTTCCGCCAGCATGACATGGACTTTTGCTGCGGTGGCAAACAAACGCTGCTACGTGTGGCGACCAAGAAAAACCTCAATGTCGATGAACTCGAGGCTGCGCTGGAAAACCTAAAAAATGAACTAAATAATGAAACCGCGCACGACTGGCGGAATACACCGCTAGCAGAAATTACGCCGTTTATCGTTAAGCGCTATCACGATCGCCACCGCGAACAACTGCCTGAACTGATTCTTATGGCTGAAAAGGTTGAACGAGTACATGCGGAAAAACCTGCCTGCCCAAAAGGCTTAGCTAAACAGCTGAACCTTACCTACCAAGATCTCAGCCAACATATGATGAAGGAAGAACGTATTTTATTCCCCCTGATTGAACAGGGTATGGGGGCTCAAGCCGGTGGACCCATTTCGGTAATGGAAAGCGAACATGATGAGGCTGGTGAACAGTTAGAAGTGATCAAATTCCTGACAAACAACATCGTTCCACCTGAAGGTGCATGCAATACCTGGCAGGCACTGTATGCAGGCATTAATGAATTTATTAGCGATCTGATGGAACACATCAGCCTCGAGAATAACCTGCTATTCCCACGCGCGCTGCGCGGCGAATGAAACCATTGCCCTACCGTTATAAAAAAAGCAAAAAGCCGGCAAATGCCGGCTTTCGTCTTATTCAACGCTGCTTAATCGCCTGACTTACAGGATTTCCAGCAATTCAACGTCAAATACCAATGCGCTGTATGGCGGGATTGCTGCACCTGCGCCGCGTTCCCCATAGGCTAAGTTATGCGGGATATACAGCTGCCATTTTGAGCCGACTGGCATCATGGTCAGTGCTTCAATCCAGCCTGGGATCACGCCATTAACTGGGAACTCAGCAGGCTGGCCACGTTCAACAGAACTATCAAATACGGTGCCGTCAACTAAACGACCCGTATAGTGAACACGCACCTGATCCTGACGAGCCGGAATAGTACCTTCGCCTTTTTCTAGCACTTTAAATTGCAGGCCAGATTCAGTAACGGTGACATCATCATTCTTGGCATTCTCTTCCAAGAATTTCTGACCCGCTTCCGCTAAGCCTTTCTGCTGCTCACGACGTACCGCATCAGCACGCTCGTGGATCTCACGCAGCGCACGATGAACGGCTTCAACAGGAACCGCCGGAGCATTCCCCTCCATCGCATCACGCAGGCCTGCCAACAGGGCTTCAGGCTGTAAACCTTCCAGACCAGACTCATTCAGTTGCTGGCCGACTTGCAGACCAATCCCATAACTTGCTTGCGCTTCTATACTGTCAAAAGAAGGGGTCGACATGGTGTTTCCTTTAATCTTTAAAATGTAGAAGGCGAAGCATAGCAGCGCTGGAGCCTAGGGTAAAATCTTGCATCCAGAAGGATGACTTTTGTCGATTAAAAAGAAACAATAACAGTTCATTTACTTGATAAGATAAATGCAGGTTATTACACCAGCTCTGTATATATCTATTTTCAGAGTATTAACCTGTCATTTCGCGTCGATTTTCTCTACGCTAGCGACTAAGGCACCATCAAGAGAGGTCATCATGGGCAGAATCACGCCCAGGAGAAGAAGAAGTACGAGGGTTTATCAACCCATATTGCGTACATGGCTCAACCTACGTCAGCGGAACTCCCCAACACTACAGGAGCCGCAGGATCAGGAAACGGAGCGTCCTATGTCTTCCAAACTGTCAGATAAGCTGAAAGTCGTTACACAGCATCTCTATAACCTATGGCATATGCCTGACCGTTTCGATTGGATGGAGCCATTACCCGCTTTCCACCGCCGCTGGGTGATTGTCGCCACAGTGGTACTTCTGCTGTCACTTCTCTGGCCTTATTCAGATCCTCAAGACTCACGTTACTCCTCTGAACCGCAGCAGGAAAACGACGTCCCTATGCAGGCGGGTATGAATAACAATGACGCTCCTCCACCGCCGCGAGTAGAGAATATCAGCCAAGCCGAGCAAAATGGCTGGCAGGAGTATCACATTCAAGCAGGGCAAACCTTGGCTCAGCTTTTCCGCGACAACCAATTGAATGTCAATGATGTGTTTGCGATGGCGCAGGTTGAAGGCAACGATAAACCGCTGAGCAATTTAAAAGCGGGGCAGGAAGTTGAGATTCAACATAACGCCCAAGGACAAGTGATTGCGTTAAAAATTGAAACCATTAGCAACGAGCAAATTGAGTTCCGTCGCGAGGCTGATGGCAGCTTCCGCCGCATTCGCTAAGATTTCACTCTTTCCAGCAGATACTCACGCAGCACAATGGCCTGATTGTGCTGTTCATCTCGGCTACCGTACAGCAGCGTGAGTGGTTCGCCACGTTTTAAAATGGCGAGCAAAGCATCTCTGGCATCATTAGCATCAAGCTCAGCGCGATATAAAACACCAAACTCATCCCAAGACACCCGTTGTTCGTGAAACGCATGACGAAGATCGCTGCTGGGTGCAACGGTTTTAAGCCACTCAACGCCCTCAAGACGAGCCTTGGAAATACCACGGGGCCATAGACGATCGGTCAGAAATGTATTGGCGGGGTATGGGGGGGGAGCGTCATAAACGCGAGCTACATGGATAACGGCTGACATGAGATCCTCCTGTATAGAACTCATGATAGTTTACGCCGTTTTTCTATTTGGGGAGAACCAGAATAGAATGCAAAACGCCGGCACAAGGCCGGCGCTTTGACGAGTTACATCGTTAACAGCTTTTCAGCTATTACTCTGCAACTACAACGACATTCAGCTGTGCGAATACGTCGCTGTGTACTTGGAAGTGAACTTCGTGATCACCAACAGTACGCAGAACGCCATTCGGCAGGCGAACTTCGCTTTTCGCTACCTGAACACCGGCTGCAGTAATTGCATCAGCGATGTCACGAGTACCGATTGAACCAAACAGTTTGCCTTCGTCACCCGCTTTAGAAGCGATGGTTACAGCACCCAGTTCGTTGATCTTAGCAGCACGAGCTTCAGCAGCTGCCAGAACGTCAGCCAGTTTGGCTTCCAGTTCAGCACGGCGTGCTTCGAAGAACTCGATGTTTTTCTTAGTTGCAGGAACAGCTTTGCCCTGTGGAACCAAGAAGTTACGTGCGTAACCTGCTTTAACGTTAACCTGATCACCCAGGCTACCCAGGTTTGCTACTTTATCAAGCAGAATAACTTGCATTACCTTATCCTCTTAAAGTCGTTAATGGACAGCAGCCGATTACTGATGACGATCAGTATATGGCAGCAGAGAAAGGTAACGTGCGCGCTTGATAGCACGAGCCAGCTGACGCTGGTACTTCGCACGGGTACCGGTGATACGGCTTGGTACAATCTTACCGCTTTCGGTGATGTAGTTTTTCAGCGTAGCGATATCTTTATAGTCAATCTCTTGAACGCCTTCCGCGGTGAAACGGCAGAACTTGCGACGACGGAAATAACGTGCCATATGGCTAGTCTCCAGAATCTATCAATTCAATCTGCTCGGCATGTAACACTAACTTGGTCAAACCATTGCGGCCTTGATGGCTACTAATGAAACCTTGAACCGTTAGCATACTGCCGACCGTTAATCTGTGGGTAGTTGCTTGAAATGCTTGTCCGCTAACAATCACAGGCATTCTGCACCATGCTTGTCGGCTAAATCCGGCTTCCTGCTGTATCGACCTGTGCTCAAGCACAAACTGACAGTGCGGGATCCCAGAGGGACTGACCTTTCGAATGGGAACTTTGCACACTGTGCCAGTCAAAACCAGACGATTTGAGGTCATTGCAGCAATTACTCTTCAGAATCCCCAGCATCAGCATCATCAGCGGTTTCGTTAGCGAAGTCTTCGCGGCGATCGCCACGACGTTCGTCTTTCGCTTTAACCATTGGTGAAGCTTCGGTTACCGCGTGTTTAGTACGCATAACCATGCTACGGATAACGGCGTCGTTGAAGCGGAAGTTAGTTTCCAGCTCATCGATCGCTTCCTGCGGAGCTTCAACGTTCAGCAGAACGTAGTGGGCTTTGTGCAGTTTGTTGATCGGGTAAGCCAGCTGACGGCGGCCCCAGTCTTCCAGACGGTGAATCTGACCAGCAGCGTTAGTGATGGTTGCACTGTAACGCTCGATCATGCCCGGAACCTGTTCGCTCTGGTCAGGATGGACCATAAAAACGATTTCGTAATGACGCATCGAATTGCTCCTTACGGATTATTCAGCCTCCTGATAGGGTCAGCCGCGGCCCATGGAGGCAAGGAACGTGTTTGTGTGCGGCTGAAAAATGACGCGTAATCATACTTGCGTGGGGTAGGAAACTCAAGGCAATTGGTGAAATTATTGTCGAGAGCGAATCAGGTCTAAATTTGCAGCTTGGATGTACGGAATCAGACACTCCGCATTTATGGCTAAAGATATTCAGTTTTTTTGAATTTGGAGAGCAAAAAATGTAGCTATCAATTGAATAAATGAGGACTAAACTAGTTATATCGGCAACGGATAATGCTGTTCACATCACACGTGCTTTACGAAAAGTTATTCAACGTATATCAATAAGATTGAGGAGAATCCGATGAAATCTATCATCGCCCTCGTGACGACATTGACCCTGTTTGCCGCCACCAACGCACTCGCAGCAACTGAGATTACAGGCCGTCAGGCAAACTCGCTGATTGCCAATCAATACGCAGTAGTCAGCGTAAACCATGACGTACAAAACGTGCAGGAAGCACTACCGCAACTACAGCAGGAAGCTGTCGCTCAAGGCGCAAAATATTATCAGGTGATTGTAATGCATGAGCCTGAAAGCAACGGTCAGATGCACGTCAGTGCAGCCCTGTTCCGCTAAAATAGGTTTCTATTAGAACAAACAACGCGTGCCACACCAGAGAAAAAGCCAACAAAAAATTGTGACAACCCTGCCAATAATAACAACGAAAACATCGCTACGTTGCCCCTTATGACACCCATCATACGGGGCTTTTTTTTACCTTATAGATGGCGAGAGAAAAACTGCACGCCCACATCTAAGGCAGAAACCGTAATTTTATGTCCAATCGAGGCTTCAGTTTCAAAGCGAATATGTTCCAACAAACGCTGTTCCGCCAGATCGCGGATTAAACGCCGGCTCTCCTCGGCTGGCACCAAATCATCAGCCAAACCATGCCAAATAAGTAATGGCTTATCTGCCAATTTTTCCAACTGGTGACTAACGTCATATTCAGCTAAAAAACCCAGCTCATCGCTAAGTCGTTGGCGATCTTCAACGGTTTTTACGTCAAACGGAGGGAAGAGCGTTTGTGACAAGGACTCGAAATAACCCGAGCCCATAAATGATGCTGCAGCCTGAATCCACGGATAGCGCACCTTTGCCCCCAGCGTTGTCATTCCCCCCAGGGATGCGCCGCACACGCCAACCCGATCGTCCCAAATTAAACCCTGCCGCTGATAATGCTGATAAATGGCCGGCAGTTCATCTATGTTTGATCTAAGAATGTTCCAGAAATGAGCCATACGGTATGCCTCGTCGCCGTTAAAACGCGAACCGTGCAAATTGGCCTCAGGCAAAATAACGCGAAAACCCGCTTTCGCAAATGCGTAACCAAAATAGGAATACACTTCTTTAGAAGAGGTAAAACCATGATAGAAAAAGAGAGTTGGTAAAGGCTGCCCCTGCTTACCCGCCGGCGCGGCATGCAAAACAGGAAGCCCATCGACCACTTCATCAAACATCTCAATCATTCTTTTATCCTCCCGAGTTTTGCGATTAAGTGACAAATAATGAGCCGGAGGCTTAGCAGAAACAATCACTTCTGGTTCTAAGTTATGAACTACCGGTGAATTCCCGCGTGCTTACTGGTCATTTCCGCGTCATACAGGATACAATTGAAAGACTTGCCTAACTACCGCAGGCCATCAGGATGAAAAAAATTAAACTTTCCCTCGTAATCCTCTTTACGCTGTTTTTAACCGCCTGTGGCGTGATGAACAGCAAGCCCGTTCCACCACCAGCGCCGAGCTCACACGCACAGGAAATTCGTCGCGATCAAACCAGCACGCTAACGCGCATGAGGACAATAAGTGCTCAGGTATATGGCAGCCCGATGAATGCTCAAGAAGTACTGCAAAAACAAGCCGATGAAGCTGGTGCAACTTACTATTACGTGATCATGGTGGATGAGACCGGTGTACCGGGACAGTGGTACGCTCAAGCCATTTTATATAAATAAAACTGCAGGTTTTATTTAACAAATTTTACAAGGCATCGATAAAAGTCTACGCGTTCTGTCTCATTATTAGGCAAAGTGCGTAGACTTTTTTTTATGATCGCGGTGTTATGGAGACGTTAACACACCTTAATATTTTAATCTGGATGATGAAATAAGCATAAGGAGTTCGCTGATGAATAGATCCCCTGTACTCACTACCCTGCTGCTTTCTATTGGCTTAATCAGCGCAACCGCTCAGTCCGCGGAAAACGTGAATGCCGATCTCACCACAGGGCTAAACCAAGTCGGCGTGATCTCAGTACAAGGGATTGTGGGCGAACCGCACGATGTTGAGCGCCTCATTGCACTAAAAGCCGATGAGCAAGGAGCGAGTTACTACCGCATCCTGAGTATGGATGAAAATATGCCGCAGCATACTTGGCATGTCACGGCGGCACTCTACAGCTAACGTAGTGCTCCTAGCAGGCAAGCCCCATCGCTCGCTGTAACAAAAGATCCTGAGTTCGATTATCGATCACGCTTGCACCATCGGATGCGTAATATTGCTGACACCACGCCTCTGCCACCTCTGTAGGCGCAAAGCGCAGCAGTTGTGCCGCTGCATTAATATTAAATAACTCATCGCTGATGATTCGGGCTTGTGCTTCACTCGGATTATGCAGTCGCTTGAGCAAATTTCGCCAAGCCTTGTCCAATAACACGTTCTGTCCTTTTACGTCAGCCAGCTCCAGACTCAGCATCTCCTCCATGTGCGGATTTTTACGCCACACCCTTAATACGTCTAAACACATGATATTGCCAGAACCTTCCCAGATACTGTTCACCGGCATCTCTCGATACAGACGAGGCAGTTCACTTTCTTCGCAATAACCGATGCCTCCTAAAGCCTCCATGGCTTCAGCAACAAAGGGGATACCTTGCTTACAAACAGCAAATTTTGCCGCAGGCGTCATCAAGCGGCCAAACAGCCTTTCACCTTGGACATCAGGCATCTCGAAAGAGCGGCAGAGCCTAAATAACAGCGAGGTTTGCCCTTCCAACCTGAGTGCCATTTTAGCCAATACCTGACGCATCAGCGGCTGCTCTGCCAATGATTTGCCAAATGCTTGCCGTTGTAAGGCATGATAAAAAGCAACGGTGAAAGCTCTACGCATCAGACCGTGGCTGCCGAGCGCACAATCAAAACGAGTCGCACTTCCCATCTGTAATATCAGACGTACACCATCGCCCTCATCGCCCAATAGCCAACCAGTGGCATCCTGAAATTCAACTTCAGCGCTGGCATTTGAGCGATTACCCAACTTCTCTTTCAGCCTTTCGATGCGGATCGCGTTACGCGTTCCATCAGGAAGAATACGAGGAACAAAAAAGCAGGAAATACCGCCGCTGGCCTGAGCCAAAATTAGGTGAGCATCACTTTGAGGTACGGAGAAGAACCATTTATGCCCCACTAAACGGTAAGGCTTGCCACTTCCCTTACCTTCCAGAGCAATTGCCTGTGTCGTGTTGGTGAGGACATCTGAACCGCCTTGTTTTTCCGTCATTCCCATCCCAATCAGCAAACCCTTTTTCTGCTCTGCGGGCAGCGAGTGTGGATCATAACGATTGGATGCCAATCCCATCAGCCAACCATTCATTGACGTAGGCAGGCATTTTTGCAGCAGCGGGATAGCACCAAATGTCATGGTTATCGGGCACAGCGTGCCAGCCTCAACCTGACTATGCAGTAAAAAACGCGCTGCGCGGGCAGCGAAAGATCCGCTAACCGCATTGTTCTGCCAAGGTAAGTTATGCACCCGATTTTCTGTCAGTCCCTGCATCAACATATGCCACGATGGATGGAAACGCACCTCATCCACACGGCGCCCAGCCGCGTCATATCGTAAAAGTTCTGGTAGATTGGCGTTCGCCATCCGACCAAGCTCGAGTGACTCGGCAGATCCAAGCTGCAGACCAACGGCGCTGAGTAAAGCGCTATCCCATCCCGCCTGCTCACGGACAACGGCCTCTTGCAAAGGGGTATCGGAAAGATAAAGATTACTGTTGCTTAGGGGATTGGGTTGATTAAAAACCGTATGCGTTTGCCACGTCATCGTCATCGTCATAGTCCCTAACGTCGCCCCACAAACAGGGCTAGGTCTCTAAGTATGCTCGCTTAGGCTATTTTTGCTGGTAGTCACTTCACAAAAGAAATTCATAAAAAAAGGTGGCCACAGCCACCCTTACAAAAACTCGCGTAGTTTTCAGCACTGAAAAACTATCCGCGCTGACGCACAGCCTCGAACAAACAGATACCGGTCGCAACAGAAACGTTCAGAGAAGAAACGCTCCCCGCCATCGGAATGCTGATCAACTCATCGCAATGTTCACGAGTCAAACGGCGCATGCCATCACCTTCAGCGCCCATCACCAGCGCCATTGGGCCAGTCATTTTGCTTTGATATAGATTATGATCTGCTTCACCCGCAGTGCCAACAATCCAGATATTTTGCTCTTGCAGGAAGCGCATAGTACGCGCCAAGTTAGTCACACGGATCAACGGAACAGTTTCCGCGGCACCACAGGCGACTTTCTTGGCAGTTGCATTTAGCTGTGCGGAGCGATCGCGTGGCACAATAACCGCATGCACACCTGCAGCGTCCGCGCTACGCAAACAGGCACCCAAATTGTGCGGATCGGTTACCCCGTCCAGAATCAATAGGAATGGCGGCTTATCCAGATTTTCCAGCAACGCAGGTAAATCGTTTTCCTGATACTGACGCCCTTCGCGCACGCGAGCGATAATGCCCTGATGCACTGCGCCTTCCACTTTCTCATCCAGCCACTGACGGTTTGCCACCTGGATGACAATGCCCATCTGCTCAAGTTCTGCAATCAGTGGCATCAAGCGACGATCTTCGCGTCCCTTCATCACAAAGACTTCAAGAAAACGCTGTGGATCGCGTTCAAGCAGCGCTTGAACTGCGTGAATACCGTAAATCATTTCGCTCATAATTTTAAAACGCTATAACGTCAGCCGCCTGTGTCCGAGCTTTTGCACAGACACAGGCGGGAATTTAACTTTAGGCAGCAAACAGTTAAGCTTTGCTGCCTGTTATTTAAATCAAACTATCACTCTGCGGCTTTTTTCCCAGCTCGTTTGGCCTTGGTTGCCGCCGCAATTTTCTTGGTTTTCGCCGAAACTTTTTTAGCTTTTGGCTTAGTGCTAGTCAGATCTTTATCTTTGGCATTTTTCGCTGGCTTGGCAGGTTTGCCGGATTTATCAATTTTCACTGACTTATCCTTTTTCCCTGCGCCCGCTTTACCCGCTCGCGCAGGCTTACCGTCTCTATCTTTGCGGAATGCACTATCCGGCTCGAAATTAGCAGGCATCTTACCACCGCGGCGCGACCCGCGAGAAGGCGCTTTGTCTTCTCTTAGCGTACGTTTAGCGCGATCTTTCTCGGTTTTGCCTGCACCACGCGGAGTACGCGTGCTAGAAAGCAGAACAAAATCAATCTTACGCTCGTCCATATGCACGGCATCGACGCGGATTTCCACCTTGTCGCCTAAGCGATACGTTTGACCGGAAGATTCACCAATCAGTCGCTGTCCCACATTGTCGAAACGATAATAGTCGTTGTCCAGCGCGGACACATGCACCAAACCATCGATGAACAAATCGTCCAGACGCACAAAGAAGCCAAAGCCGGTCACGCTAGAGATAATACCGGTGAAGGTTTCTCCAACATGATCCTGCATGAAGTCACACTTCAGCCAATCAGCCACGTTACGGGTGGCTTCATCCGCACGACGCTCTGTCATAGAGCAGTGTTCGCCTAGTTGCAGCATCTGCTCTTCGTTGTAGTGCCAACCACCGGTTTTAGTCCAGCCAGCATGGTCGCCACCGTGCTCTTTCGCCAACAGGTACTTGATAGCACGATGCAGGCTCAGGTCAGGATAACGGCGGATCGGGGAGGTAAAGTGGGCATACGCCGACAGAGCCAAACCAAAGTGACCGCGGTTTTCTGGATCATATACCGCCTGCTTCATGGAACGCAGCAGCATCGTTTGCAGCATTTCGTGGTCAGGGCGATCGGCAATTTCATCCATCAGATCGGCGTAGTCTTTTGGCTCAGGCTTCATACCGCCGCCCAACGTCAGACCCAGCTCGCCCAACACGCTACGCAGCGAGGTCAAATGGTCGTCGCTTGGACGGTCATGGATACGGTACAAAGCCGGTTCTTCGTTTTTCTCTACAAAACGTGCAGCGGCAATATTCGCCAAAATCATGCACTCTTCAATCAGCTTATGCGCGTCGTTACGTACGGTTGGTTCAATGCGCTCGATACGTCGTTCAGCGTTGAAGATGAACTTGGCTTCTTCGGTCTCAAACGCAATACCGCCACGCACTTCGCGCGCATGATCCAGTACTTTGTAAAGGTTGTGCAGCTCTTCCAACGGTTTAACCAACGGACGATAGTGCTCACGCAGCTCCTCATCCCCCGCCAGAATATGCGCGACTTTGGTGTAAGTCAGACGAGCATGTGAGCTCATCACCGCTTCGTAGAATTTAAACGACGTCAGGCGACCCGTTGCAGAAACGGTCATCTCACACACCATGCACAGACGATCGACCTGCGGATTGAGCGAACATAAACCGTTCGACAGCACTTCCGGCAGCATAGGGACAACCTGCGACGGGAAGTAAACCGAGTTACCACGGCTACGCGCTTCATGATCCAGAGCGGTATTTGGGCGCACGTAGTAGCTTACGTCAGCAATCGCTACCCATAAACGCCAACCACCACCGCGTTTTTTCTCACAGTAAACCGCATCATCAAAGTCACGGGCATCTTCACCATCGATAGTCACCAACGGCAAATCACGCAGGTCAACACGGCCTTTTTTCGCCGCTTCTGGCACCTGCTCGCTTAAATCAGCGACCTGCTTCTCCACCTGTTCAGGCCAAGTATGTGGAATTTCATGGGTACGCAGAGCGATATCCACCGCCATGCTGGTGCCCATATTATCGCCTAGAACCTCAACGATTTTCCCCACGGCTTTAGTACGACGCGTTGGCCGTTGAGTCAGTTCGACAACGACCACATACCCCATGCGAGCACCGGCAATCGAGTCAGGCGGGATCAATATATCAAAGCTTAGACGGCTATCATCTGGCACAACAAAACCAACGCCAGCATCAGTGAAATAGCGGCCAACAATTTGGCTCTGCTTAGGCTCAAGCACACGTACGATGCGAGCTTCGCGACGCCCTTTTCGGTCAGTACCAACAACCTGTGCCAGCACGACGTCGCCGTGAATGCAAAGCTTCATCTGTTCTGAAGAAAGGTAGAGATCGTCACGATCTTTGCTTCCTTCAATGCGAATGAAACCGTAGCCATCACGATGGCCAATAACGGTTCCCTTCTTCAAATCAAGACGCTCTGGCAGCGCATAGCACTGACGTCGGGTGAAGATGAGCTGTCCGTCGCGTTCCATCGCTCTCAGACGGCGTCGCAGAGCTTCTAAATCCTCTTCGCTGGTCAGATTTAGTTCACGCGCGATCTCCTCACGGCTAACGGGCGTGGTGTGCTGCGACAGATGCGTCAGGATAAACTCGCGGCTTGGGATCGGTGAGGCGTACTTCTCTGCTTCGCGTTCCTGGAAAGGATCTTGTGACATTGCGGTTCCTCCGTAGTCATCAGCAATTGCCGCTGAATTGATTATTCAACCAGCAGCAACTTATAAAGCGGTGAGTTTTCTTCAATTAAATCGGCCAGAGTGCATTGATCCAACTCGGCCAGAAAAGCCTGCGTGGCTTTTTGCAGAACTTGCTTCAGGCGGCAGGCTGTCGTGATATGGCAAAACTCGTGAGAGCAGTTAACTAGCGTTAAGGGCTCAAGCTCTCTCACCACATCACCAATACGAATATCTTTCGCTGCTCGTCCCAGACGAATGCCGCCGTTCTTACCTCGAACGGCGGTCACAAAACCGGCACGACTCAGTTGATTAATAATTTTAACCATATGGTTGCGAGATACGCCGTAAACATCGGTGACTTGGGTGATGTTTGTCATCTGATCGGCGGGCAGGGATGCCATGTAAATTAGCGCCCGTAAACCAAAATCAGTAAAACTTGTTAACTGCACGGCGACCTCTGAGTCTAGCTTGGCGTTATCTCACGATAACCCAGCATAAAAACGAATTAATCATAGAGATCAATTTCGGGGATTCATCCCAAAAACGGATCTATCTATTTGGATAATAAACCAGCCACAGCAAAAGCGACTAGCTATTTAAGCCAAAATAATTGGAGTGGCATCAAGGCAACAAGCGAGAAAATCACGATGAGCTTACTCTAGTCAGTGATTCGGGTGAACGAACGCAACCAATACCGATGCAACTTCAAGTATGGCGGGTATAACAAGAAGAGTGTATTTCTCAAGATATTTGGCGTTCTAACCGCCAGATTTCAAGTCTGAAGAGGCTAAAAGTAATAAACCGGGCAGAGCCCGGTTCATCAAGAGACAGCACGATGCTAACAATTATGCGTCGAACGGATCGCGCAGAATCATCGTCTCTTCACGGTCAGGACCAGTAGAAATGATATCAACTGGAACACCGGTCACTTCTTCTACACGTTTGATGTAGTTCAGTGCCGCCTGAGGCAATTTACTGTGCTCTTTCACGCCAAAGGTGGTTTCTTTCCAGCCTGGCATCACTTCGTAGATTGGCTCGATGCCTTCCCAGCCTTCAGCGGCCAGCGGAGTGGTGTCAATTTCACGACCATCCGGCATACGATAACCTACACAGATCTTCACTTCGTCTAAGCCGTCCAGCACGTCCAGTTTGGTCATGCAGAAGCCAGACAGAGAGTTCAGCTCTACGGCACGGCGAACAGCAACAGCGTCCAACCAGCCGGTACGACGACGACGACCGGTAGTTGCACCGAATTCGTTGCCTTTAGTACACAGGAATTCACCGACTTCATCAAACAGTTCAGTTGGGAACGGACCTGCACCTACGCGAGTAGAGTAAGCTTTTACAATACCCAGAACGTAATCAACACAGCGTGGACCTACGCCAGAACCGGTAGCTACGCCACCTGCAGTGGTGTTGGAAGAGGTCACATATGGATAGGTGCCGTGATCGATATCCAGCAGAGTACCCTGTGCGCCTTCAAACATCACAAACTCACCTTTCTTGTGAGCTTTGTTCAGCAGATCGGCAACGTCAACCACCATAGCAGTGATGATGTCGGCAACAGCCATAACTTCATCCAGCACGGTCTGGTAGTCAACAGCGTCAACTTTGTAATAGTTAACCAGTTGGAAATTATGGTATTCCATAATCTCTTTCAGCTTAACTGCAAAGGTTTCTTTGTTGAACAGATCGCCAACGCGTAGACCGCGACGAGCGACTTTATCTTCATACGCAGGCCCGATACCACGGCCAGTTGTACCGATAGCTTTCGCACCGCGTGCTTTTTCGCGCGCGTTATCCAGAGCCACATGATATGGCAGGATCAGAGGACAAGCTTCGGAGAGTAACAGACGTTCGCGAACAGGAATGCCACGGGCTTCCAGTTCGGTCATTTCACGCATCAGAGCATCAGGTGCTAATACCACACCGTTTGCAATAATGCTGGTTACGTTTTCGCGCAGAATTCCTGACGGAATCAAATGAAGAACGGTTTTTTCACCGTTAATGACTAGTGTATGACCTGCATTGTGACCGCCCTGGTAGCGCACAACATACTTGGCCCTTTCGGTTAATAGGTCTACGACCTTGCCCTTACCTTCGTCACCCCATTGGGTGCCTAGTACGACGACATTCTTACCCATTTCACTATCACCACGTTGTTAAAAATGGATTCTACCATCACATTTAGGAGCTTTCAGCACTTTTTAGCACACGATTGCGCAAAAAATGTCTTACGCCTTTAGCCACCCATACGGCTACGCAACATGTAGTATATAACTAGGCCTGCAACCACTAGACCTCCACCATAACGCCGTAAAACGCCGTCAGGTAATTGAGCCATCGTTGCAATCATGCGCCGCCAAATGCGTGGAAAAAGCATTGGACCTAAGCCTTCCACGATCAAAACCAACCCTAAAGCCATCCAAATTGTAGAGTTCATATATCTCTCTGAATGTCGGCAAAATCAAAAAACGAGCAAAAAAAAGGCCCGCTGAACGGGCCTTCTCATCAATATTGAGCACTCTGTTTCTAAAAACGTTCTTTTATTCAGAGTCACTCAGGCAAACATTATTTGGCTGCTGCATTACCGTTTGGTGACTTCATGTATTTGAAGAAATCACTGTCTGGGCGCAGAACCATAACGTCTTGACCATTTTTAAAGCTGTTTTCGTAAGCTTTCAGACTACGAATAAAGGCAAAGAAGTCTGGATCCTGACTAAATGCGTCAGCAAACAGTTTCGCCGCAACCGCATCACCTTCACCACGAGTAATACGCCCCTGACGTTCTGCTTCTGCCAGTGTACGAGTGACTTCATAGTCAGCTGTTGCACGCAGTTTCTCAGCTTCTTCCCGACCTTGTGAAATGTAGCGCAGAGCTACAGCTTCACGTTCTGCACGCATACGGTTATAAATTGCATCTGAAACTTCGGCTGGCAGGTTGATCTGCTTAATACGCACGTCGATAACTTCAATACCCAGAGCAGCCATACTGTTCGGGTTAACCTCTGGTTGTTTACCATTGGTTTCGCGCGCAACACGAGCTGCTGCATTAGCAATCGCATTATCTGCCTCGCTGCCAGCATCATCAACTGACCCCGTATTCAGAGCCTCACGCACATCTTCCATCAGCTTACCGCGGGAATCTGTAACGATATCTTTGATATCCAGACGACCTATCTCAGAACGCAGACGGTCACTAAATTTACGTTTCAGCAGCACTTCGGCCTGTAGAACATCGCCACCGCCGGTTGCCAGATAGTAACGGCTGAAATCGCTGATACGCCACTTGATATAAGAGTCAATAATCAGGTCTTTCTTTTCTTTGGTCACGAAACGATCAGCTTGGTTATCCATAGTTTGGATACGGGCATCCAACATTTTGACTGATTCGATAAATGGCACTTTCAGATGAAGACCCGGTGCATACACCAGAGGTTTATTTTCATCATCACGTACCACTTTACCAAAGCGCAGTATGATGCCGCGCTGGCCTTCGTTAACCACAAACAGCGATGAGTACAATACCACCAGAATAACGATGAGAATTAGTAACAGAGACTTACGCATTAGTTATTCTCCTCCCTGACGATTGGTATCATTACGCTGAGCGTTCGCTCGGCGCTGGTCCATCACACTATCGCCGCTTAAATCTACGTTACTTGATGGCTTGGTTACAGATGGTGCCGGATTTGCACTATCCATATCGGTACTCGGCGTGGTCGTTGTGCCAGATTTACCGCCGCGCATCAGTTGATCTAGTGGCAATACCATCAGGTTATTGCTCTTATCATCAATCAGCACTTTACGAGAATTCTCCAGCACGTGCTCCATCGTTTCCAGATACAAACGCTCGCGTGTAATCTGTGGAGACGCTTTATATTCTGGCAGCAACAGCGCTAAACGGCCGACATCACCTTGAGCTTCTAAAATAGTTTTATCTTTATAAGCTTTGGCATCTTCAAGAATACGCTGCGCTTTACCGTTAGCTTCTGGCTGAACTTTGTTGACGTAACCTTCAGCTTCACGGATCGACTGCTGTTCTTTTTCACGTGCAGCAATCGCCTTGTCAAAGGCAGCTCTAACTTCTTCAGGCGGACGCGCAGCCTGGAAGTTTACGTCCAGCACGGTGAGCCCCATTTTGTAAGGCTTGATGGTTTCATCCAACACTTTCTGAGTATCCGTACGAATAATGGTACGGCCTTCAGTCAGGATTTTATCCATCGAGTATTTACCAATGACTGCACGCAGCGCGCTATCAGTTGCCTGACGCAGGCTATCATCCGCATTGGTGACGTTAAACAGGTACTCTTCTGGATTAGTTACACGGTACTGCACGTTCATCTCAACGCGTACCACGTTTTCATCAGAAGTCAGCATCACGCCGGACGCCGCCAGTTCACGCACGGATTCGACGTTTACCGGAGTCACTTCATCAACAAAAGTCGGTTTCCAGTTCAAACCTGGCTGCACCAAGTGACTGAATTTACCAAAACGTGTCACGACGCCACGTTCGGCTTCTTTAATGGTATAGAAACCACTTGCGGCCCAGATGACAACAACGGCTGCAACAGCAAGGCCAACCACTTTGCCACCCATAGGTGCGCGTGGATTACCTGAATTGCTGGAACCCGAGCCTTTACCGCCCAGTCCACCCAGCTTTTTGCTCAGTTTACGGAAGATATCGTCGAGATCTGGCGGCCCCTGATCGCGGCCACCTCGATTATTGTTGTTACCATTATTGTTGTTTCCGCCGGAGTTGCCGCCATCATTCTTGCTGCCCCCCCACGGGTCGCGGTCCTGTCCGTTATTACCGGGCTGATTCCACGCCATGTTTCGCTCCATTCTTCAATGATTGGTGTTCTTCAGACTCATTTGAGTAAGTGATATTAACCAAGTGTTACTAAATAATATACTTTAGTAATTCATGTTCACGTTTACAGAGTCGATGCCACTCCACAATTGGGAGGCGGATTTGTAATCCAATACTGCCATCTTCCTCAACCCACTCTTTTTCTATCGCCTGAAGCTGGTAAAAACGGCTACGTAAACGTCCTGCCGCAGGCGGCAATCGCAGCTCGAAGCTAGCAATCTCACCGCTCAAGCGTTCGGTCAACGCTTGGAACAACAAATCAATTCCTACCCCGGTTTGTGCCGAAACCCAAACCCGTACAGGTAAATTCTCATCGTTCCTATCGATACGCGGCTCGAACTCATCCAGCATATCAATTTTGTTCATCACAAGCAGTACAGGAATTTCATCTGCTTCGATTTCTGCTAATACAGTATTCACCGCGTCAATATTTTCATCAACACGCGCATCAGATGCATCAATTATGTGCAATAAAAGTGATGCTTGACGGGTTTCTTGCAACGTTGCTTTAAAAGCAGCCACAAGATCGTGTGGCAAATGGCGAATAAACCCGACTGTATCGGCTAAAACCGTTGTACCGACGTCGGCTACTTCAATACGACGCAGCGTCGGATCAAGCGTAGCAAACAGTTGGTCGGCAGCATACACATCTGCCTTAGTAATATGGTTAAACAGCGTTGATTTTCCAGCGTTGGTGTAACCCACCAGTGACACCGTTGGAACATCTGCGCGACTACGCGCACGGCGTCCTTGATCGCGCTGTTTTTCAACACGCTCAAGACGAGACAAAATCAAGCTGATGCGATCGCGCAATAAACGGCGGTCTGTTTCAAGCTGGGTCTCACCCGGTCCACGTAAACCAATCCCACCTTTTTGACGTTCAAGGTGAGTCCAGCCTCGCACTAAACGCGTGGCCAAATGGCGTAACTGGGCAAGCTCAACCTGCAACTTACCTTCATGGGTACGCGCACGCTGGGCAAAAATGTCGAGGATCAGGCCGGTGCGATCGATAACACGACACTGGCATAGTTTTTCCAGGTTGCGTTCTTGAGCTGCAGATAAGGCATGATCAAAAAGAACGACGGAGGCGCCTGTTTCCTGAACCGCCTGAGCGATTTCTTCAGCTTTGCCTTCGCCAACAAAATATTTAGGATGCGGGGCCTTGCGGCTGCCGGTAACAACGCGCAATGCTTCAACGCCCGCTGAGGAGACCAGGGACTCAAACTCTCTGAGATCTTCAATATCTCTTTCTTGGGAGAAATAGACGTGAACCAATACGGCCTGCTCGCCGGCTTCGTAACGGTCAAACAAACGTGAAACCTCTCAAACGGATCGGACCGATGAGAACGGAGAGCATCAATGACAAACGATCATCAACACTCTCCGACTGAGATAACAAACGATGCGGCTTATTCAGCGTCATCGCTGTCCTGAGACGACTGTGAAGGCGCCTGATTGCTACCGTGATAGTTGCTGCTGCTGCCAGTTCCCGGATTATTGCTATGATGAGAAACCGGACGAGACGGAACAACGGTAGAAATTGCGTGCTTATAAACCATCTGGCTGACAGTGTTTTTCAACAGAATGACAAACTGATCAAAAGACTCAATCTGGCCTTGCAGCTTAATACCATTCACCAAATAGATTGAAACTGGGACACGTTCACGACGCAGTGCGTTCAGGAACGGGTCTTGTAAAGATTGCCCCTTAGCCATTCTATCTTTTCCTTATTTGCTAGTTGTTTGTTGTATGTTACTAAGAACCCTAGTGGTTCTAATCAAAATAAACTGCGTAAAAATTTGCGCACTGAGTACTTTACTCACAAAGTTCGAGCAACAGACATACGCCTGAAACGAGAGCTATGATGAGTATATGGAGCAAGAATCTCCCTGATTCAAGTACCCATCGGCCTAATTACGGCCCAATCACCTCAATTGTACACAATCAATCAAGCGATGCACTAACAACCTGTGCCACACTTTCCAGAGCCTGTGCAGGTTTGTCACTATCTAGCCACTGCACTGACTCCCAACCGCGCAACCAAGTCATCTGACGTTTAGCCAACTGACGCGTCGCACAAATTCCACGGTAGACCATTTCATCGTAATCGATTTCGCCTTCAAAATATGACCACATCTGGCGGTAACCGACGCAGCGTACAGAAGGTAAGTCTGTATGCAAATCACCACGCTCAAACAGCTTTCTGGCTTCAGCTTCAAAACCCGAAGCCATCATCTGCTCAAAACGCAGGGCAATCCGCTGGTGTAACTGTTCGCGAGTTGCAGGTGCAATCGCAAACTGATGCACATTGTAGGGTAGCGTTTCACCTGAAATTTTAGTCAGTTCAGTTAAAGTTTTACCCGAAATGAGAAAAACTTCCAGTGCGCGACTCAGTCTCTGCGGATCATTTGGATGAATCCTAGCCGCAGCGACCGGATCAACCTGCTGCAATTGACGATGCAACGCATCCCAGCCCAGCTCTTGCGCCTGATTTTCTATCTGCTCACGAATCTGTGGATTCGCCGCAGGCAAAGGCGAAAGTCCTTCAAGCAATGCTTTAAAGTAAAGCATGGTTCCACCAACCAGCAGGGGAATTTTTCCCTCAGCGGTGATGGATGCCATTTCACGCAGCGCATCAGCACGAAAATCAGCGGCAGAATAACTTTCCGCAGGATCGCGAATATCAATCAATCGATGCGGAGCCTCAGCCAACTCTTCAGCAGACGGTTTGGCAGTACCAATATCCATTCCACGGTAGATTAGAGCAGAGTCAACGCTAATAAGTTCCACAGGAAATCGTTGACGCAGCGCCATTGCTAACGCTGTTTTTCCTGACGCCGTAGGCCCCATAATAAAAATGGCAGGAGGATAAATATGATTGGCGTTGTTAGTCATAAAATATTTTATTCAGCTCTTAATCAATCGGCCTGCAACGAAACCATCGCCGGCTTTAAATCTACAGGGTGCAGTAGTGCGGAAGGCGGCGACTTTACCAACTCAGGACAGAGTCGTTCAAGCTCAGCCAATAGTTGAATCGCTTGAGAAACAGTCCATTGCTCACGTTCAGTGATCAGATGGCTGGCGAGCCACTTGCTGATCGTCTCTGATTCGGCGTTAGGCTGCTCGGCCAAAAAGTTCAGAAATGCGGGAATCAGCTGGGGTAAATTTTGATGGCGTAGCGGTAAAGGTACGGCGCGTAATGTCACTCGCTGACGCTCAAGCACCAAATCAATACCTAAGTGTTTAAGCACCTCGCTGCAGCTTTGCACGCCTTTAATTTCATCGGCGCTCAGCGTGAGCTTGACGGGGATCAGCAGCGGCTGTGGTCGCAAACCTTCGATACCAGGCAATAGCTGTACCCGACGCAATTCTATTTCTGCCGCATCCAAGTTCAATAGTGCTATGCCGTGTTGACGCTCAAGCAAGGCAAAATGCTGCTCACAGATAGTAAGAACGCGGCCAAAACTACTCTCACCGTGTTCAAACAACGCGGGCGCTGGCTGTGGGAACAGTTCAGGCTTGCGCGGGTTCACGGCTGGGAGAAGCTCGCTGCTACTCTGTATCTCCTGTGATTGAGGCATCCGCTTTTCGGGTACCTGCATCAAACGCTGATAGAGCTGCCCTTCGCGCTTCTGATAGCCATCGCCGCTGGAAAAATGGCGGCTGTCACCACCCAGCTTTTTCTTATCAGACGCCTGCCCTTGGGCTGAAGAGTGACCGTATGCTGGAGAAGCCTCGCGTAACGATGTTTTACTGAACTGATTCACGCCAGCAGCCACTCGGTTTTCTGGCTCCCAACGGACAGCCTCATCCGCCGCCACTTCCGGTAAAGCGGGTTGTTCAGACTGTTGCAGCACAGAAATAACAGCCTGATAAATAAAATCATGCACTAAGCGCGCCTGATGAAAACGAACTTCGTGCTTGGCCGGATGGACATTCACATCAACCTGATGCGGATCAACGGTCAAATACAATACGTAAGCAGGCTGTTGATCGTCTTTCAACTGATCCTGATATGCCTGCCGGATAGCGTGCGTAATGAGCTTGTCGCGCATCATGCGGCCATTTACATAGCTATACTGCATTTCGGTCAGTTGACGGGAACCAACAGGATCGGCGACCCAGCCGTGGATCGCTAGATCACCATGCTCCCATTTAATCTCTAACGCATGCTGAATAAAGGCCGTACCGCAAATTGAGCCGAGACGGCGATCTTTTTGCCCATCTTCTTTCACCGCGCGGTACTGGCGCATCATTTTCCCGTTGTGATGAAGCTGGATAGTCACATCAAATCGGGCTAAAGCGATGCGGCGCACGACTTCATCAATATGCCCAAACTCAGTTTTCTCGGTGCGCATAAATTTGCGGCGCGCGGGGGTGTTGTAGAAAAGATCCAACACTTCAACCGTAGTACCGACCGGATGAGCCGCTGGTTTGACCGTAACCGCCATGTCACGTCCTTCGGCATAGGCCTGCCAAGCCTCATTCTGCTCAGCGGTACGGGAAGTCATGGTTAAACGCGACACCGAACTGACGCTTGCCAGCGCTTCTCCGCGAAATCCCAGACTCATGATCGCCTCAAGGTCATCTAACGAGGTGATTTTGCTCGTCGCATGGCGCGCTAATGCCAATGCCAGTTCGTCTTTGTTAATACCGCAGCCGTTATCGCGAATGCGGATTAGCTTAGCGCCTCCGCGTTCTATCTCAATATCGATACGTGTAGCTCCGGCATCTAAGCTATTTTCAACCAGCTCTTTAACCACCGAAGCAGGGCGTTCCACCACTTCACCAGCGGCGATCTGGTTGGCAAGCTGCGGAGGTAAAACCTGAATCGGCATATGATTTCCTTGGTTTACAGAACCTAAAATAACAAAGTACGGATCAAGTCGAGTTTAAGCCTGCGGGATCACCAACGTTTGCCCAATCTGAACTTCGCCGGATTTCATTTTGTTCGCCTGCTGTATTTTACTCATGCTGACCCCGTAACTCGCGGCAATCTTGGTTAAAGTATCACCGCGTTTGACCGTATGGGTAACACGTTTTGGCTTGCTGCTCGCGGTCTTGCTTTTTGCCGTTGACGTCGCCGTAGCTGCAACGTTGCTCCCTGCTGGCACTTTTAACTTCTGACCCACCCAAACGCCCTCTTTCTTCAGGCTATTTTGCTGCATCAGCTTGGTCATTGTGGTGCCATAGCGGTTTGCAATACCTAGCAACGTCTCACCGCGTTTCACCACGTGAATTTGCGTTGCTCCAGCGCTGGCGCTGCTATTCGACGTACGGTTATTACTGACAACACGCTGAGGTTCTGTTACTGGGTTGGAGCTACCGGCCGACACTAATCTCTGCGGCCGGTTTTCGACCTTTGGGCCGTTTTGCAACGGATGCGTGACGAAATAGTTTCGCACCCCCTTATAGATAGCCTGCGCGATTTTCTCCTGATAGGCGGCACTGCCTAACAAGCGTTCCTCACCCGCATTACTGATAAACCCAGTTTCTACCAGAAGCGAAGGTATATCTGGCGAACGCAAAACTCCCAAGCTGGCATGCTCAGGGCGGCGCTTATGCAGGTTACCAATTGACTGCATTTGGCGAATAACCTGTACCGCTACGTCATAACCCACTCGCTGTGAGTGACCAAACTGCAAATCAAGAACCGCCTGACTCAAATATTTATCATCGCCGCTATTGGCTAACACATCCCCTGCACCGCCAAGCAATTCAGACTGTTTTTCATGCTGCTCTAGCCAGCCCGCCATTTCGCTATTTGCACGACGATTCGACAACACCCACACCGACGATCCGGTCGCACTTCGGTTTGGCGCCGCATCCGCATGGATAGAAATTAGCAGGTTAGCCTGCTGCTTACGCGCTACGTCAGAACGTCCCATCACCGAGATAAAATAGTCTCCGGTACGGGTCAGCACCGGTTGGAATATCGGGTCGGCATCCATTAAGTTTTGCAAGCGCTTGGCAATCGCCAACGTGACATTCTTCTCACGCAGCCCGTTACCGCCAATGGCTCCCGGATCTTGTCCACCATGGCCAGCATCGATGGCCACCACAATTTTGGAGCCATCATAGCGCGTACTACGGCGTGAAACCGGCACAGCAGGTGTTTCTGTCGTGGTAACGACCGTCGGCTTGGTAGGATTAAACGGGTTAGCGCCTTTGGCACTGGACGTTGTCGCAGGAGCACTACGCACAGCGCTATGAGAAGTGGAGCTACGCGGCTGAGTAAAGACCGGTTTTGGTGCAGCCACCGGTGCATCATATTGCAGCGTAAAGACAACGATTTGCCCCTGATTAGACGCGCTCACTTTCGTTTTGCGTGTCACATCAAAAATTAACTGAACGGTGTTATCGCCGGGAACATTACCAGCACGAATGCGGCTCAGCATATTCTCACCGCTGAAAGTCATGGGCAACCCGCTGGTGATTTTCTTGGTTTCAGTGATATTAACCAACACCCTATTTGAGCTAGGCTGAGAAGAATAAGTGTAGGTTGGTTGTCCGTTGAAACTCAGCGTTACGCGCGCTTCATTTTTTCCATTCGAAACCTGAATATTTGTGAGCTGCGCCGAATGAACCACACCAGAAAGCAGCAGTCCCACCATTCCTAACCACGTTACCGTACAGATTCGCTTCCACATGCGCATCATCGACTACCCTTGTTGCCCGTTCAATCGTGTCAAAATCAACTCACCATGCGGCGTGTGTGCGTCAATCGCGGCTTCACGGCCTTCGCCCTGATAGGAAATATGCAGGCTAAGATCGGGGTTCGGTAAAAAACCTTCGCCCTGCTGTGGCCATTCCACTAAACAAATCGCGTTCTCATCAAAATAGTCGCGGATCCCCATAAATTCGAGTTCTTCTGGATCGGCTAAGCGATAAAGATCAAAGTGGTAAACGTTCATTGGCGTGAGCGCATAAGGCTCGACCAACGTGTACGTTGGGCTCTTAACATTGCCCTTGTGGCCTAACGCCTGCAAAAAACCTCGGCTAAAGGTGGTTTTTCCTGCACCTAAATCACCATATAAGTAAATAACGGTCGCACTATCACAAGCCGCAGCCAGTGAAGTACCCAATGCGATGGTTGCCGTTTCATCCGGCAGAGAAAGTACGATGTTTTTCATAATAGTTATTTCTTACTGGTTCTTTATTAAGGTTTTTCTTTAGGATCAGTGTACGTCAATAACAATTCGATGCTGGCAGGAATTTGGCCTTTCAAGCTCAGTCAGGATTCACATATCGTCTGATAGCCACAAACAAATCCGTCGCCAGTAGACCTCGCTCGCCAAATGCTTTCGCAATTTCATCGGCGGCAGCACCGTGCACCACACAACCTGCGCAGGCTGCATCATACAGCGGAAGCTTTTGTGCCAGCAAACCTCCGATAATACCAGACAAAACGTCGCCCATCCCACCGGTTCCCATTCCTGGGTTGCCAACATCGGCAACGGACACCTTATTCTCGCTGACTATCAGCGTTCCTGCGCCTTTTAGAACAACAACACCACCCAATTTTTGCTGAATACGGGTGGCTGCCTTCACTCTGTCTAGTTCAATATCGGCCACGCTGCAATTCAGCAGGCGAGCAGCTTCTCCGGGATGCGGAGTTAGCACCCGCAGAGGGTTTACATTCGGAGATTTCGCTAAAAGATTAAGCGCATCTGCATCCCACAGCATCGGTTTATCAAAGTGCAGCAGCGCGTTGACTGCATCAAGTGCCCACTTCGATTGCCCCAAACCGGGACCAATGACGATCACATCAGCCCAATCCAATGCGGCTTTAACAGACTCGTCAGTAAGCTCCTGCACCATCATTTCAGGGCACGCAGTTAATAAAGGTGAAACATGCTCGATGTGAGTGAGTACTCGCACCAATCCAGCACCGCTACGCAACGCGGCTTCTCCAGCCATACGTATGGCCCCCGCCATACCGCGATCGCCGCCGATCAAAACGAGTCGACCATTATCGCCTTTGTGCGAACAAGGACGCCGTGGATGTAGCCACGTATTCAGCAAGCTAGCATCCAGCCGCGCAATCGGCGCATTCTGTTTTTCGAGCCAATCTGACAATCCCAACTCATCGCAGTGCAGTTTACCAACATAATCACGCGCTTGCCCCGTGAGCAGCCCCGGCTTACAGACAATAAAGGTCTGCGTGTGCTCCGCATGGATGACCGCACCGGCAGCCCGTCCTGTATCCGCGTTTAAGCCAGAGGGAATATCCAGCGCCAGAATTGCCGCTGGGTGCGCATTGGCTGCCAAAATTAGAGAGGCATAAGGCTCCCGCGGTGCCGCATTTAAGCCAATGCCTAATAAGCCATCGATAATGAGGTCAGCATTCTCAGGAAAATCAGACGCAGAACCGAAGATCTGCCCGCCAGCGCCCAACCATGCATCCTGAGCCTGCTGTGCTTCATACGGCAACGCTTTCGGATGTTCAACCGCAATAAGCGTCACCTGAATGCCAGACTGCCGAGCTAAGCGCGCAACGACATAGCCGTCGCCGCCGTTATTACCGTGACCACATAACACCAGCCAGCGCCGCGTTGTCGGGAAATATTGCCGCGCTCGCTGAAAAGCGGCGTACCCTGCACGTTCCATTAGCTGATACAAAGAAAGCCCCAGCTCAGAGACCGCGCACTGCTCAAGGCTACGGACGCTATCCGCAGGATAAGCAGAGTATGATAAACTGGAACTGAACTGTTTCCGATAATGGCCCGTCATGACACACCCCCTCGATCTCAATCAGTTAGCCCAACATATCAAGCAATGGGGGCAATCGCTAGGATTCCAACAGGTTGGGATTTGCGACACAGACTTGTCTGTGGAGGAACCACGCCTCCAAGCATGGCTCGATAAACAGTACCACGGAGAAATGGCTTGGATGGAGCGTCATGGCATGATGCGCGCGCGCCCTCATGAGCTACAACCCGGCACACTGCGCGTGATAAGCGTGCGCATGAACTACTTACCCGCCCATGCTTTCTTTGCTAAAACCTTAAAAAACCCGCAGTTAGGCTACATTAGCCGTTATGCACTGGGGCGTGATTACCACAAATTGCTGCGTAATCGCCTTAAGCGACTGGGGGAGATGATCCAAGAATATTGTGAAGGCATAGACATAAACTTTCGCCCATTCGTCGACTCAGCACCGATATTAGAACGCCCATTGGCCGCAAAGGCTGGAATCGGCTGGGTTGGCAAGCACTCACTAATTTTAAATCAGGAAGCGGGTTCATGGTTCTTTTTGGGTGAGTTGTTGATCGATCTTCCTCTGCCAGTCGATAAGCCTCTGGAAGAGCAGTGTGGCCGTTGTGTTGCCTGCATGACGACATGCCCGACAGGAGCTATCGTCGAACCTTACGTGGTAGATGCGCGCCGCTGTATATCTTATCTCACCATTGAATTGGAAAGCGCCATACCGGAAGAATTCCGCCCGCTCATGGGCAACAGGATCTATGGGTGCGATGACTGCCAGATGATCTGCCCGTGGAACCGTTTCTCTCAACTAACCAATGAAGACGATTTCAGCCCACGACAAAAATTACATACCCCAGAGCTCATTGAGCTATTCCAGTGGGACGAACCTACCTTTCTGAAAATTACCGAGGGTTCGGCCATTCGTCGTATTGGACATTTACGCTGGTTACGTAACATCAGTGTGGCATTAGGCAATGCCCCCTACGAATCGCAAATCATCCCACTACTTGAATCTCGTTTAGGGATGTCTGACGTTTTAGATGAACATATCGTATGGGCGGGGAAACAGCAGTTGGAAAAACGTGGGGAAAACGCCATTGAAATCCAGACTAGCCAACAGAAGCGTCTGATAAGGGCGGTCGAAAAAGGTCTACCAAGAGACGCATGACCCACTGATAAACGTGAAATTCTCAGCGTTAAATTTTGTCACCCTTCCCTGTGTATAAAAATAAAATTATTTGGATATTCAACGGCAAGACAAAGTGCAAGTGATCCATACTGCATTTTTAACTTTAAATTAATTATTTAAAATCAATTAGTTGAGTTAATGGTCTTGTGCTGGTTCTAGGAAGGTACGACAAAGATTCACAGGTTGACCTGTGGATAACTCTGTTCATGAAATTTGTTCAGGCTGTGACAAATAAGAAAATCGCCCAAGAAAGGCATTTCTGAATTGAGATTTTTTTAGAAGAAAATTGGAGCGGGAAACGAGACTCGAACTCGCGACCCCGACCTTGGCAAGGTCGTGCTCTACCAACTGAGCTATTCCCGCAACTTGGTATCGGTACTGCTTTTTTCATTCAGCCGCAAAAGCGACCTTCTAAATTTGGAGCGGGAAACGAGACTCGAACTCGCGACCCCGACCTTGGCAAGGTCGTGCTCTACCAACTGAGCTATTCCCGCATTGTCGTGCTTTTCGTACCAAACTTTTCGTTTTCACGCTGGATAAAACGATATTCGAAGAACTCGTAAATCCGTATCGGTACGGGGAGCGCATTATACGAGAAATTCTTTCCCCTGCAAGCCCCTAACCAGAAAAATTTTTAATTTTCGTTCGTTTGCCGATAAAAGCGGCAATGAGGGCGAATTATCGCCAACATCCGGATAAAAAACAACAATTCCTTAAATGCCGGTGAAAATACCGAGGTGAAAGCAAGCCATTAGACTTCGCTACCACCCCCGATATTTCATGGTTTAAAGCTGAATAAAATGCTCACGGTAATAAGCAAGTTCAGCGACAGATTCGCGAATGTCATCCAGCGCCTGATGAGTTCCCTGCTTTTTAAAGCCAGCGAGGATTTCAGGTTTCCAGCGGCGCGCCAGCTCTTTCAAGGTGCTGACGTCGAGATAACGATAGTGGAAGTACTGTTCTAACTCAGGCATGTAGCGGAACAAGAAACGACGATCTTGCCCAACACTGTTACCACAAATGGGAGAGACGCCAGCAGGAACCCACTGCTGCAAGAACTCAATAGTTTTTTGCGTCGCAGTCGCTTCATCAAAAGCACTGGCTTTGACGCGCTCCACCAGACCGCTGCCAGTGTGAGTACGAACGTTCCATTCATCCATCAACGCAAGCTGTTCATCCGATTGATGGACCGCAATGACCGGCCCCTCGGCCAGAATATTCAAATTGGCATCGGTCACTAGCGTTGCGATTTCAATGATGCGATCGACTTCAGGGTTTAGCCCCGTCATTTCCAAATCGATCCAGATTAAATTCGTTTCACTTCCACTCATTTCGGCCTCGGCTCTTCTTATTCATCAATAGCGTGTATCATAGTCTTTTTGACGACAACGAGCGATGGTCGTCAATTGCAGATTCGTTTTTGATGTACACCCTAAATGATTCGAGTGGCAGGAAGGCGGCAACGTACATGCAACTTGAAGTATGACGGGTATAGGTTTGAATGCTTACCCAAAGCGGCGTAGCTTCAGACTAACGTCGAGTTCGTTCAAACAAATGAGTGAGGCGCAGTGAGTAAAAACAAACTATCGAAAGGCCAACAACGACGGGTTCAGGCAAACCATCAGCGTCGCCTGACCAAAACTGATAATAAACCAGAACTGGATGACTCCCTGTTTGGCGAGCCACAAGAAGGGATCGTTGTCAGCCGATTCGGCAAACATGCCGACGTTGAAGCCACCGATGGCACTCAGCATCGCTGCAACATCCGTCGAACTATCCGTTCACTGGTCACTGGCGACCGCGTTGTCTGGCGTTCTGGTGCTCAGCCTGGCGTAAAAGGCATTGTTGAGGCGGTACATGAACGCACGTCGATGCTAACTCGCCCCGATTTTTATGACGGCTTAAAGCCTATCGCGGCTAACATTGACCAAATCGTGATTGTTTCGGCTATTTTGCCCGAGCTGTCTCTGAACATCATTGACCGCTATCTGGTGGCCTGCGAAACCCTAGAAATTGAGCCCCTAATCGTGCTCAATAAAATCGACCTGCTTGATGAAGAAGGCCGAGAGTTTGTCGAAGAGGCGATGGATATCTATCGCCATATTGGCTATCGCGTGCTGATGGTTTCAAGCCAAACTCAGGAAGGCATTGTCGAATTACAGGATGCGCTTACCGACCGAATCAGTATTTTTGCGGGCCAATCCGGCGTGGGTAAATCCAGCTTGCTAAACGCCCTTTTGCCTGAGCTTAATCCGATTCTCGTTGGCGCGGTGTCAGATAACTCGGGTTTAGGCCAGCACACAACAACGGCTGCACGCCTGTATCACTTCCCACAGGGCGGCGATATTATTGACTCTCCTGGAATTCGAGAATTTGGACTATGGCATCTCGATCCAGAACAGGTTACGTTGGGTTTCATCGAGTTCCGCAAATATCTGGGCGGCTGTAAATTCCGCGATTGCAAACACGACAACGATCCGGGCTGTGCACTACGTGAAGCGGCCGAGAAGGGAGAGATTGCTGAAGAACGCTTTGATAATTATCACCGCATTCTGGAAAGTATGTCTCAGGTAAAAACGCGTAAAAATTTCTTTAACGAAGACTAGCGCGTATTGATGAATTTTTAATTTATCGATAGCCAACCGCGCCCATCTGGCGCGGTTTCTATGTGACTTGAGTCACCGCAAAAACGTCACGGTTTTGCTTTAGTAGTAGGTTATCCATCGTTTCTTATAAGGTGGAAAAACCATATGCGAAATGTTAAAAAGCAAACCAATTTTTGAGAATGTATTTCGACGGCGCATACTTTTTTCATGAGCCGCCCGAACACTGACCTATTGGAAGAGGCTAACGTGCTCGATAGCATTAAAATTAAACTTCAATATTTACTGCCTAAGCAGGGCTTAACTCGTCTCGCTGGTTGGGGCGCGAACAAACAGGCCGGCTGGCTAACTCAGGCGGTCATCAAAGCCTTTGTAAGCTATTACAAAGTAAATATGAAAGAAGCGCTCTATCCAAACCCTGAGCACTATAAAACATTTAACGAATTCTTTGTTCGCCCGCTGCGTAATGGTGTGCGCCCAGTTGCCGATCACGCCGACGGCTTAGTATTGCCTGCCGATGGCGCAATTAGTCAGTTAGGCAAAATCGAACAAGGTAAAATTTTACAGGCAAAAGGCCATGACTACTCCCTTGAGGCACTTTTAGCAGGTAACTACCTGCTAGCCGAAGAGTTCAAAGATGGCCAGTTTGCGACCACCTATCTGTCGCCACGTGATTATCACCGCGTTCATATGCCATGCGATGGTGTGCTGCGTGAAATGATTTACGTGCCTGGCGATCTGTTTTCCGTTAATCCACTTACGGCGGCTAACGTTCCTAATCTGTTTGCCCGTAACGAGCGCCTGATTTGTATTTTCGATACCGGTTTTGGCCCTATGGCACAAATTTTAGTCGGTGCAACGATCGTCGGCAGTATCGAAACCGTATGGTCTGGAACCGTTAACGTGACCCGCGAAGGTATCATTCAGCGTTGGACTTACCCAACCGCTGGCGAAGGTGCTGTAGCCCTGAAAAAAGGCGAAGAAATGGGTCGTTTCAAGCTGGGATCCACGGTGATCAACCTGTTTGCGGCTAACCGTGTCCAGTTCACGCCAACACTTACCAGCGGTTCTCATACCCTGATGGGAGCTGAGTTTGCACATAGCGTAACTGCGGTGCCAACTGAATCAGTGGTCATGCAGGAAGAGTCCGAAGTAGAACCGAAAGTGCAGCCGGAAACGCCTGCCGCCGAGTAAAACGCTTTAGTGGCAAGCCACTGAATTATCAGGGCTTGCCATCTTTCCCGTCTTTAACCCTCTTTTCAAAAGGGTTAATCAGAGAAACGTTCGCCAAACGAAAGGAAGAGCTATGCGCCTGATTACCAAATTGTTGATAACCGGGTTACTGATGTTATCCCTTCCGCTCGGTGCGAACGCTGCGCTGAATGAAAAACAGCTCGCCCAAGAATTAAAACAGGCCGAGAGCAACAAAAACGCCCCCAATCAGGCTGAAATTGTTGAGACACTGCAAAGTGCTCTCAATTGGCTCAACGAAAGTAAAGAATCAGCGCAGCGCACCCAACAATACCAAAAGTCCATCAGCGACTTCCCTAAGCTCACGCGTGAACTGCGCCAACAGCTTAGCGATGAAAGCACGCCGCCGCTGCCAGCATCCGCAATACCGGCCAATGAAGCGGAACAGCAAATTCTGCAAATTAGCAGCCAACTGCTGGAAGTTTCTCGCCAATTACAGCAAGAGTTGGATCGATCACGTGAAATCAGTGACTCACTCGGTCAGGTTCCACAAAAGCAGGCCACTGCACGTAAAGACTTAACCGAAGCAGAACGTCGGTTACAAAATCTGACCACCACCAGCACCCCGCTATCGCAGGCACAATCTAATCAACTACAGGCCGAAGTTGCCGCACGTAAGGCGCTGGTAGATGAATTAGAACTTGAGCAGCTTTCAGCGAACAATCGCCAAGAGCTCGCACGCCTGCAGGCCGATGTATTACGCAAGCGCCACGAGCGGCTCGATCTCCAGCTACAAGATTTACGCAACACTCTCAACTCCCAGCGTCAACGCGAAGCAGAACAGGCGCTGGAACGCACTCAGCAGCTGGTAGAACAAAGCGGCGATCTCCCGCGATCTATCGCTGAACAACTAAAAATAAACCAAGAACTATCGCGCACCTTGAATCAACAAGCGGCTCGCATGGATGACATTGCCAGCCAGCAACGTATCGCTGCAACACAAACTATTCAGGTTCGTCAGGCGCTCAGCACCATCCGTGAACAGGCTCAGTGGCTAGGTGTTTCAACCGCATTGGGAGAAACGCTACGTGCGCAGGTCGCTCGTTTACCAGATATGCCTAAACCTCAGCAACTTGACGGTGACATGGCAAAACTGCGTGTACAGCGGCTGCACTTTGAAAACCTACTCAACAAAATCGAACCCGTTGCCGACTATAAGCAAAACGACGGTAAGCCTTTAACCGCTGCGCAGCAACGCCTGCTGCAGCCACAGCTCACCACCCAGCGCGAATTGCTCAACTCGCTTCTCTCTGGCTGCGATTCACAAATCTTAGAGCTGACCAAGCTTAAAGTTGCCAATACGCAGCTCATCGATGCGCTCACAGAGATCAAGGATGCAACCCACCGCTATCTCTTCTGGGCGGCTGACGTCGATCCTCTTAGCGTTGCCGCGCCGTTAGACGTGATCCAGAGCCTGAATCGGCTATTGTCGCTTGATACCCTATCGCAGCTCAGCAAAGCGTTTTTGATGATGCTGACCTCTAAGGAAACCCTGTTACCGCTGTTTGGTGCCCTATTGCTGGTGGGCTTTAGCTTCTATTCTCGCCGCCACTATCAGGCATTCATGGAACGTGCAAGCAGCAAGGTTGGCAAAGTCACCCAAGACCACATTTCGCTCACTCTGCGCACCGTTTTCTGGTCGATACTGGTCGCACTGCCGCTCCCTGTTCTCTGGGCCGCCTTAGGTTATGGGCTGCAAAATGCATGGCCTTATCCGATGGCTGTGGCAATCGGTGATGGCGTAACCGCCGCACTACCCGTGCTGTGGGCATTTATGATCAGCGCTGCATTCGCCCATCCAAACGGATTGTTCATTGCCCACTTCCGTTGGGAAGAACAGCAGGTTAAGCGCGCAATGCGTTACTACCGAATGTCTATCTGGTTGATCGTGCCGCTACTGATGGCCTTGGTCACTTTCGACAATATGGACGATCGAGCCTTTGCCGGATCGCTAGGGCGAGCCTGTTTTATCATGCTCTGCGTGGCTCTCAGCCTGCTAACCACCAGCCTGAAACGAGCAGGTATTCCGCTCTATTTGAATAAGCAGGGTGACGGCGAGAATCTGATCAACCACGCGCTGTGGTGGATTTTACTCTGTGCTCCGTTAGTCGCCGCTTTTGCCTCACTGTTTGGCTATTTCAACACCGCACAGATTTTATTAGCCCGCTTAGAGAGCTCGGTTGCGATATGGTTTATTTTGCTCGTGGTGTACTACATCATTCGCCGTTGGATGCTGATTCAGCGTCGCCGCATCGCTTTCGAACGCGCCAAACAGCGCCGTGCAGAGCGTCTTGAAAAACGAACTAAAGGCGAAGAGGAGTCCACGCCGCACAGCGTGGAAGGCAGTCAGGATATTGAAGAGCCCGTCGTCGATCTTGATGCCATCAGCGCACAATCTCTGCGCTTAGTCCGTTCAATTCTGACCATGGTGGCGTTAGTGTCACTCATCTGGCTGTGGTCTGAGTTGCATTCTGCTTTTGCATTTCTAGAAAACATTAGTTTATGGGATGTGACGTCTTCGGCAAAAGGGGTGGAAAGCATCCAGCCGATCACCTTAGGCGCTGTGCTTATTGCCATACTGGTAATGATTGTTACCGTACAGTTGGTTAAAAATCTGCCTGCGCTGTTGGAACTCGGCCTACTGCAACACCTCGATTTAACTCCAGGTACCGGATACGCCATTACCACTATCACCAAATATCTGTTGTTGCTGTTTGGTGGTCTGATTGGTTTCTCTATGCTGGGAATTGAGTGGGCCAAATTACAATGGCTCGTCGCCGCGCTGACCCTAGGCTTGGGCTTCGGCTTGCAGGAAATCGTTGCTAACTTTGCCTCTGGCTTGATCATTCTGTTTGAAAAGCCGATCCGTATTGGCGATACGGTGACCATCCGCGATCTCACCGGCTCAGTGACCAAGATCAATACGCGTGCGACAACGATTTCAGATTGGGACCGTAAAGAGATCATCGTGCCAAACAAGGCGTTTATCACTGAGCAGTTCATTAACTGGTCGTTAAGCGATGCAGTAACCCGCGTGGTGCTCACTGTTCCCGCCGAAGCGAGCGCCAATAGCCAAGAAGTGACCGATGTTTTACTTGAGGCGGCATCAAAATGCTCGTTGGTACTCGATACGCCTGCGCCAGAAGCTTATCTTGTAGATATACAGCAAGGGATCCAAATTTTCGAGCTGCGTATTTACGCCGCTGAGATGGCGCACCGTATGCCACTGCGCCACGAGATCCATCAGTTGATCTTGGCTGGCTTCCAGCAGCACGATCTCAAACTGCCATTCCCACCGTTCCAAGTCAGTACCGATACGTTACGACAGTCACGTAACAGTATGAGAAGAACGTTTACAACAGGAAGTTTGTAAACCGCTCATGAGAATGAAAAGCTCTAAGCACACCACTGAATAAGGATATCCAAGTGACCGACTTTTTAATTAGCGCCGCAGAACTGCTTTTTGAATGGGTAAAAGTGGCAATAGCTCTCATGCTTTTACTGGTAGTGATACTCATGTTTCTCATGCCGCATGTGCGAAAACAACTTGAAAAGAAAAAGCTCGTTGAGCCACGAAGCGTCATAGGATTGGATCTCAGCAGCGTTAAGCTTATTTCTGAACCATCACACTTTATGAAAACCGTTGATGGTAACTCAAGCTACCTTTCAAATTATTACTTCGATTCGCAGTATTTCTATGGTGCCTGCGATGGGGCTAACAAACAGCCAACGGTTTTTATTAAAATCCCGCTAACAGATATTGTTAGAGTGAACCAAGGGACAACAAAATTAGGCAATCGTTATAATTGGTATGTAGAAGCCAAGCCTGACTGTGGCGTAAAACCGATATACTTTTTCCCTAATTACACCCTATTTAATAAAAGCTTTACGGAGTTTTTAGCGGCAGTTAAGCAAGCCAACCCGACTGCTCAAGTCAAAAATTATGGATACTTTTTTTAGTTATGTTCCTAACCGATGGCATCCATCCAAGATGCCATCTCCCTACCTGCGACTCTGCTTTGTAAGACTTAATCAATTAAAAAGGTAGAGAAAACTTTTTTGTGTTGAAAAGTGCATTTTAGAGCTGCCAGCAGGTCAATCGACACGGTAAAAAGCGCGAAAGTCTAGAGGTTGCACGCTGTGAACTGCAACCTCTCGTCGGACGGCTACGCCCTATCCACCGGAAACGCTATCACCTCACTCAATCGCTCGGCCTTCAGCGCCAGCATAATCAAACGATCTACGCCTAACGCGACACCAGAACAATCGGGTAAACCATGCTCCAACGCAGCCAGCAGATTTTCATCCAGAGGATGCTGTGGCAAGCCCAGTGCGGCACGCTTACGGTTTTCTTGCTCAAAACGCATACGCTGTTCGCGAGCATCGGTGAGCTCATGGAAACCATTGGCCAGCTCAATGCCCTTGTAGTACACCTCAAAGCGCTCGGCGACACGATGATCTTCAGTGCTGATTTGCGCTAAAGAGGCCTGAGACGCTGGAAAATGATAAACAAACGTTGGCTTATCACGGCCAATATTCGGTTCCACGCCGAAGGTGAATAGCAGTTGCAGCAACGTATCACGATCTTCTTCCTGATCGGCTACATTACTCAGATCGAGCTTCGCTGCCACTTCACGCAGTTGGATTTTGTCGGCGGACAACGGATCCACATCCAGATGACGAATAAATGCCTGCTGGTAGGAAAGCGTTTCTGCGCTATCGCATTCCAATACCTGTTGTAGAAGATCGTCCACTTCATTCATCAAACGGTACATATCGTAGTGTGGGCGATACCACTCCAGCATGCTGAACTCTGGATTATGGTGACGGCCAGACTCTTCATTGCGGAAGCTTTTTCCCAACTGATAAATAGGGCCACTGCCGGCAGCCAGCAGGCGCTTCATGTGATATTCCGGGCTCGTCATCATGTACAGCGTCATACCCTGTGCCGCCCCAGGCCCCACAAAATGAGTTTGGAATGGAACAAGATGAATATCCGTTACCGTTGCTTGGCTCATCGCTGGCGTATCAACTTCCAAAACACCGCGGTCTGAAAAGAATCGACGGATGGTGGACATTATTGTCGCGCGCTTCAACAAATTGGCGATTGGAGCACTAGGCTGCCAGCTTGCCGTTTCGCTCATGATAATTACTCCGCTATAAAACAGGATGTGCAGTCTACTCGTATCGCCGCAGGCAAACAAATCGAGCTCGGTTAGTGAGCTAATAACTTCAATGCCAAACTATTAACTGCTCTTTATTGGATAAAAAGAACATAAAATACATAAAAACCACTGACTCAGGGAAAAATAGCGCTGAGATCACGTTTTTGTACTACAGTCAGTAGGGAAAAACAGCAAAACAATCGATCACATCAAGTTTCCACTACTTCGTATTAGGTATACTTTCATCACTCGAATTTATAAATCTTAGCCATTCCCTGTGCGTATTAAAGAGAACAAATGTCAGAAACTCTGCTAAACCTCTCTGTATTACGACATTTGGAATGGTTATTCATTTTAATTGATATTGACAATTGATCACCCGGAGGAATGCAGTGCAAACCTTTAACGCAGACCTTGCCATCGTCGGGGCAGGGGGTGCTGGTTTACGTGCAGCAATTGCAGCAGCGGAAGCCAACCCTCAACTGAAGATCGCGCTTATCTCTAAAGTATACCCAATGCGTAGCCACACCGTGGCCGCAGAAGGTGGATCAGCAGCCGTTACTCAGGCTCACGACTCTTTTGATTACCACTTCAACGATACCGTTGCCGGTGGTGACTGGCTTTGCGAACAGGATGTGGTCGATCATTTCGTCCATAATTGCCCTCGCGAAATGGCTCAGCTTGAGCAATGGGGTTGCCCTTGGAGCCGTAAACCCGACGGCTCCGTCAACGTGCGTCGCTTCGGCGGCATGAAGATTGAGCGTACTTGGTTCGCCGCGGATAAAACCGGCTTCCATATGCTGCACACTCTTTTCCAAACCTCTTTAAAATATCCACAGATTCAACGCTTTGATGAGCACTTCGTTCTTGACATTCTGGTCGACGAAGGCAAAGCGCGCGGCCTAGTCGCGATGAATATGATGGAAGGTACATTGGTTCAGATCCGCGCCAACGCGGTCGTTATGGCAACTGGCGGCGCTGGCCGTGTCTATCGCTATAACACGAACGGCGGCATCGTTACCGGCGACGGTATGGGCATGGCGTTGGATCACGGAGTTCCTTTGCGTGATATGGAATTTGTTCAGTACCACCCAACTGGCTTGCCAGGCTCAGGTATCCTGATGACCGAAGGCTGCCGTGGTGAAGGTGGTATTCTGGTCAACAAAGATGGCTACCGCTATCTGCAAGACTACGGAATGGGTCCTGAGACGCCACTGGGCGAACCAAAAAATAAATACATGGAACTGGGTCCACGCGACAAAGTTTCGCAAGCCTTCTGGCACGAATGGCGTGCAGGCCGCACAATTTCTACTCCGCGCGGCGACGTTGTTTATCTGGATCTGCGTCATCTGGGTGAGAAAAAACTGTTGGAGCGTCTGCCGTTCATCTGTGAGCTGTCGAAAGCTTACGTTGGCGTTGACCCGGTTAAAGAGCCAATCCCAGTGCGCCCTACCGCTCACTACACCATGGGTGGTATCGAAACCAACCAAAACTGCGAAACGCGTATTCAGGGTCTGTTCGCCGTAGGTGAATGTTCTTCTGTTGGTCTGCACGGTGCAAACCGTTTGGGCTCTAACTCTCTGGCAGAGCTGGTGGTATTTGGCCGCGTTGCGGGCGAACACGCAGTTCAGCGTTCGCAGGAAGCCACTCCGGCTAACGGCAGTGCGCTCGATGCACAGGCTAAAGACGTTGAAGCACGCCTACACGCGCTGGCTAATCAGGAAGGTACTGAAAGCTGGGCGAAAATCCGTGACGAGATGGGCATGTCAATGGAAGAAGGCTGTGGTATCTACCGTACCACTGAGCTGATGCAGAAAACCGTTGATAAATTGGCCGAACTGAAAGAACGTTTCAAACGCGTCAAAATCACTGATAACTCTAGCGTCTTTAACACCGATCTGCTGTACACCATCGAACTGGGTCACGGCCTGAACGTTGCTGAATGTATGGCTCACTCGGCGATTAACCGTAAAGAATCTCGTGGCGCACACCAGCGTCTGGATGAAGGTTGCACCGAGCGTGATGACGTTAACTTCCTGAAACACACCCTGACCTTCAAAAGCGCTGACGGCCTTGCCCCACGTATTGAATACAGCGATGTGAAAATTACCAAGCTGCAACCAGCAAAACGTGTTTACGGTGCTGAAGCAGACGCTCAGGATGCAAAGAATAAGGAGCAAGCGAATGGCTGAGATGAAAATCTTGAAAATGGAAGTCATGCGCTATAACCCAGAACAGGATGCCGAACCGCATTTCGTGACGTATGACGTCCCGTATGACGAAACGACTTCCCTGCTGGATGCGTTAGGCTACATCAAAGATAATCTGGCTGCCGACCTGTCTTACCGCTGGTCTTGCCGTATGGCAATCTGTGGCTCTTGCGGCATGATGGTTGACCGTGTGCCTAAGCTGGCTTGTAAAACCTTCCTGCGTGACTACCCAACCGGTATGCGCGTTGAAGCGTTGGGCAACTTCCCGATCGAGCGTGATTTAGTGGTCGATATGACCCACTTTATCGAAAGCTTAGAGGCGATTAAGCCTTACATCATCGGCAACAACCGCAAACCAGAAGACGGCACCAACCTGCAGACTCCGGCTCAGATGGAAAAATACCATCAGTTCTCCGGCTGCATTAACTGTGGTCTGTGCTATGCAGCCTGCCCACAGTTTGGTCTGAATCCTGAGTTCATCGGCCCAGCCGCTATCACTCTGGCACACCGTTACAATCTGGACACCCGCGATCACGGGCAGAAAGAGCGTATGCCTGTTCTGAACTCCGATAACGGTGTTTGGACATGTACATTCGTCGGTTACTGCTCAGAAGTTTGTCCGAAACACGTCGACCCAGCCGCTGCTATCCAGCAGGGTAAAGTTGAAAGTGCGAAAGACTTCATGATCGCGATGCTGAAACCGCAATAAGGGAGGATGAATCAATGACGACGTCAACTAAACGCAAACCTTATGTGCGCGGAATGCAGGCAAACTGGTGGCAGAAGCTGGGTTTCTACAAGTTCTATATGCTGCGTGAGAGCTCGGCTCTCGGCAACGTATGGTTCAGCATCGTACTGATTTATGGGATTTTCTCCATGAAAGACGGCGCTGCTGGTTGGGAAAGCTTTGTGGCCTTCTTGCAGAATCCACTGGTGCTGATCCTGAACATCATCTCTCTGCTACTGGCAGCACTTCATACCAAAACCTGGTTTGAACTTGCTCCAAAAGCGGCCAATATCGTGGTTGGTGACACGAAAATGGGCCCTGGTCCGGTGATCAAAGCCCTGTGGGTAGTGACCATCATCGCAACCGTGGTCATTTTGGCCGTTACCCTGCTATAACCGTAAAGGAGAACATTGTGAATAATAAAGTATACAAACGTTCTGACGAGCCGGTTTTCTGGGGGCTATTTGGTGCAGGCGGTATGTGGGGTGCAATCGTTGCGCCTGTAGTCATCCTGATTGTGGGCATCATGCTGCCTCTGGGCTGGTTCCCAGACGCGCTGACCTTCGAACGCGCACTGAGCTTCAGTCAGACATTCATCGGCCGTATTTTCTGGCTGCTGATGATCATTCTGCCGCTGTGGTGTGGCTTACACCGTTTGCATCACATGATGCATGACCTGAAGATCCATGTACCTGCTGGTAAATGGGTATTCTACGGCTTGGCAGCGATCCTGAGCGTTGTTGCGTTGATCGGCGTATTCACGCTGTAAGTCGCCGCTACGACGTAGTATGAAAGCCTCCTTATAGGAGGCTTTTTTATTGGTGAGATTGCCTCTATCGGGTCTACACTTAAACGGTATCCATTTGAAAAGGAGCGTTTATGTCCCGTTGGTCACGCTTTGCAGCCATTGTCACTGCCCTGCTTTCCGTAGGCTGTAGCACAAAACCCCCGTCTGACGTCACTGTTATCAGCGATTTTCAACTGCCAGAATATCTAGGCAATTGGTACGAAATTGCCCGCTTAAACCATCCTTTCGAGAAAGGATTAGACCACGTCACAGCGCACTACAGCATGCGTAGCGATGGCGGAGTAAAAGTGGTTAATCGCGGATACAACGTTGAGAAAAAACAGTGGAAAGAAAGCGTGGGTAAAGCTTATTTCACTCAAACGCCAAACATTGCCTCGCTTAAGGTTTCCTTCTTCGGCCCATTCTACGGCGGCTATAACGTCATTGAACTTGATAAACAGTATCGCTATGCGTTGATTTGTGGCCCCAATAAAAACTACCTGTGGATCCTTTCACGCACGCCAACGCTAGATGATGCGGTGAAGCAACGGTTATTAGCAACGGCACAGAAATATGGATTCAAAACACAGGATCTGATTTGGGTAAATCAATCACCTATCGATATGAACTCGCCTCGCTAGAGGCGAGCTATGACCATCACAGTTGCTGATTAGTGGCTGCTAAACTTCAGACCAAGAATACCAATCACGATCAGGCATAGGCTGAGGATGCGTGGCAGACTGGCTGATTCCCCCAGCAATACAATGCCCATAATGGCCGCGCCCACGGCGCCAATACCGGTCCACACAGCATAGGCTGTACCTGCTGGCAGCGTTTTCATCGCATGCGCTAATAACAGCATACTCACTATCATTGCAGCGATAGTAATAATGCTGGGCGTTAGACGAGAAAAACCATGGGTATATTTTAGGCCAATGGCCCAGACAACTTCTAAGAGACCAGCGACCATCAGAATGATCCAAGACATGCGATTTATCCACAACGATGGGGTCGTCCCCGAATTATGATACGTACACAGGTCGTCCTGCGTAGTTTTTGGAATGGTAAAGCGGGCTTAGGATACGATGTTTTTGCCTAAAAGTTAAGACTGATAGGATCAGGGCGCAGACAGCACGACAACGCCCTTATCGGAATGGCAAAGAGAACTATTGCGCAGCGCGCTGAATTGCCTGACCACCCGCTTCAACGTCTTCACCGGCACCACGAGTGGTATTACAGCCAGCCAGAGCGGCAAGAACTAACAGAGAACATGCTAATGCGATGCTTTTCTTAATCATTGCTATTTTCCTTATCTGCGATTTAAAAAATAATGCCTTTTAAGCATAGACAAGAAATTCAGCACGGGAGAAAAATTCATCATTTATCTTAATTGATTAGCTGGCTACACGAGAAATCGCGCCACCAAGATGTTGTACATCTTCACCAAAACCACGCGCGGTATTGCAGCCGCTGAGCGCTGTGAACGCCCCCACCATCAAAGCCAACATAACTATTTTCTTCATCATGCTTATTACCGTTCCCCAAACGAGCCTTTCAGGCAAAAAAAAACCGCGTCATACGCGGTTTTTTAAAGCAAATTAGCCGTTTTCGCAATTACTTAACGCGAGAAACGTATTCGCCAGAGCGGGTGTCAACTTTGATCACTTCGCCGATCTGTACGAACAATGGAACTTTAACCACTGCGCCAGTGCTCAGGGTTGCAGGCTTACCGCCGGTACCCGCGGTATCGCCTTTCAGACCTGGATCGGTATCAACGATTTCCAGCTCTACGAAGTTTGGAGGAGTAACCTGAATTGGACGGCCATTCCACAGAGTAACGATGCACTCAGCCTGATCCAGAAGCCATTTAGCATTATCGCCAATCGCTTTCTCATCGGCAGCCAGCTGCTCGAAGGTTTCGTTGTTCATGAAATGATAGAACTCACCGTCGTTGTACAGGTAAGTCAGGTTCAGATCGACAACGTCCGCGCCTTCTGCGGAGTCAGTAGATTTAAAGGTTTTTTCAACACGGGTGCCGGTCAGCAGGCGACGCATTTTCACGCGAGCAAAGGCTTGGCCTTTACCTGGTTTAACGAACTCACTGCTTTCTACAGCATAAGGCTCGCCTTCGAACATGATTTTAAGACCGGGACGGAAATCGTTGCTAGAATAAGTCGCCATAAAGGCCCTCTGAATTATTTATAACTGGTAGCTTAGCCAAAAAAATGGCACATATTGTAACTCAAAATACGCAGTCTAGAGAAGATTGGCTGCAACAACTTGCCGATGTTATTACTGAACCGGCAGAATTGCTTGAATATTTAGCACTTTCCGACAGCCCTGAATGGCAAAAAGGCCACGATGCGCGGCGTCTTTTCGCCCTGCGCGTTCCTTACGCCTTTGCGCGACGCATGAAAAAGGGCGACCCCAACGATCCTCTCCTACTTCAGGTCATGACTTCCGCCAGCGAATTTATTACAACGCCAGGCTATTCGACCGACCCACTGGAGGAGCAAGATGATGCCATTGCCGTGCCGGGACTGCTGCACAAGTATATTAACCGAGCCCTGCTATTGGTCAAAGGCGGCTGTGCGGTTAACTGCCGTTATTGCTTCCGCCGTCACTTTCCATATCAAGATAATCAGGGCAATAAGGCTAACTGGCGGCAGGCGCTAGATTATATTCGCCAACAGCCAGAGCTGGATGAAATAATTTTTTCCGGTGGCGATCCCTTGATGGCAAAAGACCACGAGCTATCTTGGTTACTCGACGAAATCGAAACGATTCCCCACATCAAACGCTTACGTATCCATAGTCGTTTGCCAGTCGTCATCCCTGCACGCATCACCGAAACACTCACAAAACGCTTCTCGCAGTCACATCTTCAGATCCTACTCGTCACGCACATTAATCACGCCAACGAAATCGATCGCGAATTGTGCGATGCCATGACAAGGCTAAAACATGCGGGTGTTACGTTGCTTAATCAGGGTGTACTACTGCGCGGTGTGAATGATAATGCGGATACGCTCGCAGCGCTTAGCAACGCGCTGTTTGACGCGGGAATTATGCCTTATTACCTGCATGTGCTCGATAGAGTTCAGGGCGCAGCACACTTCATGGTGTCTGACGATGAGGCACGCGTGATTATGCGAGAGTTGATGACAAAGGTTTCTGGCTATATGGTGCCAAAACTTACGCGAGAAATCGGCGGTGAGCCAAGCAAAACACCGATTGATTTAGGCTTACGTCAGCGTTGATTCTGATATCCCCCATCCGATCCCGATAAGGGCTCGATGGGGGAACTCACAGCATCGATACCGCGGCAATCTGCTCTACAAAAACAGCTCCAGCAGCGAGTTTAAAAACAGCTTGCCGTGCTCGGTGATTTGCCAATATTCATCGGTTTCTACGATGTAATTCTGCGCCAGCGCTTCGTCGAGCTGAGCACGAATAACCGCTTCATCAAGTCCGGTATACAACTGGAACTCCGCACGCGGCGTGGGTTCAAGCAGTCTAAAGCGGTTCATAAAGAATTCGAACGGACGATCGTCATTGACCACTTCATGCTGCTTATCTAGATAGCGCCCCTGCATATATCCACGCGGATGACGCGTTTTCGCGGTACGCAGAATACGGCCATCCTCAAACGTAATCTTGCCATGAGCGCCACAGCCGATACCAAGATAGTCGCCAAAGCGCCAATAATTCAGATTGTGATGGCACTGGTAACCTGGTTTGGCATAGGCCGACGTTTCATACTGCTGATACCCTGCGGCACGCAGCAGTTCGTCGCCTCGCTGAAAAATATCCCACAGCGCGTCGTCATCTGGCAATTTTGGAGGACGCGAACCAAACAGCGTATTTGGCTCAATTGTCAGTTGATACCATGATAGGTGTGGAGGATTAAGCTCAATAGCCTGTCGTAAATCATCCAGCGCTTCATCCAGCGACTGATCGGGTAAACCATGCATCAGGTCAAGATTAAAACTGCGTAGCCCTAATCCTTGCGCCAGATGTGCCGCTCGCTTAGCCTCTTCTGGCCCGTGTATGCGCCCCAGTCGTGTTAACTTCTCCGCGCTAAAGCTTTGTACACCGATGGATATACGATTGATGCCGGCTCTCTGGTAGGCGCTGAAGCGATCGGCCTCAACCGTTCCCGGATTCGCCTCCATGGTCACCTCGGCATTTGATGCCAAAGGTAAACGCGCACGCACGCCATCCATTAAGCGCTGCATACCCTCTGCGCTCAACAAACTCGGAGTCCCACCACCAATAAAGATGGTGCCAATTTCACGCCCAGAAGTGAATGCCACGTCAGCGTCTAAATCGGCCAACAGATGGTCGACATATTCCGTAGACGGGATATCTCCTTTTTGAGCATGAGAATTGAAATCGCAGTATGGGCATTTCTGCACACACCACGGGATGTGAATATAGAGACTGAGCGGGGGAAGCTTAAGCATTACGCATGGCTTCCAGCAGCAGCTTCAATGCCTGCCCACGATGCGAAATCGCAATTTTCTGCTCTTTAGTCAGCTGCGCAGCAGAACAGCCCAGTTCAGGCACATGGAAAATAGGATCGTAACCAAAACCGCCGTCGCCAGATGGCGCGAAGCTGATTTCACCCGCCCAGCTCCCATGACACACCAGCGGCGTTGGATCTTCTGCATGGCGTAAGTAAACCAGCACACAGTGGAACTTGGCTTGGCGTTGATCTGCAGGCACATCTTTCAGCGCATCCAGCAGTTTCTCGAGATTTTGACGGTCGCTAGCCTCTTCCCCCGCATAACGCGCAGAATAGATCCCCGGAGCCCCACCCAGCACATCAACAGCGAGTCCAGAGTCATCAGCAATCGCAGGGAGTCCGGTGATTTGTGCAGCGTGACGCGCTTTCAGAATCGCATTCTCAATAAAGGTCAGCCCCGTTTCTTCAGCAGAATCCACGCCCAGCTCGGTCTGTGCCACAACGTCTAAACCGAAATCAGCCAGCAAGCTTGCGAGCTCGCGTACTTTGCCCGCGTTTCCAGTTGCTAATACAATTTTTTGCATGATAAATCCTATATATAGCACCGGCAGGCCAAAGCCTGCCGGTAGGAGATGGTTACTGAGAGCGTAGCGCTGAGACTACCTCTGGGATTTGTTGAGGCTGACTGATGCGCACTTGCTTATGGCGCCCCAGTTCCCCCTTTTCAATCACCACCTGACTTTTCGCAACCCGAAACTGTTTGGCGATAAACTTTTGCAAATGCGCATTTGCCTGCCCATCTACCGGTGGTGCGGTGATAGCGACTTTTAGCTCATCACCATGTAGCCCAACAATTTGGTCACGGCTGGCTTTAGGTTGAATATACAGCCGCAAAACCAGCGCATCTTTCTCAAACTTTACAGCATCTGTACTCATCGCGATCACAGCAGGAACCAGAGCTGCCCTAACAGATCCATACCCAGATAGTTCAGCATGTACAGAACTAAAATCACCACCATGGCAGAGAAATCTAAACCGCCCATCGCAGGAATAATACGGCGCACAGGCGCCATCAAAGGCTCAGTCAGTTGTAACAGCACATAGTCCATTGGACTACGGCCTTGGCTGATCCAGCTCATGATCGAACGAATGATAATGACCCAGAACACCAGATACCCTGCTGATTTAATTACTGAGATCAGGCCAAATAGAAGGTTATATGGGCTTAGCGAAATTTCCCCGCTTTGGATCAGTAATAGCAGCGGATACTTGATGGTCATGAGCAAGAACGCCACCAGCAGCGAAGACGAATCAATCGGCCCCAAGGACGGAATCACTCGGCGTAGCGGCCCAACAATCGGCTGCGTAACTTTCACGATAAACTGTGACAGCGGATTGTAGAAGTCGGTGCGTGCCCATTGCATCCAGATACGCAACAATAAAATCATGACGTAGAGGTCAATGACGGTTTTGACCAAGAAAGTCAGTGTCAGCATGAAAAGCCCTTTATCCGTTAAATGGTAAGGTAAAGAAAAAAATCAGTACATTAACTGATAATTATTATGAATTTGTGCCGTAATCACGTGCGCCAAAAATTGCCGTCCCGATGCGCACCATCGTGCTACCGGCGGTAATCGCCGCCGCCATATCGTGAGTCATCCCCATCGACAGCGTATCAATATGCGGGTACTGCTTCTTAAGCGCTAAAAATGCCTGTTCCATCCGATCAAACACCGCTTTCTGTTTCACGGGATCTTCTTCCGGTGCGGGGATCGCCATCAAGCCACGCAGACGCAGATTCGGCATTTCGGCAACCTGAGCCGCAAGTGTATCTAACGCCTCCAGTTCAATGCCCGATTTGCTGCTCTCATCGCTGATATTAATTTGGATAAGCACGTTGAGCGCAGCTTTATCTGCAGGGCGCTGTTCGCTCAGACGTTGAGCGATTTTCACACGATCGACGGTATGAATCCAATCAAAATGCTCCGCGACCAAACGGCTTTTATTCGACTGAAGTGGGCCGATAAAGTGCCATTCCAGCTCGTCTGCATACGGAGTCTGAGCAAAATACTGGATCTTGCTAACGCCTTCCTGCACGTAATTCTCACCAAAAGCACGCTGTCCCGCCGCGATTGTTTCTTCGATGTCGCTCACAGGCTTGGTTTTACTGACTGCAAGCAAAGTAACTTCTTCTGGAGACCTGCCGCAATCCTGAGCCGCAGCGCTGATACGGCTCCTGACGGCCTCTAAATTTTGTTGGATATTGCTGTTCATAATTTTTGGCTCAGGAGGTTAAATGGATTTTTGTGATTTATTGGCCCGTAGTGTAAAGCAAAACGCATCAGATCTGCATCTTTGCACCGGATATCCGCCCGTTTTGCGTATCGACGGCGCATTACAAACACTAGAAACTGAGGCAATAACCTCTCGCGAAATCGAGTCGTGGCTTACGATGAATCTCTCCTCTGAAGCTGACGTTGTATGGCAACAACAGCATCAGGTTGATTTCGCCTTAAATCTAAATGGGGGCACTCGGCTCAGAGTCAATGCTTTCCAACAATTACACGGTCCTTCGCTGGCGCTGCGACTCATTCCCAGCACAGTCCCTACGTTAGCGTCTCTCGCTACGCCGGAGGTTCTTCAGGAGCAGCTTACACAAGGCTCAGGGTTGATACTGGTTTGTGGTGCAACCGGCAGCGGGAAATCAACCACGCTAGCAGCCATGCTCAATGAAATTAATCATCACCAGCCATGGCATATTATTACGCTCGAAGATCCGCTGGAGTTTATTCACACGCCGTCCAAATCACTTATCCAACAGCGCGAAATCGGCAGTCACGTGATTAACTTTCACCACGCACTACGTGCAGCACTGCGAGAGGATCCCGACGTCATTTTGCTCGGTGAGCTACGTGACGCAGAATCCATCCGTCTGGCTCTCACAGCGGCTGAAACGGGGCATCTGGTATTGGCGACGCTACACACTCGAGGTGCAGCACAGGCGGTAGAACGGCTAATTGATGTTTTTCCTGCCGAAGAAAAAAACTTTGTACGCACACAAATTGCGGGAAGCCTGCGAGCCGTTTTAGCACAGCAGCTTTTGCCCAAACAGGGTGGTGGCAGGGTCGCCGCTTTTGAGCTGCTGCTGAACACGTCAGCGGTGAGCAATTTAATCCGCGAAGATAAAGCCCACCAGATTGCCTCTATTCTGCAAACCGGCCAGCGCCAAGGTATGCAAAGCTTTGAGCAGCATCTTACCCGCTTAGAAAACGAGGGAAAACTGTATAAAAATAGGAAGATAACCCCAGACAAGACAGACTAATTATCCTGCCTTGCCGATACTCTTATTCATCCGTTTTAGGCAACCTGTTGTTCAAACCAGCTTTCCAAAATGATCACCGCTGAAGCGGCATCTACGCTGCCTTTGTCTAAGGCGCGGTAGCCTCCACCGGCAAAAAGATGGGCGCGGGCTTCTACGGTACTGAGGCGCTCATCGTGCAGAGCGATTTGCACCCCAAAACGACCATGAATCCGGTTGGCAAACTTACGTGCTTGAGCGGTGACAGGCTGTTCAGTGCCGTCCATATTGAGCGGTAGGCCGACAACAACAAGATCCGGCTGCCACTCTTTTAACATTTTCTCTATTTTCGACCAGTCTGGCGACCCTTCATTGGCTTTAAACGAAGCCAATGGGCGTGCGGTACCGGTGACTTCCTGCCCGATGGCTGCACCAATACTTTTCGTTCCAAAATCAAAAGCGATAATTGTTCTGTTACCCATCAAGCGTGTCCTGCTGAAGTGGCCATATTGCGAATGTCTACGCCCAGCTTTTTAGCCGCGTTAACCCAGCGTTCTGAGATTGGTGTATGAAAGAGCAGATTGGCGTCAGCCTCAACGGTAAGCCAAGCATTATCTAACAGCTCTTGCTCCAATTGGCCCGCATCCCAACTGCAATATCCTAATGTAACCAGAACATCCTTGGGTTGATCTTTCGTTCCAAGCGTTTCTAAGACATCGCGTGAAGTCGTCATCATGCACTCAGCGGAAATGGCTACGCTGGAACCAAAATCAGGTTGTGGAGTATGCAATACAAATCCGCGATCTTCGGCCAATGGACCACCGTACATCACCGGCCTATCCAAACGAATTTTTGTATCTCTCGGCTCTGGCGTGATTTTTAGCTTTTCCAATAGTGTTTCCAGAGTGAGCTGTTCCAACGGTTTGTTAATGACTAAACCCATTGCGCCTTCGCTATTGTGCTCACACACATAGAGAACGGTGCGCTTGAAGCGGCTGTCCTGCATAGAAGGCATTGCTATAAGAAAATGATGCGCTAAATTCATCGTAATGGCTTCAACTCGCTGTATTTGTTTATGTGATGACTGAATTTTCAGTATGCGAATTTTTTGGCTGGATGTCACGGGAGAAGCCCCCTATCTGTCTGCTCGCTCAAACATATCGCGAGCAGACTCACAGGAGGAAAAAACTATTTCTTACCAATCCGAGCTTCAATCGCATCCATCAACATGCCGGTCACAGACACATCAGGGAATGCAGCTTCAATCTCGCGTGCGCAGGTCGGGCTAGTAACGTTAATCTCTGTCAAGCGATCGCCAATGATATCTAAACCAACAAAGATCAGACCTTTTTCTTTCAGCACTGGGGCAACTTTGCGAGCAATGGCCCAGTCGCTTTCTGTCAGTGGACGTGCTTCACCACGGCCACCCGCGGCCAAGTTACCACGAGTTTCCCCACTCTTAGGAATACGAGCCAAGCAGTATGGAACCGGCTCACCGTCAACCACCAGAACACGTTTATCACCATCTTTAATCGCTGGCAGGAAATTCTGCGCCATACAGAAGCGGCTGCTATGTTCCGTGAGTGTTTCGATAACGACAGACAGGTTAGGATCTTCCGCTTTCACACGGAAAATAGATGCACCACCCATACCGTCTAACGGCTTAAGAATGATGTCTCCGTGCTTGGCATAGAATTCACGAATATGCTCTGCTTTACGCGTCACCAGTGTGTCCGGCGTTAAATCAGCAAACCACGCGGTAAACAGCTTTTCGTTGCAATCACGCAAACTCTGCGGCTTGTTGACGATGAGCGTCCCTTTATCTTCAGCGCGCTCGAGGATATAAGTGGCATAAATAAACTCGGTATCAAACGGTGGATCTTTACGCATTAAGATGACGTCGAGATCGGACAGAGCAATATCCTGTTCGCCGTGGAACTCATACCAGCCCGCTTTATCTTCCTTCACGCTCAGCAACTGAGTACGCGCGCGCCCTTCGCCGACATACATGTAGAGATCGTTCATTTCCATGTAGTGCAGCTCATAGCCACGGCGCTGTGCTTCTAACAGCATCGCAAAGCTGGTGTCTTTTTTGATATTGATGGAAGAAATCGGGTCCATCACAATGCCAAGCTTAATCATTCTTTTCTCCTAGCCTAAATCGCCAAAGCGAACCTGAAGTGCGGTTATGGCTGTCAGCGCGGTGGTCTCAGTGCGTAATACACGAGGTCCTAACAGAATATCAGTAAATTGGTAACCTGCGGTCATAGCAATTTCATCGGCCGATAATCCACCTTCTGGCCCTATCAGCAGACGAACGCGTTCAACAGGAAGTGGTAATGTGTTGATACTCGCATTGGCGCGTGGATGCAAATTCAGCTTCAAAGAATCATCCTGTTCAGCGCACCACTGCTCCAAGAGCATCGTCGGGCGAATTTCAGGGATCACGTTACGTCCACACTGCTCGCACGCTGCAATGGCAATTTTCTGCCACTGCCCCAACTTTTTCGCCATACGTTCAGCGTCTAACTTAACGCCACAACGCTCGGAAATCAGCGGAGTAATAACGCTAGCCCCCAATTCAATGGATTTTTGAATAGTGAACTCCATCTTCTCACCGCGGGAAATCACCTGCCCTAAATGCAGATGCAGCGGGGACTCACGATCTTCAAGCACGCCTGCCTGCACGCTCACACGCACGTTCTTTTTACTGGCTGCAACAATATGCGCCACGAAAACCTGATTGCTACCGTCAAACAGTTGAATCTCATGCCCTTCGCTCATGCGTAAGACTCGACCCACATGATTGGCAGCCTCCTCACTCAGGTCTATTTCGCAAGGCGCATCAAGGCGTTCAGGGTGATAAATACGAGGGATACGCATGAAATGGCTCATCCTTATGAATGACGAGATAAGCGCCGCAACGCAGCGCTGCTAAAAAAGATATTCGGGATTATAAAGGCTGGAGTAGCGACAATGCTAATCATCACGTCAAACCGCTAAAACTCAGCCTTTAAGATCCTCGCAGGCTTGCTGGACATAAGGGTTATGATTCCCCTGCATGTTTGCAATCCGCTGGTCACGCAGACACTCCCAATTCGTGACTGGATATTGCCGATTCCATACATTAAATAGCTGAGTTTGCTGTTTCGACAACCTAATATTGTACTGGTCACGCATATAAAAGTAGGTTCTCGCAATAGCACCACGAGCACGGGCGGGTGGCTCCGCCTGCTTGTTTTTGAAATCAACTTTCATCGAGCATTGCCCATACTGCCCCTCTCCACCGCGCCATTGACTATACATAAAGTTGTTGCGGTCACCGTTAACCTCTCCCACGGCAGGCTGTAAATTATGTAAATCAGTTTCAATTTTCACGTACTGAGGAATTTTGGCGCAGTTTTTTCGCCCCCCACCCTGCCAACACTGCATTTGATGACCAAACTGCCATGCCGGTACAACGTGCTCCCATTCAATGCGTGAGGCGCGATTCAGGTTTTTACGTGGCTGATAGCCACAACTTTCAAGGTCGGGAATACCTTTTTTCCCCTGCCATTCAATCTTGCAGCCACAGTAAAACGAGCCAGGTGCGTCTTGATTAACCTTAACCGCAGCCGCTTTTGCTTGAGTGAAATTATTAATTTTTTGTGCCTGCCCCGAAAACGGGTAAGCCAGAAGCGTCGATAACGTCAGCGCGTAATAAAATTTGCGAAGCATATTCCAAAAACAACATAAAAACGGAAAGGCCGCAGGGTAGACAATCCGCCTTAGTCACGCAAACTTTGAAGAGATTAAATTGTTAACAAATGAAGATTTGGACGTTTATTGCACATTTTAGGAAAGTTTTAACGCTCAGTAATCGCTCCGGGGCTGAAACTCAAAACCTGACCACATTGTCGACAGCGATACTCTGATTCCTTGCGCATCACTTTATTATGACGACGCACGGTCAGCTGATGCAGCTGGCAGGCACAACGGTAAGGGTAAGTCTTACCACTCACTGAATCCACACCGAACTTATGGGTACGACGCGGTTCAATCCCCAAAACATGCCCCATCATCCACTGCCATTCGCGGCCATGAGGGGAAACCTTACCAAACTGTTTATAGACTAAAAGATGTGCCAACTCATGTGGCACCACTTCATCAATAAACACCTGACCATTCTCTAGTAATAAGACTGGATTTAGGCGAATCTCCCAATCTTGCAGCCATGCGGTCCCCGCAGTGGTACCACGCTGTTGGTAGCTGATTTTGGGTTCAGGATATTGAGTTTTTAGCTGTGCATTTGCGCGAGCCAACGCATTACGTAAGCACTGCATGACAGCCTGCTGTAAAGCAATAGGAAGTCTTCGGGAAACAAGAGCGCGTTGTGTCATGCGTATTAGGATAATCAGAGAAGGAGTCGCTCGCAAGCCCCATGGTTTTGAGACAATAAAGTAGGGGAAAACAGCGCTTACTCAGCATCGTGCAAATCAGTAAAAACATTAAACACTAAAGAATATCTGAACATTCGCCAAGGGTATCTTTGAAGCGCTTTTATCATTAAATTTCTATTCCAGCCAATAGGATGTGAAGCTAACCTATTATATATTTATTGCGACGACATTATTAACGTTGAGTGTTTTTCATTTTTGACGCTTCTTCAACTTTGTGTTGTAGATTGGAAACACGGGCATCGCACTCAGTTGAAGATATGCTGGGCATTGAAAATGCTTTGCTATCTTTAAAATATCGGTCGCAAATAACGGAAACATCTTCAGCGAACTTATTCGAGAAATTTTTCAACATATCCATCTTACTTGTTTTTTTTCGTTTAAAACTTTCAAATGAAAAAGTATCAGGATGATTATTAATTACACTGTATATTGAATATATTTCAACAGATTTACGTCCAGATAACGCATTGCTCATTAACGTATTTTCATCTATGTCTTTAGTCCATTTGAAAATAGTTTTATTTCCGCTATCGAAATTTTTTCTGTCACTTTTTAATAATGCAGAAAATATCTTCCCTGCCTCTGTCTGATAAAAATCAGAAGGAAGAACCGCACTCGCTTTCAAAGACACGCTAGCCAACAACAATAAAATAACAAGATCCTTCTTCATTCCTTCTCCTATGTACCGCAGTTAAATTACAGGCATAGCCAACTGATTTGCAGATGTTTTCATCATCGATATACCTGCAAGCCAGCGTAATAATAAATATTATCAATGTTCATGGTGGTGATGTTTGTCATCGTGATGATAATTATGTTGGTCATGGTTATCACTACTATCATAATTGCTATCATCACCTGAGTCACTCACTGCAATTGCAGCAACAGCACCAACGATAAGAACCAGAGCGCCTAAGGTTTTAAAGTCGTCTCCGCTGAAATTTGCACACCCAACAACTGATAATGAAAGAATACCTACCAGAGAATTCCTTAAAAACTTCGCCATTCATCCCACCTATACATCCATGTTACTTTTCTATTAAAGTAAATATATGTCGAAATTATGCCTATCGACCAACACGCCTACCGCAGTATTATGCTTTAATAAAATAAAAACAACTATAAATAGCATCATTTTTCATTACAAATAATCATTGGATATATATTAAGGGTAATTCATATCGTATAGAAAAACACTATCTTCTCTATTTTCATTCTTACTGAAAATCTACGGCAGTAGAACCGCCTCATCTACCTATCTCTATATTTAGAATAAATCATATTTATTCATTTCTTGCCGATCGCTTATCTCATATATTCATTATTGTTAACGCCGCTAAACGTTCGCCCCTAGAACCATCGACATTACAGCACAAAACGTGTTCACCCGAGATACAACCTCGACGATCAACGCTGCAAATGGATAAATTTTGCTAACCGTATGTTGAGAAGTCACACAAATGTCAGCGCTATAACAACGGATGTAATGCGGTAGTAGCGAGCTGAAAGGCTACCAATCATGCACCTTATGCACAGTCAGCGATGTAATATGACAATTATATTAAAGCTTACATAAAGACCACTGCAAAAAATTAAATTCATATTTATCATTATGATAAAACAATTCCACAATGACCTCTTGATATTATTTTTAACAAAATCATGCATATGGTAATGACATATAGAATGCTGATTTTTTGAATAAAAAGACGACGTCAAAAATGATGGTCACTAAAGCAAAATATGGATTATTACCTATACTTATTTTCGTGGTGTGTATTGCTAAGCAATTGACGCAATAAGATTACGTCTATTTGTCGAGCTTAATATTATTATGGGAGTGGCAGTTTATGGCATCTGCAAAGAAAATTGGCCTCATTGCCTGTACCGGCGTCGTTGCCGGTAATATGATGGGAAGCGGAATAGCATTGCTACCCGCCAACCTCGCAAGCTTAGGGTCTATCGCTATTATTGGTTGGATCGTAGCACTGATTGGTGCAATTTCATTGGCTTATGTCTACGCCAGATTAGCAACCAAAAACCCTCAAGAAGGTGGTCCTATCGCCTACGCTGGTGAAATCGGTCCGGCCTTCGGTTTTCAAACCGGGGTACTCTATTACCATGCAAACTGGATTGGTAACCTTGCAATCGGTATTACCGCCGTATCGTATCTTTCTACCTTTTTCCCCATGTTTAACAACCCGATACCCGCAGGTATCGCCTGTATCGCAATTGTCTGGATTTTTACCTTCGTCAATATGCTCGGTGGCGCATGGGTTAGCCGTTTAACCACCATAGGGCTGATTCTCGTGCTCATTCCCGTTATCGGTACAGGTATCGCGGGCTGGTACTGGTTTGATATGGGGACCTATCAAGCTAACTGGAATACCTCCGGCGGTACCGATTATCACGCCGTCATTAAAAGTATTCTGCTGTGTCTGTGGGCCTTTATCGGCGTTGAGTCTGCGGCGGTGAGTACCGGCATGGTGGAAAACCCGAAACGTAACGTTCCTATTGCTACCATGTTGGGGACATTCCTTGCCGGTATCGTCTACATCGCCGCAACACAGGTGATTGCCGGTATGTATCCTGCCTCTCAGATGGCAGCATCCGGCGCTCCGTTTGCCGTCAGCGCCTCGACGATGGTCGGTAGCTGGGCGGGCCCGGTTGTTTCTGCATTTACCGCCTTTGCCTGCTTAACATCACTGGGCTCATGGATGATGCTGGTTGGTCAAGCGGGTGCTCGTGCTGCCCACGATGGGAACTTCCCGAAAGTGTATGGCGAAATGGATAAAGATGGTATTCCGCGCAAGGGGCTATTCTTAGCTGCCATAAAAATGACGGTGCTGATGATTCTGATCACCGTGATGAATGCCAGCGGCGGTAAAGCCTCAGACCTGTTCGGTGAGCTAACGGGGATTGCCGTCTTGCTGACCATGCTGCCGTACTTCTACTCCTGTATCGACCTGATTCGCTTTGACGGTGCAAACCTGAAAAACATCCTGAGCCTGATTGCTTCAGTGCTGGGCTGCGTGTTCTGCTTTATCGCCCTAATGGGCGCCAACTCGTTCGAACTCGCCGGTACCTTCATCATCAGCCTGATTATCCTGATGTTCTACTCACGTAAAATGGGCCGTGATAAAGAAGCCAGCGCAACCCCAGGTGGTCAATCCTAACTAAGATTTAAATTCGCTAATACATGACACCGAAGGCGAGAAGGCCTTCGGTGTTAATAACCCAGCCCACAGAAGTCTGGAGAGTTTTGCATGAATATCATTGCCATCATGAACGACTTAAGCGCTTATTTTAAGGAAGAACCGCTGCGCGAGCTGCATCAAGAATTGGAAAAGGAAGGCTTCCGTATTGCCTACCCTAAAGACCGTAGTGATCTTCTGAAGCTTATTGAAAACAACTCTCGCCTGTGCGGCGTTATTTTCGATTGGGATAAATACAATCTTGAGTTAAGCGCTGAAATCAGCGAGCTCAATAAGCTGCTCCCTATTTATGCATTTGCAAACACTTACTCGACGCTTGACGTCAACATGAGCGATCTTCGGCTGAATGTTCGCTTCTTTGAATATGCACTAGGCAGCGCACAGGATATTGCCACCAAGATTCGCCAGAGTACTGATCAATATATCGACACCATTCTGCCGCCGTTAACTAAGGCGCTGTTCAAATACGTTAAAGAAGAGAAATACACGTTCTGTACCCCAGGACACATGGGCGGCACCGCCTTCGATAAAAGCCCCGTCGGCAGTCTGTTCTACGATTTCTTTGGCGAAAATACCATGCGTTCAGATATTTCGATCTCTGTATCTGAACTGGGATCGCTGCTCGATCACAGTGGGCCACATCGTGATGCCGAAGAGTACATCGCACGCACGTTTAATGCCGATCGCAGCTATATCGTCACCAACGGCACTTCAACGGCCAATAAAATCGTCGGTATGTACTCCTCACCCGCCGGTGCCACCATTCTGATTGACCGTAACTGCCATAAATCATTGACCCATCTGATGATGATGAGCAACGTGGTTCCGGTGTATCTGCGCCCAACGCGTAACGCCTACGGCATTCTCGGCGGTATTCCACAAAGTGAATTCACCCGTGCCAGCATTGAAGAAAAAGTGAAAAACACGCCAAACGCAACATGGCCCGTGCATGCTGTGGTAACCAACTCCACTTACGATGGCTTGTTCTACAATACCGAGTACATTAAAAAAACGCTGGATGTTAAGTCGATTCACTTCGACTCCGCTTGGGTTCCCTATACCAACTTCCATCCGATTTACCAAGGCAAAGCGGGGATGAGCGGTGAACGTGTTCCGGGCAAAATCATTTATGAAACACAGTCCACGCATAAACTGCTAGCGGCGTTCTCGCAAGCTTCAATGATCCACGTGAAGGGAGAAATTAACGAAGAGACGTTTAACGAAGCCTATATGATGCATACCTCCACTTCGCCGCATTACGGTATCGTTGCATCAACGGAAACCGCAGCGGCCATGATGAGAGGCAATGCAGGTAAACGTTTGATCAATGGCTCAATTGAGCGAGCAATTCGCTTCCGTAAAGAGATCCGCCGCCTGCGTGCCGAATCCGACGGTTGGTTCTTTGATGTTTGGCAGCCGGACAATATCGACGAAGTCGCATGCTGGCCGCTGAATCCGCGCAATGAATGGCACGGGTTCCCGAATATCGACAGCGATCATATGTATCTTGACCCCATCAAAGTTACCCTATTGACTCCAGGGCTTAGCCCGAACGGCACCTTAGAGGATGAAGGGATCCCTGCATCGATCGTTTCCAAATACTTGGACGAACACGGCATTATCGTGGAAAAAACGGGGCCATATAACCTGCTGTTCCTGTTCAGCATCGGGATCGACAAAACCAAAGCACTCAGCCTGCTGCGCGCACTGACCGACTTCAAACGCGTATACGATCTCAATCTTCGGGTGAAGAACGTTCTTCCGTCGTTGTATAACGAGGCGCCCGATTTCTATAAAGAGATGCGGATTCAGGAGTTAGCACAGGGCATCCATGCTCTGGTAAAACATCATAATTTGCCCGATCTCATGTACCGAGCCTTTGAAGTATTACCGCAGCTGGTGATGACGCCGCACGACGCATTCCAAGAGGAAGTACGCGGCAACATCGAACCCTGTGCGCTTGATGACATGCTAGGTAAAGTCAGTGCGAATATGATCCTACCGTATCCTCCGGGCGTTCCGGTGGTTATGCCAGGTGAAATGCTCACGAAAGAGAGCCGCCCAGTACTGAGTTTCCTGCAAATGCTGTGTGAAATTGGCGCACACTACCCAGGCTTTGAAACCGATATCCACGGCGTCCATCGCGATGGAAGCACCGGTAAATACATGGTGGTGGTATTGAAAGAAGGTGCAGATGAGCCTGGTGATAAACCGAGTGATACGGTGAAAAAGGCACCGGGGAAAAAACCTTCGGCCGCTAAGAAAAAGTAACCGTTTAAAGATGTAAAAAAACCCGCCGTTTATGGCGGGTTTTTTCATCGTGAGACAACCGCTAATTCAGCATTAATCTACAATTACGTGCGGATAATAACGCGACAGATCTTGGGTGATCAGGCTGTGATCTTCACGGATACCCATTCCCGCAGGCTGATCGTTGACCAGCCAGCTACCAATCAGCACATAGCTGTCACCGAATTTGGGCAACGGATGGAATTGCTGAATGATCATGCCTTCCTCACCGTAAGGGCCATCGACGCTAGCCACTTCCTGGCCATTCTCCACGATGCGAATATTGGCACCTTCACGCGAGAACAATGGCTTAACCACATAATGATCCAGCTCTGGCTGATTGCCATCGGCAAAATAGGCTGGTAACAGGTTAGGATGATTAGGGAACATTTCCCACAGCATCGGCAACAACGCTTTGTTGGAGATAATGCTCTTCCACGCGGGTTCTAACCAACGCACACCGGCGTCTTCCAGCTTGGTGGAGAAAATCTCGCGCATCATGAATTCCCACGGGTACAGTTTAAACAGGTTGCTAATCACCTGATCCTGCGTATCCGTGAACTGACCACGCTCACCTAAGCCAATATCTTCAATAAAGACAAACTCGGTCGCTAAGCCTGCTTCATGCGCACAATCCTGCAAATATTGCACCGTGCCGCGATCTTCATCAGTATCCTGACAGCAAGCCATATGCAATAGGCCAAAACCATGAGCCTCTTTCAGCTCGGCAAAACGCTCGATCAGTTTCTCTTGCAGACTATTAAACTGGTCAGCGTCCTGCGGCAGTTTTCCGGCAGCAATCTGATCTTCCAGCCAAATCCATTGGAAGAAGGCCGATTCATATAACGATGTCGGCGTGTCAGCGTTGTTTTCCAGCAGCTTAGCCGGATTAACACCGTCATAGGCCAAATCCAGACGCGAATAAAGCGAAGGCTGCTGGGTACGCCAAGAGCTACGCACAAACTCCCAAACATGTTTAGGGATCTGGAATTTAGTCATCAGCTCATCGCTGGCGATCACCTTCTCGACCACTTTCAAACACATCTGATGGAGTTCCGCTGTGGTTTCTTCCAGCTCTTCCACCTGCGCTAGGCTGAACTGGTAGAACGCATCTTCACACCAGTAGGGCTCACCATACATTGTGTGAAATTGGAAACCATACTCCGTGGCTTTTTCGCGCCAGTCCGGACGCTCACTAATAGGTACACGTTTCATGCTTAGCCACCCATGCTGCGGGTGCCAGATTTACTGCTGGTCGCGGCGCTACTACGCTGCATCGCGCTCTGTTTGGCAACGCTCTCACCAAATCCACCGCGGGTAACGGTTGAAGTCGTGGCTGGCTTTGGTGCCATCGCGGTTTTTGGCACGTTCATGGTACGTCCGCCTGCGGTGGCAGGGCCATAGCTCTTACCGGTCGCATCCACAAATTTGCCATTCGCCGGGCTGGTTGCTGATTTAGAGCTAAACAGCGGCTGTTGGTTATAAGCGCCGCCGCCCATCATGCGGCCCATCATATAACCCGCCATCAGAGGCATCCAGAAGCTGCCGCTCTGTTGTGGCTGAGCCTGAGTTTCTCCGTTAGTGCTAGGAGCCATACCTGCCTGAGCGGGTGCCTGAGTACACTGGCCTTCGCCAAACTCAGCAATACAGTCTTCACGCGATGCGTATTTCGGTGCCGTTTTTTCAGCTTCTTTCAGTGCGTTTTGATATGACTCTTTGCACTGCGCGCTCATGGAAGGGTTCGCATTGCTGCAGTCATCTGCGTTTTGATACAGAGAAACCGTCTCATCCGTCTTCTCGCAGCCTGCCAGCATAAACACGGCGCTCACCGCAATCGCTACTGGCGCAAAACGCCAGCTCTTGCGGAAAGCAGCGCGGTTAATATTCTTGGTCCGTTTCATTCGTGGATTTCCTCTTATTTCACAGGCCTGCTTACTTTATACATACCCAAATTAGTTGGAACGGCGTCAAGGCAGCAAATGAGCAAATCCCGACAAACTTATCTCAATAAGCGATTCGGGGGAGCGTTAGCCGCCAACGCAGGAACAGCGTCAAATAAGAAGGGTATACAAAAATTGTGCCTATGTGTTCCAGATACCCGTTAGCATAGGTTAAAGCTGATTAAATTTAAAGCGTAACCGCCTATTCATCGCGTGATTTACACAGCCTGAAATAGGAATGTGCGATAGGTCTCTCTTTCTCTCTTTTCACCCTTTTTAGTGTTCCATTTCGAAACACCACCCCCCACCATGCGTTTCAATATGAAACGTAAATCTGCTTTGTTTTTTGTTCTTTTTTTCGCCGTATAGTCATCAACAGAGAAATAACAGCACCAATAAATATCCCGCTTCCGAAGTTTGGAAGTTACACGCTTAAGTTCTAATCCGATTGCTTAGTGATTTATTGAGGAGCTTTATTATGTTGAAAGTAATCCAATCCCCATCCAAATATATTCAAGGTGCAAACGCGCTGCAGTCTATCGGTCAGTACGCCAAAATGCTGGCAAATAACTACTTCGTCATTGCCGATGATTTTGTCATGAAACTGGCTGGCGACACCGTCGGCAGCAGCTTAAAACAGCACGAAGTAGAAAGCCATTTCGCCCTGTTCGGCGGCGAATGCAGCCATAAAGAAATTAACCGCCTGATTGCTGAGCTGAAAAAACATGGCTGCAAAGGCGTCATCGGTATTGGTGGGGGTAAAACGCTAGATACCGCGAAAGCTATCGCGTTCTATCAAAAACTGCCGGTAATCGTGGTTCCAACCATTGCATCTACCGATGCGCCGACGAGTGCCCTTTCTGTCATCTATAGTGAAGAGGGCGAGTTCGAAGAATACCTGATGTATCCAACCAACCCAGATATGGTGATTATGGATACGGCTATTATCGCCAAAGCGCCAGTACGTTTATTGGTGGCGGGTATGGGCGATGCGCTCTCTACCTATTTCGAAGCTCAAGCTTGCTACGATGCGCATGCTATTAGCATGGCCGGTGGTGAATCGACACTTGCGGCGGTCACGCTGGCACGTCTGTGCTACGAAACACTGCTTGAGGAAGGTTATAAAGCCAAGCTCGCGGTTGAAGCAGGCGTGGCGACCACGGCAGTAGAACGCATCGTTGAAGCCAACACCTATCTGAGCGGCATCGGTTTTGAGAGCTCAGGTTTAGCGGCTGCTCACGCCATCCACAACGGTTTTACCGTGTTAGAAGAGTGCCATCACCTGTACCACGGTGAAAAAGTGGCGTTCGGTACTCTGACCCAGTTGGTTCTGCAAAACAGCAGCAGCGAGCAGATCGAAACCGTCCTCGACTTCTGCTTGCAGGTTGGTTTGCCGGTTACGCTGAAAGAGATGGGCGTGAAAGCCGACGATAAGCTGGAAGAGAAAATCATGGCTGTTGCTAAAGCGAGCTGTGCCGAAGGCGAAACCATCCATAACATGCCGTTCAAAGTCACTCCAGAACAGGTATTCGCTGCCATTCTCGCGGCAGACCGCTTAGGCCAAGCTTGGCTGAAGTAAATCACTGGTCCACGTAAATCAAAGTAAACGACCACAACCCCTTCCCTGTTTGATTTTCAGGGAAGGGTCTATCAAACACAGATTTCTTCGGAGCCTTTTTAATGAAAAAGCTAATCAACCAGGTCGAAACCGTTTTGCAGGAACAAATTCTTGGATTGGTGGAAGCCCATCCTGAATTAACGCTACACCAAGAGCCGGTGTTTGTGACTCGCGCCGATGCCCCAGTGGTAGGCAAGGTCGGAATACTGTCCGGCGGCGGCAGCGGTCATGAGCCCATGCACTGCGGCTTTATCGGGGAAGGTATGCTGGATGGGGCATGTCCGGGGGAAATCTTCACGTCACCTACACCCGATCAGATGTTCGAATGCGGCCAAGCGATTGACGGTGGCAAAGGCGTGCTGATGATCATCAAAAATTATACTGGCGACGTTTTGAATTTTGAAACTGCGGCAGAATTACTGCACGACAGTGGCACTCAGGTCGGAACCATTCTGGTTGACGACGACGTTGCCGTAAAAGATAGCCTATATACCGCTGGGCGCCGTGGCGTAGCAAACACCGTATTGATTGAAAAATTGCTCGGGGCAGCCGCAGCGCGCGGTGACTCACTCGACCAGTTGGTCGAGCTCGGACATAAATTCAATAACGAAGGCCATTCTATCGGCATCGCACTTCAGGCTTGTACCGTTCCTGCGGCCGGTAAGCCCTCTTTTGTACTGCCTGAAAATGTCATGGAATTTGGCGTCGGCATCCACGGTGAGCCGGGTATTGAGCGTCGTGAATTTACCACGCTCAACCAAACCGTTGATGAAATGTTTGCAACCCTGATTGCACACGGAAAATATCAGCGCACGTTGCGCTCTTGGGACCGTAAGGCTGGTGAGTGGAAAGAACAAACGCAGCCTAAACACCCCCTGCAAAAAGGAGACCGCGTCATTGCGCTGGTCAACAATCTGGGAGCAACACCGCTTTCTGAACTCTATGGCGTATACCATCGGCTGCAACACTGCTGCGCTGAGTTTGGCATCACCATCGAACGTAACTTAGTAGGCTCTTACTGCACATCACTCGATATGCAGGGTATTTCAATCACGCTTCTGAAAGCTGACGATGAAACGCTATCCCTGTGGGATGCGCCCGTCAATACACCGGCTTTGCGTTGGGGAATGTAATATGTCACTGACTAAACAACAAATTGTTAACTGGCTCATGCGCTGCGGCGAAGTTTTTGCCGAACAAAAAGACTTTCTGACTCAGCTCGATACCGAAATCGGCGACGCAGACCACGGTCTCAATATGAACCGCGGCTTCAATAAAGTCGTTGAGAAACTGCCATCGTTCGCAGACAAAGACATCGGCTTTATCTTGAAAAATACCGGTATGACGCTGCTTTCCAGCGTGGGGGGAGCCAGTGGCCCACTCTTCGGTACCTTCTTTATTCGTGCATCACAAAGTACCGCAGCCAAACAAAGTTTATCGCTGAGCGAGCTGACCCAAATGCTCAAAGAGGGCGTTGAAGGCGTCGTTAGCCGCGGTAAAGCAGAACCGAATGACAAAACCATGTGCGACGTTTGGTGGCCAGTAGTGGCATCGCTGGAAGCCTCTAGTCAAAAAGATCTGTCAGTACCACAGGCACTGGATCTGGCCGTCGATGCGGCGCGTCAGGCACTCGAAGGCACGATTACCATGCAGGCTCGTAAAGGTCGCGCTAGCTATCTAGGCGAACGCAGTATTGGCCATCAAGACCCTGGTGCGACTTCAGCGTGGCTGATGATGCAAACCTTGGCTGAAGTCACACATTAGTCGTGTATTCCGTTCACTGCTCTAGGGATAAATTATGGTCAACATCGTTGTAGTCTCGCACAGTGCCAAACTGGCCGATGGCGTCGCTGAGCTCGCCGCTCAGATGACGCAAAACGGCTGCCGTCTGGTTGTCGCCGCCGGGGTAGACGATCCCGATCATCCCATCGGTACCGATGCCATTAAAGTGATGCAGGCAATCGAAGAAGTATTCGATCCTTCAGGCGTATTGATCATGATGGATCTCGGAAGCGCATTGTTAAGCACCGAAACCGCACTAGAACTGCTCGATCCTGAAATGAGCGCTCGAGTGAAGGCCTGCTCTGCCCCTATCGTTGAAGGAACTCTGGCGGCGGTGGTTGCCGCTTCAGCAGGGGCTTCATTAGCAGAGGTGGAGCGCGAAGCCCAGTCGGCATTGCAGGCAAAAAAAGCACAGCTCGGCGATGAAGAGCCGCAAGCAAAAGAAATGGCCAGTGAGTCGCCAACGCTGCATAGCGACGAGCGTGGTGTTAGCTGGAAAATTAACAATCCCAATGGATTGCATGTCCGCCCTGCCGCTAAGCTAGCGACGGCTATGGCTCCATTTGACGCGGAGTTGGTTTTATACAAGCTGGATAGTGTCAAAGGCAATCGTCATGCCGATCCTCGTAGCCTTAATCAGCTAGCTCTATTGCAGATACGCAAAGACGATGAGATTCGCTTGGTCGCCAAAGGCTCACAGGCTGATGAAGCCTTAGCTGCATTTAAGCAACTCGCAGAAAGCAATTTTGGTGAAAGCATCGCGCCTGATACAAGCGCAGGGCAAATATTGCAGGGTAAATCCGTTATGGACACCCAAGTCAGCGCTCCCGCATTCGTGCTACCCACGCAAGATGTCGAAGTGCCCGACCGCCAGATCTTATCCGATCGGATTGAAATTGAACAACAACGGCTGCGTCAGGCGATCGTCAAAACCTTGCAAGATCTTAGCCGACTCGCGGATCGCACAAATCAACTGCTCGGCAAACAGCACGCAGGGATCTTCGGTGCACACAGCATGTTAATTGACGATCCCGACTTGCAAAATTCAGCGTTTAGCCGCATTGCCAGCAGTTTGTGCAGCGCAGAAATCGCTTGGCAAACGGAGCTCACCGAGATGGCAGATGCTTACCGCGAGCTGGATGATGAATATTTGCAGGCGCGTGAGCTCGACGTTCGAGATATCTTGCAGCGTACCCTGCTTCATCTGGCCGGTGAAACACAGGAAATTCAAAACCCGAGCGTTCCATCTATTCTTCTCGCTCGCGAACTCATGCCCTCAGACACCATTATGTTAGACCGTCGTCTGGTGCAAGGTATCGTGCTCTCTCAGGGAAATGCACTGTCCCATTCCGCTATTTTAGCCAATGCGCTGGGTATCCCAATGATTGTCGGCGTTGGCGATAGCTTGAAACAAGCACAGGAAGGACAAAAAATCACCCTGAATGCGGCGCGTGGCGAAGTCATTTTGGGCCGTTAATGTCTATCTGGCGGGGTTCTCTCCCCGCCACGATTCTTACCGTCTTACCAATACATCTTCCAAACTCGCGTTGCTCGCACCAACGCTTCGAGATAAAAATAGTCTCCCCAACTGCAGCACTCATCAATGCCCTTCCCTCCGCTGAGGTGATAGACCGAGTGCTTCAATAGGCCATCGGTTTGGTCTTCATCACCCGCTAAATAATTTTGCGTTAGTGAAGATAAAATCCGCAGCGCCATTTCTTCATAATAAGCACGTTCAGGATCGAGAACCGGTAAAGTCTCAAGCAGCTCCAGCAATCCGCAGACAGCAATCGCAGCAGCTGAACTATCGCGATACTGATCTGTACCAAGCAGAGCCAGATCCCAATGGCACACATCATCCTCCGGTAAGCGATTCAAGAAGTAATGTGCTAAACGACGTGAGATCTCAACGAACTCAGATTCCCCTGTGTAGTGATAAGTCAGCAGAAAACCGTAGATCCCCCATGCCTGCCCTCTCGACCAACAAGAGTCATCCGCATAGCCTTGATGGGTATTGCCATAACGGGGCTCCCCGCTGACGGTATCCATATAGTATGTGTGATAGGTCGAAGCGTCTGGCCGAATGATATATTTCGCCGCTTGATGCGCATGAGCCTGCGCAGCTGCCGCAAAACGAGGATCCCCCGTCTGCTCACTCGCCCAGTACAGCAGCGGCAAATTCATATTGCAGTCGATAATCATACGTCCATGCTGATCGGGATCGTTAAGATCGCCCCATGCCTGAATGATCTGTGCCGTTGGGCTATAGCGCTCAAGCAGTGCCTCTGCCGCATGTAAAGCAAAGCAGCGAGCATCACGATTACCGGTTAATCGCCATGCACTCACGCAAGAGAGCGTATAGAGAAAACCGAGATCGTGAGTGTCGGTATCTATACGATGAGTGATTCGATGTCCAAAAGAACGCACTTGTTTTTCTGCCGCTAGTCGAAATTCTTCACGGCCACTCAACTCCCATGCCAGCCAAAGTTGCCCCGTCCAAAAACTGGTCGTCCATTCCACGTTTTCGGTCAGCTTATAGCGTCCTTTTTCACAGGTTTCTGCCGGGAATTTGTCGCCGAAAGCATGGAGATTGTGCGATAGCTTTTGCAGAACACAATTCTGAGCCTGCTGTAATTGGTGCTTGAGCGCAGCGCGATCAATCTGATTTAACTCTATTGGCCGCAGAGGCTCTTTAATAAGATTAATTAACACCAGTTATCTCCCTTAAGTTATCGATAGCCCTAAATCATTCGAGTGCCGAGGTAAAAAGGCTACGCCTTTGAACCGTGAATAGTGTCAGTCCCTGCGGTACGAGGTTCAGGCAAAATCGTCGGTTTAGAACGGCTGCAATGACACTCCGACAAGGTAAAGGCAGAAATTAGCGTGAATACCAGAGCGCAAGAGCCCATTAATAAATAGGTGTGCTCAAAACCAATGCGGTCATACAGATAACCTGCTGGCGGGGCAACAACGATGGAGCCGACGTAAATCATGGCCTGATAGCCGAGCAAATACATGGTGGCATTAACGCGCTTATCGAAATGCTCGGCGATATATTTGAACACCGAAATCAGCAGCATAGAGATTTCCAGCCCATAGAGAGGCTTAATGAAAGAGATCATGATGGGATCGCTAGTTAGCCCCGAGGCAATCAGTCGCGCCCCGACAACGCATCCCGTCATTAGAAGCGTTTTCTTAGCGCCATAACGATTCACCACCCACGGGATCACCATCATCATCAGAAACTCGGTACCGGATTGGGCCGTGCTCAAGTAGCCATACATAGCATTGCCCTGTTCTTTACTGGCGAAAAAAGAAACGAAGTAGCGAGGGAACTGCTGTTCGGCAATAAACATCATCCATGCAACGCCCGCAACGTAGAGACAAAACATCCAGAATTTATGGTTTTTTAAGAGCGCAATCACATCAGAAAAAACAATTTTATCATTGGCAATAACGTTATTATTCTTTAACTTTTCATCGCTAATTTTCAAACTAACCATCACCAACAACATCAATAGCGAAGTGATACTACTCACCATAAAGTTATAGGTTGGCGTAAGGTTAAATAAGATGCCTGACACCGATGCCGCTAATGCCCAACCGAGAGAACCCCACATCCTTATTTGGCCAAACTCCATCTTATAGAGTCGGCTAAAACGATCTGCATAAGACTCTGACGCCGCTACACCAGCATACCAACCTAAACTCAGATAGAGTGCCCCCACCACAATTCCAACAAAAGTATGGGTCAATAACAGAGGCTGATATATGTAAACAAAAAAGGGAGCCATACATGCCGAAATAACGATTACAAAATAGAGTAGCTTTTTACTCATGCCTATTTTATCCATGATATAACCGTATATCGGTTTTAATATCACGGCAAAAACGCCATTAATTGCAAAAACACTGCCAATGGTTACACTATCTAGCCCAACCTTTTGACTCAGCCATAATGCATACAAACCAAAGCTAGATGACCATGTAAAGAAATAAAGAAAAATGAAAGTGCTCATGCGGTAATAAGCACCGCGATTAATTTCAGAAATACTTTTCATGGCCATCTCCTAAGAAATTGGCAAACGGGAAGTCAAACGTGATTTTTACTTTGTGACTGCAAGTAGGATTATTTTATTTTCGCCATTAACCGTAATAGATAAATGCTGTTCCTCTAAGAGCACGTTAATTTCATTTTTATATTCCTCTGTTGGGAAAGTCCCTACGGCACTGATCAGCCAATGCTCTCCACATTCTAAATTCGTTCTCAATACAGGAATTATGGCTCGATCCGCAAAGAGAATATGACTATTCGGCGGAGTTATTACCGTGTCGGCCAAGCTTCCACGGGAAAATGAACGTAGGATACAGAAATCATCCTCGGTGGTAATTTGTACCCGATCGTCTTCAGTTTTCACCTTGGGAAGTGGACGGTGTTTAAGTGCAAACCCTCCGTCAATGGCTTCTAGATGGCGTTCATTAGTAATGTGATGAACTCGGACTTGCCAATGATCAACCGGAATTAGCCACGTTTCGACACTTACGTCCGGCCACGCCTGCCAACGACTATAAATAAAGTCATCATGAGTCAATACAGCATCACAAACGCGTCGAGAACGATAGTAACCATCACATTCACTCAGCAATAAGGCGCTGTCACAACCCGCATGGCTTAGCCCATATCGCCCGCGATCGAGCGTGAAACCGAAGCGATTGGAATAGGCAAACTTGGTATATTTTGCATCCGTATTCACAAAATTATTCAATTCGCGCTGGCCGGAAGTCGTCATCCACACGTGGCGAGAGTCGTCGTTATGAGTCAATATTTGTGCGGCCTCGTGAATCACATGGCCGCCGCTCATCACAGGTAATGGTTTCTCAGCCTCTTGCCAAAAGGCATCTGAATCAGGCAACGCTAAAATAAGAAAGAGTTTGAATGCCCAATATGGTGAGCCAGGTGCATTATAATCCTCGGCCATAATCAGATTCGGATAGGCATAACCGATACTAAGGATGCCATCACGATCAAAGATCGGTTGCTTCATCCACCAACGCAGATGACGTAAAATAAGCCCCTTAATTGTTCCTTTATCTAAAATATCGAGATCAGAAAACGCTACCGCGCTCCAGAATGCAGCCTCTGCAAATCGATAACTGAGACTACGGCCAAAAGGCACCGCAGAACCATCACGTGCAAACATCCAAATGAAATCCTGAGCAAACAGAGTAGCTCGCTGACGTAGTTCTTGTGAGCGCTGTGGATCCTCTTTCTCCATCATCGTTGCATAAAGCAAACCATAATAATGAAAGCCCATGGAAACATAGTAATCACGTGGACGATCTGGCCCATCGGAGTACCAACCATTACCAATATAGTAGGCCTCCATACTGGAAAACCTTTTCTCCACAGCATCTTTATTAAACGGTAATCCTGCTTTCAAGAATCCAACTTGGACTAATATCGGAAAGTAATTCCAGTTATTATTGGGTATTTCTGCGTCCGCACTCTGGTTCAACCAAAGATAAATATTCTCTTGTTCCTTTGAGGTGAAATAAGACAACAGTTTTTTATTTAATAGCGCAAGACCAAGACCATAGACCGCCATTTCAACACATCGCTGATCGTAGTCATTAATATTTCCCCAATAGGCTGGGTGATTGGGATCCGTACCACAACGAATGCCTTGAATGAAAAACTCCCACTGCTCACAGCTACCACCACCGTGAATTAATGGAAATAGCCCCCATAAAACGCGAGAGAAGCCTTCCATTTTAGCGATTTCAGCGCCGTAATGCGTTGTGGTATTCGCAATATCTAAACCACTTTGCTCTACCTGCATTAAAGGCGAAAGTGCAGCAACCATTTCTTTTAGCACTAACTCAGTATCATTCTTATTTTCTAAACTCGGATTTAACGTGATATTAGCTGGTTGCACGATATGGTCTCGCTCTATTTTCACTTCAGTTAGAGGATTATAGAATTAACAGTTATATTTAATATTGCGTGACAGGAATAGTAGACGCTAGACATTAGGCTGAATTGTTATGATGCTCACACTTTTATCATCATTATTAAATTCTGATTGATAAATAAGCTTATTAAGGCGCTAAATTACAAAATAAACGCTAAAAATTATAATCTGTTGTCATGGTGGAAAAGCATGAAGCAGCAAGACCTTCTCGAACGTATTACTCTGAATGAACGCTTCGTATCATTTAACCGTATGCATAATATGAGTGCTAACTACTACCATTGGCATCAGTGTCTAGAGCTATTATTCGTCAGCCAGGGCTACGGCATTGTGATTGTAGATAATCAGCAGTACACGGCAAAACCGGGAAGACTTTTTATGTTCCCTCCTTTTCGATTACACAAAGTTCATGTTGAGCAGAACGATCGTAATATCTACCACCGAACGACGATCCATGTGGATCACACCATAGTAGAAAGCTTTCTCGCCCCTTTTCCTCGTCAGCAAGAGCACTTTCGTTATATTTGCAACTCACAAGGGCTGGCTCAGGTTTACGATCTGGAAGCCGATGCGGCCTTTATGGAACGGTTGCTTGCGCAGTTTGATCAACGTGAACCACAACAGGGTCATCAACTCGCCGAGCTATCTCTGCTTTTAATGCAGATGTTGGAGTTGCTACCGGAAAGCATGGCCACTCATCCAGCCTATGCGCCCACCAACGCCTCACGCATCATGAACTGGATTGAGCAACACTATGCTCAAAAATTTGTGTTAGATGACTTGGCTAAAGCCCTTAATCTTTCAAAGAGCTATACCTCTAGAGTCTTCCGACAAGAGACGGGAGGATCGATTCAAGAATATCTGGCAACTCGCCGTATCAAACGTGCCTGCGAGCTTCTATCAATGAGTGATGAGCCGATTGAAACTATTGCGAGCCAAACTGGCTTTAGAGAAACCTCATATTTCATTACCACATTCAGAAATAAAGTGGGGCAGACACCGCTGCAGTACCGAAAACTTCGCCGCTTACAGGCAAGTTCTGAGCAATAAAAAACCGGAGATAGATGCTCCGGTTTTTCGTGTGTCGTATACCCGTCGATCAGTTCGGGCATTTATACACTTGGCCACTCATTTTGCTGTCTAACGGTGCAAAGCCAGACCAGAAATTTTCGCTTGGGCTAACTGCGCCGTAGATTACGTTCCCGCCCATCGCAGCGGCTTTATTACGTAAATCATTTGCTGCGCCACGCATAGAGCTAGACTCGCCACCTTGCCCAGAAAGCCAGTTGCTTTGGGAGCCAGTGACTTCACCTAATAACTGACATTCAGTACCAGGCTTGGTATCGGTGAATTTAATCTGCTGACCTGCGGTGTCCAGCTGTGTGGTTGAACTACAGCCAGCTAACAGCATCACTGCCGTCAGGCCCAATAAACCTTTAATCCGCATCTTCTTCCCCATTTAATGTGATCCCCATCATTGTTCGAATAGCCTATGCGTTGACTGCAACTCGAATTATCTAGGGCATAGAAAGTTCACGTTCAAATATTACCAGAATCAGGAAATTACGCTTATAAAAAAACAAAACCCCCGCCGAAGCGAGGGTTTTGTCGAATGCCTAGAGCAGCATTTCCTTAAGTCACGGATATTGCAGCATAGCGGCAATGTGAGTGACAGAGGAAATTACATCATGCCACCCATGCCACCCATACCGCCCATACCACCAGCGGCACCCATATCTGCTTTATCATCACGCAGATCGGTAACCATACATTCGGTAGTAATCATCAGGCCAGCGATAGACGCTGCGTACTGCAGAGCAGAACGAGTTACTTTGGTTGGATCCAGAATACCCATTGCGATCATATCGCCGTACTCTTCAGAGTATGCGTTATAACCGTAGCTGCCTTCGCCCGCTTTCACGTTGTTAGCGATAACAGAAGCTTCTTCACCGGCGTTGATAACGATCTGACGCAGAGGAGCTTCCATTGCGCGCAGCGCAACTTTGATACCTACGTTCTGATCTTCGTTAGCGCCTTTCAGACCAGCGATTTTGCCAGCTACACGGATCAGGGCAACACCACCACCAGCAACAACGCCTTCTTCTACCGCTGCGCGAGTTGCGTGCAGGGCGTCTTCAACGCGTGCTTTCTTCTCTTTCATTTCAACTTCGGTAGCGGCACCGACTTTGATGACTGCAACGCCGCCAGCCAGTTTAGCTACGCGCTCTTGCAGTTTTTCACGGTCGTAGTCAGAAGTTGCATCTTCGATCTGCTTACGGATCTGACCAACGCGGCCCTGAATTGCAGCTTCGTCACCGATACCATCGATGATGATAGTGGTGTCTTTGTTGATAACGATACGTTTAGCCTGACCCAGATCTTCCAGAGTTGCTTTTTCCAGCTCCATACCGATTTCTTCAGAGATAACGGTACCACCGGTCAGAGTTGCGATGTCTTGCAGCATGGCTTTACGACGGTCACCAAAGCCAGGAGCTTTAACCGCAGCCACTTTCACGATGCCACGCATGGTGTTAACCACCAGAGTTGCCAGCGCTTCGCCTTCAACGTCTTCAGCGATGATCAGCAGAGGTTTACCTGCTTTAGCAACGGCTTCCAGAACAGGCAGCATTTCGCGGATGTTGGAGATTTTTTTGTCAGCCAGCAGAATGAACGGGCTTTCCAGTTCGATAGAACCGGTTTCTGGCTTGTTGATGAAGTATGGAGACAGGTAGCCACGATCGAACTGCATACCTTCTACTACGTCCAGCTCGTCTTGCAGGCCGGTGCCTTCTTCAACGGTGATAACGCCTTCTTTGCCAACTTTTTCCATCGCTTCAGCGATCAGTTTACCCACGGTTTCGTCGGAGTTAGCAGAGATAGTCCCTACCTGAGCGATAGCTTTAGAATCAGAGCAAGGCACAGACAGTTTTTTCAGTTCTTCAACCGCAGCAACGACAGCTTTGTCGATACCACGTTTCAGATCCATTGGGTTCATGCCCGCAGCAACGGCTTTCAGACCTTCGTTGACGATAGCCTGAGCCAGTACGGTTGCAGTGGTAGTACCGTCACCCGCAGCGTCGTTCGCTTTAGAGGCAACTTCTTTAACCATCTGCGCACCCATGTTTTCGAATTTGTCTTCCAATTCGATTTCACGCGCTACAGATACGCCATCTTTAGTGATGGTCGGCGCACCGAAAGATTTATCCAGAACGACGTTACGGCCTTTAGGGCCCAGGGTCACTTTCACTGCGTCTGCCAGAACGTTCACGCCGCGCAGCATTTTCACACGTGCGTCGCTACCAAATTTTACGTCTTTAGCTGCCATTGTTCTTTCCTTTAAACTTATTCAGTTAAGAAGATTATGCGTTAATAAGAGGAAGCGGTTATTACGCTTCAACCACAGCCAGAATGTCGCTCTCGGACATGATCAACACTTCTTCATTGTCGATCTTTTCTGCTTTCACGCCGTAACCATCGTTGAAAATGACGATGTCGCCAACTTTAACGTCCAGCGGCTTAACTTCACCGTTTTCCAGAATGCGGCCTTTACCTACAGCGACGATTTCGCCACGGGTAGATTTGCCAGCTGCAGAACCGGTCAGAACGATGCCGCCAGCAGATTTGGACTCGACTTCTTTACGCTTGACGATTACACGGTCATGCAATGGACGAATATTCATTGATAGCTCTCCTTTGAGAAGGTCCATATCGTTTAGGGTTGAACGCCGCAGCTTGAGGAATGCCCTCCGCTCTCGGACTCGTGGTTACCAGATTGGGGCAATCAACAACCCCTTCAAGGGGGGACAAGTAAAAAAATTGTGTTTTTCTTCAACCTCTGCGATGCAGAGCTAATAAAAGAAAAGGCGCGGCCGAAATGTGCCACGCCTTTGCTGAGAAGGAAAGACTAATAGTCTGCTATTTGTCGTTTTTGTATTGGTCGTCTTCGTTGTCTAAACGATTATCCAATCGCGGGTGGCTCTCATCTTTGCGTTCAAACTCACCGTCAAAGGTATTGCCGCCTTGGGAACCATTAAAACTGCCACAGCCAAAACCGCCACCTGAGCGAGAAAAACTAAAATAAGGCAGAAGCTTCAAAGTGAGATGCTTTTGTACCGGAGGCAAAATCAGCAGCAGCCCCAAGAAGTCAGTGAAAAAGCCAGGCAGAATCAGAAGAAAGCCAGCCATAACTAAAGAAACGCTTTTCACCATTTCTGCCGCGGGGCTCTCACCCATCGCCATTTTTTGCTGCATTTGCATCAATGTTTTCATTCCCTGATGACGGACCAGCGAAGCACCAAGGCAAGAGGTTAGAACAACGAGCAACAATGTCAGGGCAACCCCGAGCACTGCGGCAACCTTAATAAAAATAGATATTTCTATATAAACAAACAGAAATATCAGTATGAGCGGTAACCAGCGCAACATCGTTCTCCTAAATTACAGTGCCTTCTAATGAGTAGTATTACATTAAAGAACAACTGAAATAGTTAAAATTTAAAATCGTATATGTCAAAAAACAGTCTATATATGACAAGTGGTGGCATTTTATACGTTTTCAACCCTATAACTCTTGTGGGTTATTTTCTTTATCTGTGAGTGTAGTCACAGATATGTAAACGACTGAAACTAGAAGCGCCATATAGTGATCTGGGTTCATGCTTTTCCACGCCAGCAGCATATGATCAGCCACAGAACAGAGAGGACGGATGATCCTTTCGAATTTGAAAATCTAAACGATATAAATCCATTAGCAAGTTTACTATTCGGCATCTATAAAGAAGGTTCTTATGTCAAACAACATTCGTATTGAAGAAGACCTGTTAGGCACCCGTGAAGTTCCAGCAGACGCTTATTATGGTGTTCATACTCTGCGTGCAATCGAAAACTTTTATATCAGCAACAACAAAATCAGTGATATCCCTGAGTTTGTTCGCGGCATGGTAATGGTTAAAAAAGCTGCGGCGTTGGCGAATAAAGAGTTACACACAATTCCACGCAAAATTGCCGATACGATTATTCAGGCTTGCGATGAAGTATTGAACAACGGTAAGTGCATGGATCAGTTCCCTGTTGACGTATATCAGGGCGGTGCAGGTACTTCAGTCAATATGAACACTAACGAAGTATTGGCCAATATCGGTCTGGAACTGATGGGTCACCAGAAAGGTGAATATCAGTACCTGAACCCTAATGACCACCTGAACAAGTGCCAATCCACCAACGATGCCTACCCTACCGGTTTCCGTATCGCAGTGTACTCATCCATCATGAAACTGCTGGATGCAATCAACCAACTGCGCGAAGGTTTCGACCGTAAAGCAAAAGAATTCGAAAACATTCTGAAAATGGGTCGTACCCAGTTGCAGGATGCGGTTCCTATGACTTTAGGCCAGGAATTCAAAGCATACAGCGTGTTGCTGAAAGAAGAAGTGAAAAACCTGCAGCGTACCTCTGAGCTGCTGCTGGAAGTGAACTTAGGTGCAACGGCTATCGGTACCGGCCTGAACACGCCAGAAGGTTACTCTCAGCTTGCAGTGCAGAAACTGTCTGAAGTCAGCGGTCTACAATGCTCTGTAGCAGAAGACCTGATCGAAGCAACCTCTGACTGTGGCGCATACGTCATGGTTCACGGTGCTCTGAAGCGTCTGGCAGTTAAACTGTCTAAAATCTGTAACGACCTGCGTTTACTCTCTTCAGGCCCACGTACCGGTTTGAACGAAATTAACCTGCCTGAACTGCAAGCAGGCTCTTCAATCATGCCGGCTAAGGTAAACCCAGTTGTTCCTGAAGTCGTCAACCAGCTGTGCTTCAAAGTCATCGGTAACGATACAACGGTGACCATGGCGGCTGAAGCTGGCCAGCTGCAGCTGAACGTTATGGAACCTGTTATCGGTCAGGCGATGTTCGAATCCATCTCCATTCTGACTAACGGTTGCTACAACCTGCTGGAAAAATGCATCAACGGTATCACCGCTAACAAAGAAGTGTGTGAGAGCTATGTATTTAACTCCATCGGTATCGTTACTTACCTGAATCCATTTATCGGCCACCACAACGGTGATATCGTTGGTAAAATCTGTGCCGAAACAGGTAAAAACGTGCGTGAAGTTGTTCTAGAACGTGGTCTGTTGACCGAAGCGGAACTGGACGACATCTTCTCTGTTGAGAACCTGATGCACCCTGCTTATAAAGCAAAACGTTACACTGACGAAAGCGAACAATAATAAAGTTCGCTAGTCGAGCTCAGGCACGTCTGTCCCTTGGTCAGCCGTGCCTTTTTATTGCAACCGACATACTTAAAACAAGAATTACACCCGATGTCATTGGGTTGCAGCGAAGCGATGAATGAGAGCGTCCAGAATCACCTACATGTGTAAGTGTTTGTGGAGAACGAACTTCGCCCAAGCAGCAGCTTCAAGGACAAAAGGAATATTATCGTTACATCTTGAGGAGAAACACTATGTTAGTCGTGGAGCTGGTGATCGTACTGCTCGCCATATTTTTAGGTGCCAGACTGGGGGGCATCGGAATAGGGTTCGCTGGTGGCTTAGGGGTTTTAGTCCTTGCCATGATCGGCGTTAAACCGGGCAATATTCCCTTCGACGTTATTTCAATCATCATGGCCGTTATCGCCGCTATCTCTGCCATGCAGGTTGCCGGTGGTATGGACTATCTTGTTCACCAAACCGAGAAACTGCTGCGTAAGAATCCTAAATACATCACGATTCTGGCGCCGATTGTGACCTATTTTCTGACTATCTTTGCGGGTACAGGGAACATTTCTCTGTCTGCACTACCGGTTATTGCCGAAGTGGCAAAAGAACAAGGCATTAAACCATGCCGTCCTCTTTCCACCGCCGTAGTTTCAGCTCAGATCGCGATTACAGCATCACCTATCTCAGCCGCTGTGGTTTATATGTCTTCAGTAATGGAAGGCCACGGTGTTAGCTACATCCACCTGCTCATGGTTGTTATTCCATCAACCTTCTTAGCAGTACTCGTGATGTCTCTCATCGTCTCTTGGTGCTTTGACTCTAAACTGTCTGACGATCCTGTTTACCAAAAACGTTTGTCCGAGGGGCTGATTGAACTGCGTGGCGATAAGCAAGTGGTTATCAAACCTCGTGCAAAAAGCTCCGTATGGCTGTTCCTGCTGGGCGTTGTGTGCGTAGTTTGCTATGCCATCATCAATAGCCCAAGTTTGGGTCTGGTGGAAAAACCACTGATGAACACCACCAACGCGATCCTGATCATCATGCTGAGCGTTGCAACGCTGACGACTATTCTGTGTCGTGTTGAAACTGACAGCATTCTGAACTCTAGCACCTTCAAAGCAGGTATGAGCGCATGTATCTGTATTCTGGGTGTGGCGTGGCTGGGTGATACTTTCGTTCAAGCCAACCTTGAGTGGATCAAAGAAACCGCAGGTTCCGTTATCCAGTCTCATCCTTGGTTGCTGGCAGTCATCTTCTTCTTCGCTTCCGCTCTGCTTTACTCACAGGCAGCAACGGCTAAAGCGCTGATGCCAATGGCACTGGCTCTGAACGTTTCTCCTCTGACCGCAGTCGCTTCTTTCGCAGCGGTTTCTGGCCTGTTCATTCTGCCAACCTACCCAACGCTGGTTGCTGCAGTCCAGATGGATGATACCGGTACAACTCGCATCGGGAAATTGGTCTTCAACCACCCGTTCTTCATCCCAGGTACTATTGGCGTAGCACTGTCTGTTATCTTCGGCTTCGTGCTGGGTAGCGTAATGCTGTAAGCCCTCTTAGCTTCAAACTCGAAAAGGGCGCCTTGGCGTCCTTTTCTTATTCCGCAAACTCAAACCTCGCTGTACTGACAATCTCCGCCCACACAAGGTATAGTGTTGATTCAAAATCATCCACGGCGAGGTCTAGCTTAGATGTCAGATACAGGAAAGTCACAGCTCGATACCATCACTGATGCCATCGTGGTGCTCTGTACTGCGCCAGATGAGGCCAGTGCCCAGCAGTTGGCTTCGCTAGCGCTTAGCGAAAAATTGGCCGCCTGCGTAACACTGCTGCCCGGTGCATCCTCCATGTATTATTGGGAAGGAAAACTAGAGCAGGAATACGAAGTCCAGATGATTTTGAAAAGCGAACGCTCACATCAGGAAGCGCTGCTCAACTTCCTGAAACAGCATCATCCATACCAAACCCCTGAGCTTTTAGTTCTACCAGTTCACGCGGGAGATAAAGATTACCTGTCATGGCTCAACGCTTCTTTACGCTAGTTTTTCTATTTTTATGCACCCTGTTTCCGGCACATGCGGCGCTATTTGATAGCAAAACGCAGTTTGTGCCGGTCGATCAGGCATTTGCCTTTGATTTTAAACAACAAGAGCACAAACTCGACCTAAGTTGGCAAATCAAATCCGGCTATTATCTCTACCGTCAGCAAATTAAAATCGAACCGCGTCAGGCAACGCTCAACGACTTCACCTTACCTACCGGTATTGAGCATCATGATGAGTTCTACGGTAAAACCGCCATTTTTAAAGATGCGCTAACGCTGAATCTGCTGCTGCAAAACGCCAATAAAGGTGCCAGTTTGGTCGTTACCTATCAGGGCTGCGCTGAGGCAGGTTTCTGCTATCCGCCTGAAACCAAAACCATCCCGCTAGACTCGGTAACACCTCTCAGCACAGATGCTTTATCAGGCACTACACCGATATCCGAGCCGACCGCACCGTCCTTACCCTTCTCCCCGCTTTGGGCTTTATTAATCGGAATTGGTATTGCATTCACCCCTTGCATACTCCCGATGTACCCGCTGATTTCCGCTATTATTCTTGGGCAAGATCGCCAACAAAGCTATCGGCGAATATTCGTTTTATCACTGGTATACGTACAGGGGATGGCGCTGACATACACCTTGCTCGGCATGGTCGTTGCCGCCGCGGGATTGCAGTTCCAAGCGGCATTCCAGCATCCTTATGTTCTCATTGGGCTATCCGTTTTATTCGTGCTGCTGGCGCTATCGATGTTTGGCTTGTTCACCTTGCAGCTTCCTTCGTCGCTGCAAACTCGCCTCACGCTCTGGAGCAACAAACAGCGCAGTGGTTCGCTGGCTGGCGTATTTGTGATGGGCGCACTCGCAGGGCTGATTTGCTCCCCATGCACCACGGCACCGCTGAGTGCAATCCTGCTGTACATCGCACAAAGTGGCAATATGCTGGCCGGTGGCGGAACGCTGTATCTCTACGCATTAGGCATGGGCATACCGCTCATCTTAGTGACGACATTTGGTAATCGTCTACTGCCACGCAGCGGTCCATGGATGCAATACGTCAAAGAAGCTTTTGGTTTCGTGATTCTGGCCTTACCGGTATTCCTGCTGGAACGCATCCTTGGGGATGAGTGGGGATTACGCCTCTGGTCATTACTGGGGGTCGCTTTCTTTGGCTGGGCATTTGCGCTCAGTCTAAAATCGTCTCATCGATTCGCGCGTATTATGCAAATCATCATGCTCGGTGCGGCACTTATCTGCTCGCGCCCCCTGCAGGACTGGGCATTCGGCAGCACGTCACAAACCGCGGTTGCTCATCTTCCGTTCCAAAAAATCAATAATATCAGCGAACTGAATCAGGCGTTGGCGAGCGCAAAAGCAGAAAATAAGCCGGTTATGCTCGATCTGTACGCAGACTGGTGCGTCGCCTGCAAAGAGTTTGAAAAATACACGTTTAGCGATCCAAGCGTGCGCCAACAACTGGCCGATACGGTGCTATTGCAGGCCGATGTCACTGCAAATAACGCAGAACATGCGGCTCTGCTCAAGCATTTAAATGTTTTAGGTTTACCGACGATCCTGTTCTACAACGCACAGGGGCAAGAGCAGCCGCAGCAACGTGTTACCGGATTTATGCAGGCCAGCGAATTCAACGCACATTTGCACAATCGCTAACCATCAACGACACTGAGGATCCGATCGTGAAAGATCCGTATATTAGACAGGAGGATCGCGTGCAACGAGAACTCGTGCTCAGTCAGGTGCTCAGCCTGCTGGAACAACAGGGACTGGCGACAACCACCTTGGAAAGACTGGCTCCGCAGCTTGATATTTCTAAGGAAGAGCTAATCCGTTTTTGGCCAGATCGTGAAGCCCTGCTTTACGACAGTTTGCGCTACCACGCACAGCAAATTGATACTTGGCGTCGGCAAGTGTTGCTAGACGAATCACTCTCCGCGCGGGATAAAATTTTAGCGCGCTATCATGTATTGGCTGAGTATGTGCAGCAGCAACGCTATCCTGGCTGCTTGTTTATTGCGGCCTGTAGCTTCTTTCCAGAAGACGATCATCCAATTCACCAGCTTGCCGAACAACAAAAAGCGGCCTCTTATGAGTTCACCTTAACGCTGTTGCAAGATATTGATATGGACGATCCTGAAATGGTCGCTCATCAGATGGAGTTGGTTCTGGAAGGTTGTCTAAGCCGCCTATTGGTGAAACGCCAACTGAAAGATGTCGAAACAGCACGCCGTCTAGCCGAGGATATCTTGCAGATCGCACGCTGCCGTCGTAACGGTGCGTTGAGCTAACGCTCAGTCGCACCAAACACAGTCGAATAAGCCACCCTGAGCAAAGGGTGGCTTATTGAAGGTAGGGAAATACGAAGCAGAACCGAATTAGTTAGCGTCAACCAGTGTTACGCTATCAGTGATAATACCTTCTTCAGCCCCTTTCAGAGCCAAATTAGCTTCATAATATTTGCCATCTTTCAGCAGTTGCTGAGCTTTTTTCACTGCATGCTGAGTTTGTTTCAGAGGCATCAGATATTGGGTTTCAGTTACGCCAACGCCAGCCAAACGCAGCTCTTCCATTGCCCCTTTATGATCCCCTTTCTTGAATTTAGCATTAGCGCTATCAATGGCTTTCTGTTTTTCAGGGGTCGCAACAAAATCTTCAGCTAATGAGATAGAGGCGTTGATGACCACATAGTTGTCGCCTGCCAGCGGCGTTTTCTTATCGGCCTTGATGAACTCTTTCCAGTTGGTGCTATCGTCAGACAGTAGAGTATTTGCTTGATTTACCAGTTTCTGCGCAACGTCTGGATAGCCGCGGAATAAAGACACGCGGGCATATTGCACATCACGCATGGCATTAAAGCCTTGCTGAGCGACTTTAGCGACTTCTTTGGCCTGTTGGGCCGTCAGCACGTTGGTACTTACAGTGGTGGTTGCTGCTGGCACAGTGGCTGCGGAATCAGCGGCCCAGGTAAAAGTAGACATTATGGCAAGAGAAAGTGCGGTTGCTGTAAGTATACGTTTCATAATTATCACACCTGATTTCATTTATATTATTCGGTTATGCGCTCCTCTCAAAAAGGGAGGCTCGCAATCAACAAAATCAAGGTTATATATCGTCAACGATGGCTGTCAACGCACTGGAATTAAAGGCATTTTTTGTAAAACAAGCATGACATTTCGAGGTATAAATAATTTACGGCCTATAGTTAACTATTTAAATTCATTACAAAAGGATAAAAAACCGTCAAATAACGCGATCAAATAAACACCTAACTCATTGTTAAAAAATAAAAATAATTAAAAAACCTATAGTCAGCAAAAGTAAACTCACATCAATATTAGCTCTCTGCATCAGGTGTATTCATTCACTTCACACATAAAAGCGTCAAAATAGGATTCTAATATATAAAATTTAGTCCTATGTTCTCTCGTGCCATATGGTTTCCACCTCTGCAACTCGCTGAAAAATATCCCATGTAATTTTATGTCAGCCTTAGATGTCATCTTTTATCAACTCACACAGTTTTTTTGTATCTAAGGAAACAAACAAGACACCCCGATCGGCCAATTTTTAAAGAGAAAAAGCAAAACATCCTCTGATATGGTGCACATTTCATGCAAAAAAACTAAAAACGACGAAACATTAGGCAACTGAGCAAACTATTGAAGAAATTACGTTGACGCCATCGCACAGATCCAGTTTAATACGCCCCGTTGCCCGGATAGCTCAGTCGGTAGAGCAGGGGATTGAAAATCCCCGTGTCCTTGGTTCGATTCCGAGTCCGGGCACCATATTTTTGTCTTGGGATTTCTCAATAAGTCCGAAGACATATAAAAATCAGTAAGTTAAAGAGGCCCGTTGATATCACTGAATATCAACGGGCTTTTTGACATCCAGAGTTTTTGGGGGCTTAATTGGGGGCCTGTTGGTTCGATAAACTCTGGAGCCCCCGCCATGCCACTCACCGATACCGCCATCCGTAATGCCAAACCGCTCAATAAGCCCTATAAACTCAGCGATGCACAGGGTCTATACCTGTTGATTAAGCCCAATGGATCTAAACTCTGGCAACTCAAGTACCGCTTTGGCGGTAAAGAGAAGAAGCTGGCGTTTGGCGCATACCCGACCGTTACGCTGGCAAATGCGCGTAAACTGCGTGAAGAAGCTCGTGCTGTACTCAGTGCGGGCAACGATCCGGGGGTGAAAAAGCAGCAGGAGAAGCAGGCAAAGAAAAGCGGCAATACGTTTGAAGAGGTTGCCCGCAAGTGGCTGGCAGGTAATATCCGATGGACGGAGCATCACGCGGCGAAGATCCTGCGCTCGCTGGAGCTCCATGTATTCCCGCTGATTGGCAGGATCCCCGTTGCCGACCTGAAAACCGCCGATCGGCTAATTCCGCTACGGGTGACAGAGAGAAAAGGCAATCTGGAGACAGCTGCACGAATTCAGCAGCGTACTACAGCAATCATGCGCTACGCAGTGCAAGAGAGCCTGATCGCCAGCAACCCGGCCAATGATCTTGCCGGAGCCATCGCGCCGCCATCGAAAAACCACTATCCCGCCCTGCCGCTGGAAAAAATACCGGAGTTGCTGGAACGGCTGGAAGGCTATTCCGGCAGGCTGCTAACCCGTCTGGCAGTACAACTTAATTTGCTAATCTTTATCCGCTCAAGCGAACTACGCTTTGCCCGCTGGACGGAGATCGATCTGGATGGAGCAATGTGGACTATCCCCGCCGAGCGTGACCCCATCCCGGGAGTGCGTTATTCAGAGCGTGGCGCGAAGATGAAAACGCCGCATCTGGTGCCATTGTCAAAGCAAGCAGTAACTGTGCTGAAACAGCTAAAACTGTTGTCCGGTAACAGCGAGTTGTTGTTTCCCGGCGACCACGACCCGCGCAAGCCAATGAGCGAAAACACCATCAATAAAGCGCTGCGAGTGATGGGCTATGATACGAAGGTGGATGTCTGCGGCCACGGTTTCCGCACGATGGCCTGTAGTGCGCTGATCGAGTCCGGGCGCTGGTCAAAAGATGCCGTGGAGCGGCAGATGAGCCATCAGGAGCGTAACAACGTGCGCGCCGCGTATATCCACAAGGCGGAGCACCTCGACGAGCGCACACAAATGATGCAGTGGTGGTCGGACTATCTCGACGCCTGTCGGCAGAAATTTGTTGCGCCATATCGGTATGACAGGCAGGTTCAGGTGGCCTGAGCCATTCAGTGAGTTAGCCGGAAAGCAGATCTCAGCGGATCTGCTTTTTTATTTGCACCAGTGCCGAAATCCGTTTAACTGCGCCAGTTCCAGCGTCTACACCCTATGGCCCTTTCCGGTCTGGTGCTGTTACCCTTAATATTCCTTTGCCCTTCCGCCTTTTGCTTTTCATGATTGCACCAGAACAGAAGATTGTTCATCCCCCCACGCCATACACCTGCGCCACATACCGTCCACGCCCGTCGCCATGCCCCAGATCCATCGCCGTCATTGCCAGCGCCTCTTTATGGCTAAACCCCTGCGTCAGATAATGATATATCGCATCCTGCGCCCACGCATAACGCAGTGAATGCGGAGAATATGTGCCAGTTAAACCTATTCGCGCCGCCTGATTGTGCCAGTAGTCCATCGCGCTTTTCAGATCCGGCTTGTTGATTAACCGGTTATTACGGCTTTCTGCTACAGCTAACGCGTTATCCAGCGCTTTTTTAACTGCATCAGCATCCAGAATCAGTGTTTCGCGAGGCCGCCCGCCTTTGGTGCCGAAAACCACGGTTAACCGGGGCTCACCACGATCCAACGCCTGTTTCCACGTTTTCAGTGATTGCACGCATTGCACCGCCTCCTGAGAGCGTAGTCCCATCAGCCGCGCCAGCTCCAGTGCTGCCGCCAGCCCCGGATCTTTCGCGCGGGCCGTTTCCAGCACATGGCGGTAGTGATCCGGTGTGATGGCCTGCCGTGTACCGTTGCGGGATGCGCCGGAAAGCCCGAGGGATTTATTGGTCAACCGCTCATGTTCTGCGATCTGCTTACGTCCGGCCTGTTGCAGTACGGCACGTAACGCGGCCATTTCATTCTGTAGCGTGCGTTTGCCGAGTCCCTGCGCCAGTCTTTCATGAATGTAGCTTTCAATATGGCGAACCTTAATCTGCGCCACCCGCTGGATCTGGACGTTCAGCGCCCGTAAATGGTGGTCGAAACGCTGCACGATATGGATACGATCGTTCACTGTCTTATGGCTGCCGCCACAGTGCTTCGCCAGCGCTTTCATTTCACCGCCTGACTTGCCCATACGTTCCCCCGATTTCAAAACACAAACAG
>NZ_KV824214.1:347790-372712 GCF_001816025.1 Hafnia sp. HMSC23F03
CTTGTTGAGGTATAGGGAGTTTCAGCCAGTACGCTGTACGGGCTGCCTGCGCGGGCAGGAATTCTCCGGGGCATCATGCCCCCCTCGGTATCGATCTTTTTCTCCTCTTTCTTGCTGACAGCGGCCCTGAAAAGGCGTGTCAGATGCAGGAATGAGCGCCAGAACCCTGAAAACAAAGGCATGGCGCGGTGTGATGGTTGTGCGTCACTTTGTCGCTTTACGCAACGAAAGTGACGCACTGGTCGGGTGCAGTGCTCGAAAGATCGTGGATTCTGGTGCAGATTAACGGTCACGCGGCAGCAAATGCCTGACGGCAAATGCAGGCCGCAGCCCGCAAAGTAAAAGGCGCAGAGCAGCATTGACCAGAGATCTGGCGCAGAGAAAAAAACACAGACAATCAGCACGTACAGATGAGCCGGGAAATCGTGAGACTTCCGGTCGGATGGAGACATAGCCAGCGAACTGGCGCAGTGGAAGTGTATAACTCTCAACCTCTGTCGCAGTATCTGCGACCCGGCATTTTTGCAGAGGCCCTGCCGGTAAAATGGCAACCATATCCTGATGTGTCAGGCGCTTCTTTCAGGTCATGAAGCTTTGGGTGCTGTCGACGACAGCGTAGGGCAGGGAGGAGATTACACCCGGTTGCCACGGATGAAAAGGGGAAACCTTTTTTCTGCAAATTGAGTTGTTTGTGGATTTTTTCGCGATTTTATGGATGCAGGACTGCCGCGCTTCGCTTGCTTTCTCCCGATCTTCCGCCAGCAAGTGCTGGCAAAAGATCGGGAGAGTCTGTTTTGCTTTAGCGGAATTCAGGTTTGCGGTAGCGGGAAGGCCAGATTTGCTCTGGTGTAACGCCCAGCGCGTCGGCGATCAGCTTTTCACCTTTGGGCCAGTGGCGATACAGGACGTTTCCCAGCGTGGAGGACGCCAGCCCTGAGTTGCGTGAGACAGCGGAAAGCGATGTTCCGTGCTTTTTCAGCGCCGCGATAATGTCGGCGGAATGCCAGTCCGGTTGCATCATGCCATCACCCCGTCAATTAGCTTTACGCCGTCGGCGGTGCGTAGCCAGCGCGGGGCTTTCATTTCCGCCACGAAGTAGTTGATCAGGTCGTACAGCAATCCGGTAAGGTGTTTCTCCGTTTCAGATGAAAAATCCTGCCCCGCGAGTATTTGCGTCAGGGCAAGGCAGTAGTGACAAAGTTCGGTGCATTCAGGCTCGAAGCGGGGAGAGAGGGCGGGAAGTGTATCAACGGTCAGGCTTTCAATAAGATGAGGGGGAACCGGATCGAGCAACGTGGGCTGTAGCAATGTCAGACAGGCGTTGATCCTGCCGCACAGCGCCATTTTCAGCGCAGGATCGTGGCTTTCAATCAGGGTTTCGGCGAAGTTTTCGCAGTGGTCGGCCAGTACGGTGAAGTCCGTGGTGACGCTGAAGGGAACGGAAACTAACGGGTGTGTTTGAGTGAGGATTGTAGCCATAAGGGCAGCCTCCAGTGAGAAACAAGCTATCCCCACCACCAGAGGTTCCAATCTCATTGGTGGTGGAACCGGACGGGGTTGGAACTACCGGCCTCACTGCCACCGGCGCGCTTTGCAGCGCCCCCGCCCGGCCCACCATTGAGATGTAGCTGAGCGAACGACACAAAAAAAGCGCAAACGCGCCTTGTGTCGTCAGTGAAGTTAATCAGGGTTCCAATCCCGGCACCTGAATTTGCAGGTACGGGAACATGTTACAATTAGCTAGAGGGAACAGCAAGGGGATTCAGGCTGTGATAATGTATAATCCCTGATCGTTACATGGGTAAAAGCTGGTATTTATATGCTTGTACGGGATATGATTTACTTAATGACTTTATTCAATGGAGGCGTCTATGGATTTTATTAGCAGTACTATACTCTCAGGCTTGCTTTATGATGGATTAAAAGTCGGTGTCGTTATTAGCACCAACTATATTAAAGAGTCACTGAAAAACTGGCTTATCGATGATAAAACAGCTCAGATCGTTGCAGAGAAAGTAGCCCAACTTGGTATAAACGACGACTTAAGTGAATCTGCAATTAAAAATCGGATTGAAAGTGATCCTGAATTAATAGCCATTCTATCACACATTAAGGCAACCCCACAGACAATTATTAATAACAGTACACATAACGGTACTGGCGATATTATTCACGGCAATAAAACCATTAATAATTAGGGGCAAGGTCATCAGACATGATTAATAATAATCTAACACACAATGGTTCTGGTGATCTTTTTCTTGGTGGAAAATATGTAACCCTGCAAAATATTACAGCAGAAAATCTTTTCCCAATCGCCGAAGATATATTTAGAATGATCCGCAGTGATGAAATTGGTAAAGCTAAGACAGCTATCGATACAATCAATAAGCTACCGGCAGACATTGTTGCTAAGCGATTTGTTGATGCTCTAAATATCGCTATTGAGGCATTCAACAATGATATTATACCTGAGCATTCCGATCTGTATTCACTTGCAGGAGAAGATGATCTATCAGAAAAATTAAAAGATATTGTCTTCGCTATCATCATGTTAATTGAATGCAAAAATAAAAATGATGAACTAGCCAATGCAATATTCAATCAGTCCCCCAAGAAAAAATATTCACACATGTTTTATCTTCAATGCTTAGCAAAAAAAGAAGAAATTGATGCCTACTGGAATACACATCGTGTAATGATCGATGACGATAACCTTTATGCTTTGTCCATAGGTGCAGCCCGAATAAAAGATTGGGAAATGGCAAAAGCATACGTGCAACAATTAAAAGATAGAAATCCATCAAAATCTAATAATATACTCTCTACTTACATTCATGTTACGGCACTTGCTGAAAAATATCAAAACATAGATTTATTTTCACAAGAGAAAAACATTTATAATGAAATCATTTCCAATATTAATAATGTAATACATCTATTGGAAGAAGAATCAAATAATAAATTTTTATTTTATGCGCTTTCTAATTTATTATTACTAACGCAATCTAATCACTATCAATTAATTCAAGTTGCATTAAAAAACAAAGAAATCATTCATAAATTAAATCCATCAACATCTGATTATCTCGATGAAATAGGTAATGTAAGTGAAAAAGAAACGCTATTATTTGATATAAATTCAGATAATGAATTAACATCACCATTATTAATAACATTGTTAAAAGCAAGTACAAATGGTTCTTATATAAAAGAAAGTATACAAAGTCTAGTGTTAGCAACAAAATTAAAAACCACTAATGATATACAAAGTCTGCATTTTAATTATCAATTAGCATCCCTTAAAGTAAAATTATTGATAGCGTCCAAAAATAATTTAATTGAAAAACAAAAAATAAAACAAGATATTATACAATTTATATCAACAAACGATATATCATCATTAGTAGGGTATGCTTTAATCAGTTTTTGTAATGACCTGTTAACACTTGGATTTCCTGAAGAATGTTGTAATTTTATGGAACCTCGCTTACCACACAAACTATGGCCATCAGATTTAGTAATTACTTATTTCAATGCACTTATCCGGGCAGAAAAATTCTCAACACTTTCTGAATGTTTAAATAGTATAGAAGTAAGTGAATGGGACCATAATATATGGCTATTTCAATCCAAAATACATATTTTACATGACGAATGGATTCAGGCTAGGGATTCTTTAGAAAAATCAATCTCTCTGAATAACATGAATCCCTATGCATGGTCATTGCTAATACAATGCGAATCGAAAATTAACGATAAAAATATAAATGCTATTCTGGATGCAATTCCTAAAAATATATTCAATGACATTGACCATTATAATTTCCAATTATTAAGAGATATCGCTGATAAAATAGATCCGCATTATACAGAACAAATAATGGCGAATCTTTTCATCACCGCCCCAATGAAATATGCAGCTCCAATGTTTCAATTACATACATTATCACTAAGCGGAGACATGGAAAGAAAAGCCCAGGAATATAATATTCGCCCTTTAGATAAAGTTATTCGCAGCATTAAATTACTACGAAATAACATTGAAGAAGAAATTATTATAGCTGATATAGAAAAGAGCAAACAGCAAGGCTGTTTATTATCGGTACACTCAGAGTTTGGCAGTATCCTTTGTGATTCCCCTGTAGGTAAGAAACTGACCTATGCAATGGATTATATTGAAATAACAGAAGAAGTTAACGCATATCATATTCTATTTAGGTATATTCTGAAAATTATTACATCTCCTTCACACGCTTCATTTCCAATAAGGAAGTTTGACTTATCTCCCGAACCAGAAAAATGGCTCGATGAGATGAAGAATCAGCTGGCCGGATATAACCATTCAGAAAGAGAACACTTAATTTCCAGCAGTGACAATATGCCATTGTATTTGAAAGGCCATTTACTAGATAAAAACAACCCTGTTAAGGCGGCTCTTCAATTATTTTCAACATCTGAATCTAATCAATCATTTTCATGGCCTTCGGGGGATATCGATAGCCCGGAGACATTTATCACAGATGTGTATGGTTTAATTTATTTAGCGTTGACAAGGACTGATATTGAACTATGTAAAAATAAACATGAACTACTGATTACCAATGAAACCCATACATGCATTACTAATTGGTTAAAAGAAACAGAAAATCCTAATTATTTAACTATGCACATAAACGATGATAAATTATATAGGACAACTGCTAGAGAAATTCAAGATATAACTAAGTCAATTCGTATTGCGTTACGAAACCTTCTTGAATACGCCGAGATAAAAATCGTTCCGATACAGAATACGCCAACAGAGTTACGGAATATGAAAGAATTTTTTGATGCTTCTGTGTATTCAACAATAAAATATTCACTATTTACTTATACTCCTTATTTTATTATGGATAACATGATTGAGATCCTTATAAAAAAAATTAATAATAATATTACGACCATCAACTCAACGAAGTTTTTACCTAAACTTCTACATGCTATTCCTGTTATTTATAAGGTAGAAAGCTACTATCGACATCTAATGGTTAATTTACCTGTATTTGTAAGCTATGATGACACAATAGATTTAGCATCATCTGAAAATGCCGATCATATTGAACTAGCGGCAAAACTGCTAAAACGTTATTCAACATCATTTAATAATCTTGAATCGGCTTGCTATATTATGGCGAAAATCTTGACAAAACAATTGTCTTTGGCTTTTATTAACAATGCCTATAGTTTCCGGTATCAAGAACCTATCTTTGACAATCATGTATCGATAATATTTAACGCATGCTGCCAAGTTATTATTGACACCAATGATGGGAGTACGTCAGAAGAACGATTAGTAGGTTTCATCCGATATATTCTATCTAACCCCGCGTTCCCTCTAAAATATATTGATTTGCTTTTGTCTCTCTTCCATACATATGCAACAGGACATTTTCTTGATGTTAACTATATGAATTCTCTTATTCGCCACGCCAATGGACCAGCAACCGAGGTTTCTTAGCTCTCTGTATATGAGAATCACAAATCAGGAATAAACCCTTCTTCCCGTAGAACCTTAATCACCCCACGTATCAGATACGAGTTAGAAAACTTCGCCGTATAGCTACGAGCTCCCTCTTCGACTGGTTGAAGCAGCCCCCGCTCAATCAGCTTACCAAGCTGATAAGTCACCTGCGTCGGTTTCAGATCGGGTAAAACGGTACGTAGATCGCCCGCTTTTATCGTCCCCAATCCAACAGAGCGTTTTAGAACCTTCGATTCCAGCGGGTTTATCAGCCCTCTCTCCGACGAAAAATCGATCGCCGGATACAGGATCTTCTCACTCAGGAAATCGTGGTTTGTCAGTTGATCGACTTTCTTCAGCTCAGATGAGATCCCCGAAAGCACATATAAGCACCATTCTTCCAGCCCCTGCTCCGTTCCCTTATCAGCTAACGACAGCATGGCGTAATAGCGTTCACGATCGTTACAGAATACAGCTGTTGGATTGAGAACCCGGCCACCTGCCTGAACATTAAAACCATACTTGATAAGCAACGCATAGGTCAGCAATCTGACCGTTCTGCCATTACCGTTGCCAAAGGGGTGTATCCAGCCAAAGCGATGATGCACCAGCGCAATCTTCATCAGATCGTACTTTGGCTTATCGGCACGGTTAATAAAGGTGGTCAGTTCCGCCATATAATCAGCAACGTGAATGTGGTCCGGCGGTAAATGGTCTGACTGAGCAATACTGACGTTATGTTGTCGATATGCACCGGGCGTTCTGTCGCCCTCCTGTTGCAGCCCGGCTACCGCCAGACTATGCAACTCGCGGATGAAGTATTCCGTTATGTCATCGCCATTGTTCAGATATTCATCGATGAACTCCATCGCGGCTTCAATATTGTTGATTTCTTTGAGCTGGTCCGTCGAACTTTGCGTTCCTTCAACCTTGCTTTCAACATAGTCGGCAAGCGTGGTGTGGTTTCCCTCAATCCTTGCAGAACCAAGACTCTCCAGCATGTGGAAAACAGCCTTCAGTTGCGCAAACAGGATAGGGTGAACGTCAGTTTCCAGCCGCAAGTGTCGGAGCAACTCCAGCTCCGTCAGCGCGTCGACCAAAGGGGAGTCAAAGCTGGGGTTCAGAAGCGAGAGTTCAAAGTGATTAAATTGAGCCATGATGTTTAGTTATCTCAACTGGTGCATGACGGTATCTCAAAAGTATAGCAAAAATACTAATAGAATCTATAAATTAGGAATGTCACCTTTTCATATTATCTCAAAAATCATTGTTCAGGCATATCAAATGTATGTCCGAAAGATGTTCAACGCGAAGGGGAATGGGGCTTTGCCTGCATAGTGCAGCATGGATTTTTTAGCGCCGCTATGTGTGGAGTTCTGGGCGTTATATGTGGACCTCGAACCATTATGTGTGGAATCCCATCCTCTATATGTGGACCTCTGGTCATTATATGTGGACCTGACTCCACACATAACGAAGCCCTATTCACTAAACACCGATTTCTCGTGATAACTATCACAAAAACAAAGCGATTATTTCTGGGGGCTTTCGTGGGGGCGCTGTTTATAACAAATACCAACAAAACCAATGATAAACAGAGCATTAGCCGTGGATATGATTCCGAGTCCGGCACCACTATTTAGAAAAACCAGCCTTAGGGCTGGTTTTTTGCTTTCTAGGATCGACTCCCTTCTTCAAACGCCATCCGATTCTTTACCGCAAACCGCGGCCTTCAAGCTATAATCGCAGCTAGTGACTAATAGTCGGATCTCTATGTTTACTCTATCAACAATCCACACTGCACTGCCCTTCCTACGCAGCATCGACGTGGGAGTAGTCACTCTTTTGCCCGAGTTAAGATACTGTCAAATTATGTATGACCGTCATTATTATCAGGATGCGTTGTTCAGAGAGTTAGAGATCCCTTTTCCCGAGACTCTAAATAATGCTTCTGTAAAACGACGCGCAGAGTATGTCGCTGCTCGATATGCTGCGAAGCTGTTGCTAGATAAGGAAGGATGCCACGATAGCGTTGGTAGTGCCTCAAGTCGCGCACCAATCTGGCCAGGTGGCTGGGGCGGGAGTCTTTCTCACACAGATAAGTTCGCTATCGCATTAGTCGCGCCACTAAATTCAGCTCTAACGCTGGGTGTCGATATTGAAATGCTAACCTCGAAATCCATTAAAAAAACCGCTCATATATTCACTACACCATTGGAACAAACGCGGCTTGCAGCCTGCAATATCTCTTATGAGACAGCGCTATTGATTACATTTTCTAGCAAAGAAAGTGCATTTAAAGCACTTTATCCTGAAGTAAACCGCTCATTCGGATTTGAGGCTATCCGAGTGTGTCAGATAGATATGTTAACTCGCAGTATTACTTTAGAACTGACGCAAACCCTATCCTCTAATCGGACTAAAGGAAGCTTACTGACCTGCTATTTTGACCTGCAGGACGACAAAGTCATTACTTTGATAGCCGAACCGACATTAAAATGAAACCATATAAAATAAATAGTTATTGCGCAGTAAGCTAGAGGGATAATGAACCATGAAAAATCCGAAGCCTCTCGCCAAGTACCATGGCTAAAGACCTTACTCGCTATTAACATCATAATACCGACTTCATTTTTAGCGATATTCAAAAGTGACTATCTCTTTTTAGAAAATGATAGCCGCATACCGCGGCTTAGACATGTGCCAAATAATCGATACGTTGTAAATTTCGCCTTCTTCAATACATTGGTATAATTGCTAGAGTTGCTTTTCATATAAGCGATACTGTTTATATGGCGTTGCACCAATACGCTCCAGAATGGTGCGCATTCCTGTATTTGACTCAAGGATCCAAGACATCTCTAAGGCTTCAATCTTACGTTTCGCAAACGGGTCACGTAATGCCTCGATTAACAGCAGAGCAATTATCGGCCCTATACGGCTAAATTGATATTCTTGGCGAACGCCCATCAATGGTACTCGTGCAGTGCGTACACCGCTGACTTTTAAACGCCAAAGTAGTTTTGCCCAGCCAAAAGGGAATAATCGCCCATTAAGATCGGCAATAGCTTCATTAATGTTTGGCAAACCGACAATAAAAGCACAGGGAACTGAATCGATCTCTGCAATGTAAATCATATCATCAGGTACTAGATACTTTAATTGAGCCCCCATTGTGGCAAACTCGTGCTCGGTAAAAGGTACAAATCCCCAGTTATGCTGCCACCCCGAATTAAAAATTTCCCTCATAACCTGCATTTCATCGTCGAATCGTTTACGATTAATGCAGCGAACAGTGACCTTTTTTCGTACCTGCTCCATAAGTCGGAGCAATGAAGGCGAAAAATATAATTCGGAGCAACGCATCCAATAAGCCAGTAGATCTATCCCTTTCTCATACCCATGCTGCACAATATTTTTTTCGTAGTATGGCTTACCATGTGGCATCATTACGCATGGCGGAGTATTAAAACCATCAACAAGCAATCCGCTTTCCTGATTGATATTCAGGCTAAAAGGCCCCGTTATCTTTCGCGCACCAAAAGATTTTAGCCACTCTTCTGCGGCAGCAAACAATGCACTGAATACCTCGCAATCATCAATAGCATCAATCATTCCAAAATGCCCTGTATCTTCGCCATACCGTTCACGATGCAGGGTATCAATCTGTGCAGTTATTCGGCCAACGACTACCTCATCTTTTTTGGCCACCCATGCCTGCCATTGAATGTGTTCAGAACCTGGATTTTTCTTAGAAAGATGCTCAGCACGTTCAACAAATAAAGGAGCAATCCAGTTGGGATCATGTTTGTATAGCGAGGATGGAAAAGAAATGAAACCCTTAAGATCATGCTCATTCATGACCTTTTCAATGCGAACCATAAACAGCCTTAATATATTTAACACATTAAAATATACAATAATCCAGCCGGTATTGTTATAACTGCGATATATTGTTGTTTGGTTTTCTCTCACTGGAGAATTAATACAATAATTACTTTATGAAAAAAAATTACGTAAATAAATCACTAGATGCTTAGTTCACGCTAATGAATAAACATGATTACTTTTTACCACTAAGTGCTGTTACAATCTCTGATAAAGCATTTCCAAATAAGGAATCATTCACTTAATTAATAACTTCCAAGCCTCCATGATAAATACAAATCATTCACATGAGGAATGTCACTCATTAATTAAGTCTATTACCGATATATCAGAAACTCATTATTACAATAAAAGATATTCCTTACAAAAAACAAGAAAATCAGAAAAACAATCCTATACCTAAACGGCTATATAATTTACATTGTACTCTTGCTAGAAGTTAGCCTTTTATTATCCGATGACTTTAAATTAAAACATTCTCATGGTGTAGTATGTCCAATAGAACCTCGACTCATCCTATGCGCTATGCAGACTTTCCAACTCTGGTGGAAGCTTTGGACTATGCCGCACAGGGAAGTGCAGGAATGAATTTTTATGATCGCCGTAATCAACTTGAAGCTGTATTGGAATATCGCAGCCTACAATCAAAAGCGATAGCAGGAGCACGGCGGTTGCTGTCCTTGAATCTAAACAAAGGGGATCGCGTCGCTATAATTGCCGAAACAAGTACTGGTTTCGTCGAGGCTTTTTTCTCCTGCCAGTATGCCGGCTTAGTTGCTGTACCTCTTGCCATTCCTATGGGGGTGGGACAAAGAGATTCTTATACAGCTAAACTTCAGGGCTTATTAGCGAGCTGTAAACCTTCTGCAATAATCAGTAGCAATGAATGGCTATCGCTCATTAATGTTGTCAATATTGATTCGCCCACGATCCATATTCTCAGTAACGAAGATTTCAATGCGTTACCTGAAATGGATATTGAATTACAGCTACCGTCACCAGATGATATTGCCTATCTCCAATATACTTCGGGCAGTACGCGTTTCCCGCGTGGGGTAATAATTACTCACCGCGAGGTTATGGCTAATCTGCATGCGATAAGCCATGATGGCATCAAATTGCGTGATGGCGATCGTTGCATATCTTGGCTACCGTTCTATCACGATATGGGATTAGTTGGTTTTCTATTAACCCCAATGGCTACTCAACTGTCCGTTGACTATTTGAGCACTCAAGATTTTGCTATGCGGCCAATGCAGTGGCTGAAACTCATTAGTAAAAACCGCTGCACCGTCTCCGTAGCCCCACCTTTCGGATACAATTTATGCCTGCGCCGCGTAAATGATAAAGATCTTGCTGAACTTGATCTCTCCTGTTGGCGCGTCGCTGGGGTTGGTGCTGAACCTATTTCTGCCGAGCAGCTAAATCAATTTGGTGAATGTTTTAGTAAGGCACATTTTGACAGCAAGGCCTTTATGCCATGCTATGGCCTCGCTGAGAACGCGCTTGCAGTTAGCTTTGGCGAAGAGGCAATAGGTACTCAGGTAAACGAAGTTGACCGTGATATTTTAGAGAATCAGGGGAAAGCCGTTGCACCGACTAAAGGGACCCGAGCTATTTCTACCTTCGTGAACTGCGGTAAAGCGCTTCCAGGTCACCGAATTGAAATCCGAAACGAAGTTGGTATGCCTCTACCTGAGCAAGAAATTGGCCATATCTATATATCTGGCCCTAGCCTAATGAGCGGCTATTTCCAAGATCTTGCGTCACAAAGGGAAATAAAATCCACAGGATGGATGGATACCGGAGATTTAGGCTATCTGCTAAATGGATATTTGTACGTCACGGGCCGTATAAAAGATCTGATTATTATCCGAGGTCGCAATATATGGCCTCAGGATATTGAATATATTGCGGAACAAGAGCCAGAAATTCATTCAGGTGATGCAATAGCATTTGTTACCTCGCAGGAACAAATAATTTTGCAAATCCAGTGCAGAGTCGGCTCTGAACAGCGTCGCGCGCAAATCGTTCATTCACTCGCGGCTCGGATTCAAAGCGAATTTGGTGTCTCTGCTGATATAGAACTATTACCGCCACATAGTATTCCACGGACATCCTCGGGTAAACCGGCTCGGGCAGAGGCAAAAAAACGTTATTTGACCGCTTTTGCAAATACACTGAGTCCGCAGATGCAAATGGCTGATTATGCACAATGAATAAAACCGTGGCAGTAACAGGTGGAACTGGCTTTATAGGTCAACATATTGTCAATAACCTGCTTTCCCGCGGCTTTAATGTTCGAGCGTTAACCAGAACCGCACGTAACGACCCACGTCCTAATATCGACTGGGTTAGCGGTTCGCTGGAAGACTCCTACTCACTCGCAGAGCTTGTTGATAGCGCAAATTTTATAGTCCATTGCGCAGGCCAAGTCCGCGGGCACAATGAAGATGTCTTCACTCAATGCAACGTCACTGGCAGTCTGCGCCTTATGCAGGCTGCCAAAGAAAGCGGAGTCTGTGAGCGCTTTCTGTTTATGTCTTCTCTTGCTGCTCGCCATCCTGAACTATCTTGGTATGCAAACTCTAAACGTGTTGCCGAGCAACAGTTAACAAATATGGCTTCAGGTATTTCGCTGGGAATTTTTCGTCCTACTGCGGTTTATGGCCCTGGCGATAAAGAGTTAAAACCCTTGTTTAGCGGGATGTTACGTGGCGTTCTTCTACGATTTGGCGCGCTTGAAACTCGGCTATCGCTCCTTCATGTGAGCGACTTAGCTGAAGCCGTTAGCCAATGGTTAATAGCAGAGCAACCACAGGCTCATCCTTATGAGTTATGTGATGGTATTTCTGAGGGCTATGACTGGAAGCGTATTCAAGAAATCGGTGCTGCGGTACGTAATGGCTCAGTGCGATTAGTTGGTATCCCTTTGCCTTTACTCAAACTCGCTGCTGATATTAGTACCCTAACAGGCTTTTTAGCAGGAAAAGAGCCAATGCTGACTCGTTGCAAAATCCGCGAATTAACACATTTGGACTGGTCTGCGAGTAATAAAAGCCTGTCCGAAAATATTAATTGGTTCCCTAAAATTAGTCTAGAGAATGCATTACGCAGCGGACTATTTTAATTATCTTGATTATAGGTGTGTCAATAATTCTATGTTAAATCGAAAAATAGTGATGGACTATACCCTTTCCTGCTTAGAGGGCATGGTCGAAAGCGGATTAGATATAAAACCGGATAGTGATCTGGTTAACGATCTTGGTTTGGAATCTATAAAAGTCATGGATCTGCTGATGATGTTAGAAGACAGATTTGATATTTCCATTCCTATCAATATATTGCTGGATGTCAGAACACCCGCACAATTACTGGAAGCTTTAATACCATATTTGGAGAATACCAATGGGCCTTTATGATAAATTTTCACGCCTGGCGAGCGAGCGAGAGCAATTTTGTACATCAGGTATAAATCCATTTGGCACTCGCATTGATGAAGTTTATTCCGCAACTGAAGGACGTATTGGTAATCAAAAGGTCATTCTGGCTGGTACCAATAATTATCTGGGATTAACCTTTGACGCTCAGGCGATTGCCGACGGACAGGCCGCATTAGCAACTCAGGGAACGGGAACAACCGGTTCTCGCATGGCTAACGGTAGCTATGAATCACATATCGCCTTAGAACATGAGATTGCTGATTTTTTTGACCGCCCTAGCGCTATTGTTTTCTCTACAGGCTATACCGCCAATTTGGGGATCATCAGCGCACTGGCGGGTCATGGTTCTGTTGTATTGCTAGATGCCGATAGCCATGCCAGCATCTATGATGCTTGTACACTGGGTGGCGCTGAAATTATTCGTTTCCGTCACAACGACGCCAAAGACCTTGAGCGCCGAATGATACGCCTTGGCGATCGTGCTCAAGAGGCAATAATTATCGTCGAAGGCATCTATAGCATGCTGGGCGATGTTGCTCCACTCGCTGAAATTGTCGATATCAAACGACGTCTGGGCGGATATTTGATCGTAGATGAAGCTCATTCCTTTGGTGTTATGGGTGCGACTGGCAGAGGGCTTGTTGAAGAAGTCGGCGTAGAGCAGGATGTCGATATCATTGTAGGAACATTCAGCAAAAGCTTAGCTTCTATTGGTGGCTTTGCCGTCGGTTCTAAAGCAATGGACGTTCTACGTTATGCTAGTCGCCCATTTATTTTTACTGCATCACCGTCTCCATCATGCATTGCCTCTGTTCGCTCTGCCCTAAAAACCATTGCAAAACATCCAGAGCTACGCCAAAAACTGTGGAACAACTCACATCGGTTGTATACAGGGTTAGAGAAGCTTGGCTATGAGTTGGGTTCACATATTAGCCCAGTTGTGCCAGTAATCATTGGGCATAAAGATGATGGCTTACGTATCTGGCGCGAGCTAATAGGCCTAGGGGTCTATGTTAACCTGATTCTGCCTCCAGCAGCGCCAGCCGGTATAACGTTGCTACGTTGCAGCGTGAATGCCGCACATACTGACGAACAGATTGATGCCATTATTCAAGCATTTGCAATGCTAAAAAAGTGATACGAAGTAAACAAGGGTACCGCTCTAGAGTCCTTTCCTGCCGATAAAGCAGCAAGTTATGCAATCTCTAGAGCGGTATCAGTGTCGCTGATCAAATTGATAAACCAGCACTAAAGCAATAGCTAAGATAAATGCCGGAGGGGTAAGCGTGACCATCGCGGCATTAAGGGAAAACAATAACCCTATGTTCACAACGATTTGGTAACTGATATAAGTCAAGAGCCCAACAATGACACCGATGGCTAAGCGACTTCCCAGTCCAGGTGAACGCGGAACGCTAAAGGTGAATGGGATGGCGAGTAAAATCATGGCTAATGTTAAAATAGTGCGCCCTAGCTTTTGCCATAACGCTATCTTAAATTCAATACTGGGCTGATCGGTATTCTGCAGATAGGTGATATACTGATTGAGCTGCCTGATGGAAAAAGTGCTACTCGGCATAGTCAGTTCTTTCAGAGTCATACCAGTAAATATCGATTTCCACTGTAAGCTTTCTTTCGTCTCTACTGTTTCTTTCCCGTTTACCCATCTTTTTTCATTGATGCCACTAAGCATCCATATATTGCCATCAAGAATGGTTGCTTTTTGCGCATAAATATAAGATTCCAGAGAGCGATCGGGGCGATAGTAAAAAATCTCAACGCCTACTGGCTGATTATCCTCACTCAGCGACTTCACCGTAACAAATTCATTCCCTTGCCTTGCCCACAGAATGTTTCCTACACTATCGTTATCGTCATCTAGAGCAATAGCGGCGTTTTTAATTTGCAACGCGCGTTGTTGTAATGGGGAGGCGACCCACTCATCGATTGCCCCCAATGATACGGTTAGCATCAGGCCCGCACACAATGCCACTATAGATATCCTAAAGATTGAAAATCCCGTAGTGCGTATTGCCGTTAACTCCATGCTCTTAGAAAGTTGGCCAAGCCCTACTATCCCGCCAAGCAGCGCAATAAAAGGGCCAAGATCAATGAGGCTTCGGGGTAATGTCATCAAGACAACCACAACAGCCTGCGTCCAATGATATCCGCCAGAACTGACGTCATCGAGCTCATTAATAAGATTGAAAGTCGTAAAGAGCGGGATTAATAGCCCCGCCGCGGCTGCAAAGCCTATAAAAATATTGCGGATTAAGTAACGGCTAAATATATTCATCGAAATAATTTCTGCAACAGTGAGAAATCACGAGCTATCAACACCAAGACTCCAATAAACATAAGTATTGGCACTAACCATACCCCTGGAGTAACAGAGAGATAACCACTGGCAACCAGTGATCGGCAAATATTGCCGCCATAAAAAATGACAGTAAATAGAACCGTGAGTGGAAGCAGCGTTGAAAAGCGTCCCTGACGTGGTTTGACGCGACTTAAAGAGATAGCCAGCAGCGCCATTAAAAATGCATTTACCCCACGGCTTTCTCTCCATTGCACCTCAGCATGATCTGCCGGATCAGGGGAACGCATTAGAGCTATCACGGATTTAGCTTTACGTTTTGCATCAACGCTCAGGTTGAGGGGGTTAAGATCCAAAGTGAGATTACGATAAACTCGTTCGCTGTCATCAGTACCTTGATGTCTCAACGTATAGCCTGTGCCTGAATGCAATATCACTGAAGGCGTTATTGGGGAAGGATTAGTCACATCTACCGTTTTAGCTCTATAGACACTGGTTTTATTGCCTGATGAGGTATAAATCAACACATCCGTCAAATGATTAGAGTCCGGGTTAATTTCTTCAGACAGAATCATTCGGCCACTATCATTAATATTAAACATTTTAGCGCGTAAATGACTGACATCTAACTCGGATTGAGACTGCTGCTCCAACTGATAAATTTGAGCATAAGCCCAAGGTCTAGCATACATAGACATTATCGTTACTAATATACTCAGCGGGATAGCAAGGAACATAACTGCTTTATATAGACGTATCGGACTGGCTCCAATAGCAGAGATAGCGGTAATTTCAGAGTCCGTATACAATTGCCCAAGAGCAACACCGACTGAAACATAAAGCCCAACAGGTAACAGCATTTCTAGAGCAATCAATACCTTGTAAAATACAATATTCAGTACAACTTCCAGAGCTAACGTACCATTGGCTGCTTCAGTCAGATATCGCTGAGCTGAATAGCTGGCAAATATAAAGATAAGAAAGCCAACAATAATGATCACCAAACGGCGAATTTCGGCCATGATGTAATGCTCAATCAATTTCATATACTACGAACACTCCACATAACCTAAAAAATGCCTAGTCGTGACTAAACAAAAAATATTCAGCATATTGCAAACGCTCTAAAATCAAATAAATCATTCGCATATAGCGTCATTTTAAATATTCACTGAGTGAATATTTAATTTTCATCAATCAGCTTCTGTGCCATTGAAAGCACTAGGTGTACTTCATCTGGCGTCAGGCTTCCATCTTTAGCCCACTGAATATGCCCATACTTATCCAGAACTAGAATGGTTGAGCTTTCTTCATTGAGCTGCCAAGTTTTTCGCCCTAATCCATAACTATCTATAATAAATTGCGCCCAGGGATAGCGCCTTTTATTTTTTTCAATTTTACCAAGCACGAAAAAGCCTGAACCTAAGATCACATCGTCCGTATTGACAATGGTAGTCGGCTGGAAGCGATCGCTTGGAAAGTTAGCGTTCTTGATAGCTTTAATCAGCATGGAGTTTTTCTTTTTTGCGGAGGTACGTCCAGCGATATACTGTACCACGCGAACTTTTCCCACAAGTTCTAAACTACTCCAACTTTTATAGCTAATTTCATCATTATTCAGCAGCAACTCGCCGCGATCGGTAATATTGATTGGCAAAACTGGCTTATCAATAACAAAGTTATGCGCTGATACCAAGAGCGGACATAGCAAGAGTGAAGCGATCAGTAATCTACGCAACGCCATAATGTATCCTTTGTTCTTGCGTTCCAACGCGCTGATCTTCATTAAAGATAATATGATGAAAAATTTTCTTACAGTGGGTAACGAGAGAGAAGGAGCTCTAACCGCGCTCGAATATCGCTATCTAAAACGGAAGGAGCATCATAGGACTTCAGATTTTCCATATCATCAGCCACCATTTCATCATGTCGGTCTCCCATCAAACCATTAATAGCGGCTAAGAATCGGGAAATCTGCAGAGCATCCTGATTATTCGGATTAATAACTCTTAAGGTGTCATAATAAGACACCAGTTGACTAATAATTTTCCGCACATCATGAAACTCCTCCCCTGTTAGCTGCGGTTTAGCTATCAATTTTTGTAATGTCTTCATTTGCTCTTGGCAATAAAGAATAAAACCATCCGCTGTATCTAATTGGGTATGACGTAAAGCGCAATGTACGAACATCCAGACAGGTGCGTTTAGATGATAGACACGCAATACCTTCCCGTAAAATGTAATAATATCTTTCTGCTTATTACGAAACCCATCTTGAAAACGCCCGAGAAATACGGTTATCTTGCTAAATAAAAAACCTGACTGATGTTTCTTTCTATAAAGTTGTTGGGCAAAACGTAAATGCTTGTAGCGTGCGCGAATATATTTGTACTGTTTCTGTTCTTTTTCAGATAACTCACCGTTTCTTAGTTGATTAAGAATCAAACGCAGCAAGTCCTTACGAGTTACGCCATCCTCCCAAAACTGCAGGCATAACGCATAATTGTTCTTAATCACTTCCTGAGAGCATTGCAAATCAACAATCTGCGGCAAACTAGCATGCACATCAACGACGTCATCTTCCTCTACTGCATTAAATAAACGCTCTATAACCTCAGGCGAGAACTTTTTATTGGTCATCTATTAATCTCCCCTAACTGCGTTAAATCTAAGTAAATGGCGATTGCAGTAAGCTCGTAAAGTCGGGATAAGAGACAACAGCACGTCCAAACATTGCCCCGCAAAATAAGCAAAAGCCGCCCCTATTACGCCAAACATATGTGATAACACCACAAGGAGTACGACATAGGAGAAAGAGGCCACAGTTTGTGCCGCTAAGAAAGCCCGCTGCTTACCCGCCATAAGCAACAACGACTCCTGAGGAAAGCCCAACATTGAAATAACAATAGCCCCCAGCATGACCTGTATCAGGTCATATGCCTGAAGATATTTAGCACCAAAAACGAGTGAAATTAAATGTCCACCTGTAACCAAAATTGCAAGCGCGACAATAATCCCAATGCCACCCGCTAGCAGTGCCGATTTTATCCCTAACAGCCAGGGTGTTTTCGTACGCGGATCTAGGCGCATCACTTCGGGATAAAAACTCTTTTCAAGCAATTTAGCCGGCGTTCCCGTTGCATCAAAGAACGTCATCGCAATCTTAAACAAGCCAGCAGCAGCAGGGCCCAAAATGATCCCCACTAAAACCGTACTACATGAATTTCGAGCAGCCCAAATGGAGTGTGCGAAGTTGGTTGCCCAAACAAAGCTCCAAGCTCCTTTTATACGGCGGGCGGACTCAAATAAACGTGGCCTCAACGCATTTTGGATGTTTCTGCGGCGCAATTCACGCGCAGCAAACCACCAATACATTGTTCCACCGATTAAATTGGATGCATACCATGTGATGATGAACCCAGCAAAACCATAATCACCGAAATAAACAATTACGCTTCCGAGTGCACGTAAAAATGGCTTGGTTGCCTGCTGAACAGCAATCAGATCGAAACGGTTTACTGCTCTTAAAATACCGGTCGGCGTAGATGATGCCATGGAAGGAATCAGCGTACAGTAAAGCATAGCGAGCCAAAAGCTATCAGAATCAAGCCCTAAGGAGTGGGACATAAAAGGCAGCAGTGCCATGCCCCCAATGACAGCAACGGCACCACTCGCGATATCCAAACCAAAAGAGAATGAAATCACATCGCGAAATTGCTGCAGGTTATTGCTTTCCAGCGCCGGAGTACCATATTGAACAACCAATTGCCATGTCTGAAACTTGATAAAATCACTAATCGCTTTGGTATACGATTGAATAATAACAAGTACCCCGAACATTGCTGGAGTCATACCCTTACCGGCACAAGAAAGTGCAATCAAACCAAGTAAGGCACTAACCACATTACTGGAGCCTAAATAGGCACTGTTACGTATAATGGTGCGAAAAGCGCCATCAGAAAACCAATGTTTCATGGTAAAAACCAGCTAAATAAGTTATTAATCACTCAGTAAGGCTTAGCTCACCTAATATATAATTAGAGGAAATAATATTTGCCGCCTGAATTCATCTCCATCTTAATATTTAGATTTAAGCCCAAACGGCTCAATATCATTATTTAGATGGTGGTACTCCTACGCTGAGAGGCTATTGCGATTGAAGATACTGCCTCTAGTGCTTTGTCTAGCACCTCACAGTATGGAGCTCTGGAATCCAGTTCAAGAACTCTGGAGCCGTTGTAACCAATCTTAGTCATGATGGCGATTTTATCGCGCAATTCCTCATAATCGTGATCGGGCTTGCGGGAAAATGCAGTATCAATATCAATATCAAGGCGAATAATTAATTCGGGGCGAAAGAGAGCCATTTGCTGATACAGCTGACGCTCACGTTCAGCTAGATAACGCTTAACCCCTTCCTCTACGCGCTCCACGCCAATGCCTGGCCCATCGTAGTGAAAACCGGAGACGTCGGCCTGCGGATAGCGATCGCTGATCACCAGCACGCCACTTTGTGCCAAACGCATAGCCTTGCGCAAATTTGCCCTACGGCGCAAAGAAAATCCGAACATAATCAGCGCAGCCCAAAGTGCGGGAGACTTGGTGCTCATGCTCTGTGTTTTTGAAGATTTGGTCGCCAGACGCCGCTCAAGCCATACGCCAATCAAGGGTAAACGTTTAATCTTGTCGCCATCTTCTCCAGAGACGAGCCCCAAATAACGACGTTCTGTTACCCACTGTTTTTTAAGCTGTTTTACCAAATCGGCAGTGAGTGTGGACTTGCCTGTACCATCACAGCCTACAACGGCAATAAGCCCTGGAATATACTCAGGTAGCGGTTCGTTTAATTTATCTGTTTGCATATCATTCAGTCTTAAAAGGTAATCGCAAACCTGATTTTGTGATTACAAAAGAGAGGCTAGAATTGTACTTAGCGACTTGTTAAGGATTGTGTCCGCTGGTTCTCGTCCATCCAACTCAAGGATCTTCGCACCATTAAACGTAAGATGTGGCGTGACGACGACCTTCTCATGCAAAACAGCAAGCTTGTGATCTGGCTTACGAGAGAAAGCCGTTTGCTCATCAATATCCAACCGAATCAACAATAAAGGCTGATAGGATGCCATCCAGTGATACAGCTTAAGCTCACGTTCTCTCAGCGTTCGAACCCACCAATTACCACCTACCGTTTTTGCTAATTGCGGACCATCAAAGCGAAACCCAGGTACTTCCACCTGAGGATAACGATCGGTAATGAGCAACAGCCCCTGTTGGCTTCTCGCCAGCATTTTTCGGAACTTATACGCCCGCCAGTAGGAAAGTAAGTAAATAACCATCGCTGTGGCATTACCTGGCGGCGCGGACGGACGCTCATGAACACACTCTGCTTTGGCGCGTAAATAGCGGCTAAAAGAAACTCCAATAATAGGTAAACGTCCAATCCATTCACCAATACGCCCCGAGGACTGTCCAAGATAAAACAGTTCGGTTGGTATTTTCGAAGCGAGGTTATTTACCAGGCTAGCTGCTAAGGTCGATTTACCTGAACCATCACAGCCAACTATAGCTATCACTCTAACAAAATCGTGATTAATAATTGGGGTATTCTGTTGACTCACGAAAAATCCAGTATCAAAGAAGTTATTGTATATTACCGTTTGAGTGCTCAGAATATATGCTCATCATAGTTGTGACAATGACTAATTGTGGCTTTATTTTTAATAAAAACATTATTGTAAATATATTAATAATAAAACATTACCCTCAGGCATTTTAAATACAGGATACATTTATGCAGCCAATAAATATTCCAATCATAGCCGTTATTGGCAGTGATGGTTCTGGCAAGTCAACTGTTTGTGAACACTTAATTAACTGCGTACAAAAATATGGGCCAGCAGTAAGAATACATCTAGGAAAACAAGCCGGGAATGTAGAGCGTGCCGTGGTAAAACTACCATTAATGGGAAAGGCACTAAACAAAACTATTAAGCATAATAAGGTCAAAAGTGCTAAAAAACTTCCGGGCCCCGTTCCGGCCTTAGTCATTATGTCTTTTGTTCTCCGTCGGCTATTACGTTTTCGTCGCATGCTGGCATGCCATCGCCGTGGGTTAATTGTATTAGCAGATCGTTACCCTCAGATACAAATTCCTGGTGCTTATGATGGTACCGTTTTTCCTGCCAATGTAACGGGTAGCCGCTTTGTTTTATGGCTAGCGGGTCTAGAACGTTCATCATTTAGCTGGATGGCCAACCATAAACCCGATTTAGTGATCAAGCTAAACGTTGATCTTGATGTTGCCTGTGCCCGTAAGCCCGATCACCGCAGAGAGGCTCTAGCAAAAAAAATTGCTGTAACGCCGCAGCTGACTTTTGATGGTTCTCAACTCGTTGATATTGATGCTAATAAGCCACTGGATGAAGTACTTATTGATGCAGAAAAGGCCATTACAAGCTTTATGGAAGCTCGCGGCTATCGTTGTATTGAAAATAGCTAATCGATTTCCAATCAGTCTGTATCGTTACAATGAGAGAGCAACACACTAACGCCCAGTCGCTTGAACTGGGCGTTTATTTATAAACAATGAGATATTCCAACCTATCTTGCCACTTTTACCCGCAACGGCTTAGGTAAACTGTAGGGCAACCCAGAATAATGCCCCAGACAGAAGAATCGCCGCTGGTAGAGTGAATACCCATGCCATCAAAATGCTAGTCACCGTTTTTCTCTGCAAGCCCCCACCGTCAACAATCATGGTTCCTGCTACCGCAGAGGATAAGACGTGGGTCGTGGAAACTGGCATACCTGCGTAGCTTGCAAGGCCAATGGAGACAGCGGCGGTTATCTGCGCGGACATTCCTTGAGCATAAGTCATCCCTTTCTTGCCAATCTTCTCACCGATGGTCGTTGCCACACGTTTCCATCCGATCATCGTACCAATTCCCAGCGCGAGCGCGACTGCCATAATGATCCAGATTGGCGCATATTCAATCGTGTTCAGTATGTCCGTTCTCAGTTTTTTCAGTAACTGCTGGTCATCTCGGCTCATGTTTGGCAGCTTCGCCACTTTATCCGCCGTATCAGAGATACACAGCATAATGCGACGTAGCTGGCTGCGCTGCGCTATGCTTAATTTGCTGTAGTTATCCATGTTGCCAGACAGCATCATCTTTACACGATTAAGAGCATCAATCGTGTTTGCAGGGTGGCAATGGAACTCCGTCGGCTGGGTTCCAACCGGTGTTGCAGATGGAAGAGGCTGCTCCATATCAGTGACTAACTTCAACTGATCCTGATGCTGCTGGAAATAAACCTCAAGATTGCCAATAGCATCACGAGTCCGAGTAATTTCATAACCTGAGGCATTCATGTTCACCACAAAGCCCGCCGGGGCTATGCCAACTAACACAAGCATGATCAGACCGATACCTTTCTGACCGTCGTTAGCACCGTGAGAAAATGCCACACCAGCAGCAGAAAAAATCAGAGCAATACGTGTCCAGAACGGTGGTTTTTTCTTTCCCCCTTTCTTTTTACGCTCAGCGGGGACGCGGTGGATACGATCGCGCTTTTTAGTTCCACTCCAGTAACGGCGCAGCAAGAAAATCAAACCACCCGCGCATACCAGTCCAACGATAGGAGAAACTATCAGAGAGGCGAAAATATCTATCACTTTCGGGATATTCAGCGCATCGATCACCGACGTACCGGTCATTAATGCGTTTGTTAAACCGATACCAATAATCGCACCAATCAGTGTGTGAGAGCTGGATGCGGGTAAACCGAAATACCACGTCCCCAAGTTCCAGATAATCGCCGCAAGCAACATCGAGAACACCATGGCAAGGCCATGTGAAGAGCCCATATTAAGCAGCAAATCTGTTGGCAACATATGCACGATGGCATAGGCAACGCTCAGCCCGCCCAGCAAAACACCAAAAAAGTTGAAAACCGCGGCCATGACAACGGCGAGCTGCGGACGCATAGCGCGGGTATAGATGACCGTTGCCACCGCATTAGCGGTATCATGAAAACCGTTAATGGCTTCGTAAAACAGTACAAAAGCTAGAGCAAGCAATAGCACAAGCCCGGTATATAAATCCAGACCAGTAAATAAATTTAGCATATGGGTTATTACGCCATTTTGAGGATACGACTAGCGGTATTATCGGTGACTTTGTTGATGCGGCAAAGTGAAATAAAACTTTTCGACAATATAGTGCTCATTCTTCCTTGATTAATCAGATAAATATTTAATGTGATTTGCTTTAATAATTTACCGTGACTATTAATTACAGGTTGTGATTGACACTTATTATTGAAAGAATTCAAAGGGCAAAGAAATAATAAATACTTACAAAAGAGAAGGTCGCCATGTCATCCCACCAACCTTTTTTCTTCATAAACGTTTTTATTATGCATGTATCTAATTCATTATAAATTAGTTAAATTAATACATGTTATTTTTTTTAAACACTCAATACATCCACAAAACAAATATGAATATCTCAATCTTATAAACTATTCCTCGAAAATGCGGGGTTCAAGGTGATGACGCAAGCAGATGACCACCTTGTATGCAATTCACATCATCTCACGCACAATAGCTGACAGTCTTTGTACTGCCTTTTCACTTTTATCCGTCCATTCATGGGAAACATTAAAGCGAAAATAGTTGGTGTACTGGTTACTAGCGGAAAACATCTGGCCAGGAGCAATGCTGATCTTCTCCTGCAAAGCACGATGATAAAGCTCGGTCGCATTAACGTTTGCAGGCAGTTCGATCCACAAAAAATAGCCGCCGTGAGAGTAGTTGATATTCACGCCAGCAGGCAAATGCGCGCGTAGCGACTGCCACGCCGCATACTTACGTTGTTCCATCACCCGGCGTAAGCGACGCAGATGACTGTCATAACTGCGGGTAGCTAAATAATTGGCCAACGCGAGCTGCATCGGCGCACTAGTCGAAAGCGTGCTCATCAGCTGTAGCTGCTGGATTTTTCTCGCCATTTTTCCAGCGGCCACCCATCCCACACGAAAACCGGCAACCAAGCTTTTAGAAAATGAAGAACAGTGCATTGTCATTCCACTGTCATCAAACGCTTTGGCCGGAAGCGGTTTTTCTCCGCCAGAATAGAGCTCGCCGTATACATCATCTTCAATGAGATACACATCATATTTTTGCAATAACGCCACCAACTTCTGTTTTTTCTCCACCGAGAGCGTACATCCAAGCGGATTTTGAATATTGGTCATCAGCCAGCAGGCACGTACTTGGTAGGTTTTTAACGCCTGTTCCAGTGCCTCCAAATCAATCCCAAACTCAGGGTGTGCCGCGATAGATAACGCTTTTAAGCGCAAGCGCTCTAACGCTTGTAACGCTCCATAGAAACAGGGGTTTTCCACGATAACCCAATCTCCCGGCTGCGTTACCGCCTGTAGACTTAAATTCAAGGACTCCAGCGCACCAGCAGTGATCACGATCTCTTCAGGATCGATGCGAATACCTTGCATAGCGTAACGTTTAGCCAAGATCTTACGCAGATCTTCATTTCCGGGAGGAAGATTGTCGGTGGCGCTTAAGGTCGTCATCGCACGCGCTACGGTAGTCAGCGACTTACTAATTTGCTGGCGAGGAAACAACGTTGGGTCGGGGTATGCCGAGCCAAAAGGTACGATCGCCGAGTCACGACTAGCCTGTAGTACATCAAAAATAAACGCGTTGATGTCAACGGCTTCGGCTCGCTGCAACGGTTCATGGCTGGCCGG
>NZ_KV824214.1:372732-440952 GCF_001816025.1 Hafnia sp. HMSC23F03
TAAAAATTTTGCCTGTGGTGCTACATAATACCCAGACTGTGGACGTGAAACGATCCACCCCTGACTTTCAAGAATCTGATAGGCATGCATAACAGTCATCAGGCTGAGTCCGGAATGCACCACCTGCTCGCGCAAAGAAGGTAACTTATCACCGACCTGCCAGATTTCAGCGGTGATCTGTCCACGAATTCGTTTCACCAAATCTTCGTATTTTGCCACTTAGCCCCCTGATTAAGCCTCGTCATCCCACGATCTCCGCCCTTCAACGCTCATTTAAACTGCCTATGAAAGGTAAAACGCATGTTGGCTACGCCATGATCCAAATCAAACTGTTATACATTAAAACAACATTTCTGTTTCTGTCATATCTATTTTACAGCCCGTAAGATCCTCTCCATCGTTCCGGCCTTGATCGTCCGGCGCACCGTTTCTCTCACCTGCAATTTTCAGACAGAACTTTATGTCAGTACGAGGCTGTCCATGTTCGGATTAGATGCATTTCATCTTGCCAGGATCCAATTTGCCTTTACGGTATCCTTTCACATTATTTTTCCCGCCATCACTATCGGGTTAGCCAGCTTTTTGGCCGTGCTCGAGGGGCTATGGCTTAAAACACGTCATCCTGATTACCGCACGCTTTATCATTTTTGGGCGAAAGTTTTCGCTGTCAATTTTGGTATGGGCGTCGTATCCGGTTTGGTGATGGCCTATCAGTTTGGCACTAATTGGAGCGGTTTTTCACAGTTTGCCGGCAGTATTACCGGCCCACTGTTAACCTATGAAGTGCTCACCGCATTCTTCTTGGAAGCCGGTTTTCTGGGCGTAATGCTGTTCGGATGGAACAAGGTTGGTAAAGAACTCCACTTTTTTGCCACCTGCATGGTGGCACTTGGCACACTGATGTCGACGTTCTGGATCCTTGCCTCCAACAGTTGGATGCATACTCCTCAGGGCTACGAAATCGTTAATAACCAAGTGGTTCCGGTTGACTGGCTGGCGGTAATTTTCAATCCTTCATTCCCATATCGCCTGCTGCACATGACGACCGCGGCGTTCCTCAGCAGCGCCTTCTTTGTGGGAGCTTCTGCTGCTTGGCATTTGCTACGCGGCAACGACACGCCGGCAACCCGAAAAATGCTCTCGATGGCATTATGGATGGCGTTGATTGTCGCTCCGCTTCAGGCTTTTATCGGTGATATGCACGGTCTTAATACGCTGAAATACCAGCCCGCCAAGATAGCGGCTATCGAAGGCCATTGGGATAACAAACCGGGAGAGGCAACGCCGCTCATTCTATTTGGTTTACCCGATATGGAGCGTGAAGAAACCCGCTTTAAGCTGGAGGTTCCTTACCTTGGCAGCCTCATCCTGACTCATAGTTTAGATAAACAGGTTCCGGCGTTAACCGAATTCGCCAAAGAAGATCGCCCTAACTCTCCGTTGGTGTTCTGGTCGTTCCGCATTATGGCGGGTTTGGGGATGCTGATGATTTTGCTCGGTGCGATCGGTCTGTGGCTGCGCTACAAACAGCGGCTGTATACCTCGCGTCCGTTCCTACACTTCGTTTTTTGGATGGGGCCTTCTGGGCTAATCGCCATTCTAGCGGGCTGGATAACCACTGAAGTCGGGCGCCAGCCATGGATTGTGCATGGTTTGATGCGAACGAAAGATGCCGTTTCCGCCCATGGCGATCTGCATATGAGTATCAGTTTACTGACCTTCTTTGTGGTCTATGGCGCGGTATTTGGCGTGGGCTACGCCTACATGATGCGTCTGATCCGCAAAGGACCAGAGCCGAGTCATTCGTCATCGGATGGCAATGGGGTATTACCCACCGCCGCCGGACGTATTTCCGCTACGCCATCTCATCAGCAGGAGACACACTAATGGGCATCGATCTGCCACTGATTTGGTTCGCCATCATTATCTTTGCCACTCTTATGTATATCGTGATGGACGGCTTTGATTTAGGTATCGGAATGCTGTTGCCAGTGACGCGAGATATGCAAGAGCGCGACATGATGGTGAACACGGTCGCTCCAGTTTGGGACGGCAATGAAACTTGGCTAGTGCTCGGTGGCGCAGCGCTGTTTGGAGCATTTCCACTGGCCTATGCGGTGATTGTTGATGCACTATCGATACCGCTGACGCTAATGCTAATCGCGCTGATTTTCCGCGGCGTCGCCTTTGAGTTCCGTTTCAAGGCGCTGCCAGCCCACCGTAATTTCTGGGATAAAGCATTCATCGTCGGCTCCGGCTGTGCCACCTTTATGCAAGGTCTCGTCGTGGGTGCAGTCATCAATGGTTTCCCCGTGATGGAACGCACCTTTGTCGGCGGCGCGTTTGACTGGTTCACACCGTTTAATCTGTTCTGCGGCGTTGGGCTTATGTTGGCCTATGCACTTCTAGGCAGCACTTGGCTCATTATGAAAACCAGCCATCAGCTACAACATAAGATGTATCGCATCACACGCCCACTACTGCTGGCTCTGCTTACCGTCATTGGCATCATCAGTCTCTGGACACCGCTGGCGCACAGCGCCATCGCTGAACGCTGGTTTAGCATGCCAAATATTTTATTCCTGCTACCGGTTCCTGTTTTGACACTGGTTTGCGCGGGGATTATCTGGCGTGGCACTCACAATGACAGCCACTACCTTCCTTTTATCATGACGTTGTTGCTGGTTTTTCTCGGTTTTAGCGGATTAGGGATCAGCATTTGGCCCAATATTATTCCACCGTCAATCAACATTTGGCAGGCCGCAGCACCACCGCAAAGCCTCGGTTTTATGCTAGTAGGTGCCCTGTTTATCATCCCGATTATTTTGGTTTATACCTTCTGGAGCTACTACGTATTCCGCGGAAAAATCAGCGCAGATGAGGGGTATCACTGATGGCTATAGTCCAAAATCAGGAGAAAATTATGTCGATTTCTGAGGCAAAAACCGTGACTAATCCATTGTGGAAACGTTTGTTATGGCTGGTCGCAATTTGGGGAGGAAGCGTGTTAGCGCTGGGCTGCGTGTCGATGCTGTTTCGTCTGCTCATGACAGCCGCGGGGCTCAAATCACATTGAGCGCCCAAAACCACACAAAAATGATAGAATTATGTTATCAAGCTGTAACATCACTACAGGTGACTTACCATGAGCGAAATTGAACGCATCCTCAAAGAGGAAATCGAGAAGGTAAATAAAGCCGAGCGTCGCGATAATCGTCCCCGCTTCAGCATCAGCTTCATTAAAAAGCATCCTGGTTTATTCGTAGGCATGTATCTGGCCTACGCGGCTACGCTGGCGGTGATGTTGCAATCGGAAACACTAGCGGATGTTACTTGGGTAATGACGCTACTGTTTTTTGGGCTGAATCTGTTCTTCTTCTTTGACGTTAACCCGCGCTACCACTACGAAGATATCGACGTGCTGGATCTACGCGTTTGTTTCAACGGCGAATGGTATAACACCCGCATGGTGCCAGATGCTCTGGTCGACAGCATTTTGCAGTCGCCTCAGGTCGATGACTCCCGAAAACAAAAGCTACGTGCCATTATGCAGAAAAAATCAGAACTCTCGTTCTATGATATTTTTGCCGTGGGACAAAATCGTTCACCGGTTTGATCTAACGTTAAGTCAGCGAACTCCCCATCAAGGGGAGTTCATCTAGCGCAAGCAAGACTAAAACTTAGCTCAGCAAACAATGATGATCCGGTTTCATCGGCGTTGGCTTCTCATCATCCTCAATCATTTCCCGCAGATTAATTTCAATCGTTGCTGAAATGGCATTAAGCGGCAGATCGTTTGGCGCTAAGCCGAACGGGTCTTCCAACTCCTCAGCCAATGAATCCAGAGAAATAAAGGTGTAAGAGATAAATACCGATACCAACGGTGTGAGGTAATGAAGATCCGACACCAAAGCAAACGGCAGCAGAGCGCAAAACAGATAAACCGTGCGGTGCACAATCAGGCTGTACGCAAAAGGGATCGGGGTGTTTGAAATACGCTCACAGCCACCCAAAATAGAGGAAAGGTGGTTCAGATTATTATCTATCGAATGAAAGTTAATATCGCTAATGCGCCCCAGCCTTCTCTGCTCCCCCAGCCACATCCCCATTTTCAACAATAGCGTATTGCACGGCGAATGGCTGTTGAGCACGGAATTGCGTTCAGACGCAGGCAGCAGGCGATCGAGATCCCCATGCATATCCGTTTTACGCAGTTGATGCTTCAGACAATAAGTAAAGGCAATCAGCAGAGCCGTAAAATAGCGCGCCTGTTCAGCGGGATCCGGCATCAGGCTTTTGACTTCTCTCAGTAACGATCGCTCGGTGATTAACAAATTTCCCCATAGCAGCCGCGCTTCCGTAAAGCGCGCATAGCTGGCGTTATTGCGAAACCCCAAGAAGATCGCAATCGCCACGCCCAGCAAGCTGAACGGAGCCAGTGTCAGATTAATATCCAACAATTCGTGCCATAGGTAACAAACGACAGCTATGCAGGCAAAAGCAAAATTTAAACTTAGGCGAAAGAGTATTTTAGGTAGCACAGAGCCATGCCACACAAATAGGCGGCGAAACCAATGTTGCTGAGGTCTAACAATCATAATTAAGGTGTTTTGTGACGGACGGAGAAAAACCTGCGGCAGAACTTTTAGAAACAGTACGCGTTAAAAACAATATTTGTTAAACATATACGTTAAGAACGGTTTTCGTCAAAAGCTGACAGGGGCTGACGATCTCAAAATCAATCGACGCGCTAGTGTATGCCTGCATTTTAGGGGCTTCAAGTGGTGAACAGCCCTGCGAGAATTATCTGATTAAAATCGAAACAAATTAATCTTATTCCGACGAAATCCCCCTCGTTTGATGCTTGTTCGCAGCCAGAGTGGTAGTCTGTGCCCTGCTTTTTTAGCAACTCACATAGAAACAAAAAACCGCAACAATAAGGATAGGTTTCATGGAGACATTCAAAGCACAAACTCCGATCGAAGAGTTTGCTGTAGGTGTTACCCGCCGCAACGGAATTCTCGGCAACGGCAAGCCTGCCACAGAGATGACGTTTGAATCTGGTGCTTTCAGCCAGTTACGCAAGCAGCCACAGGCCATCACCACTCGCATTGTCACTGGAGAGTTTGAATTCACCGTTGGCGCAGACACGCATCTGCTGGTTTCTGGTGAATCATTGAATATTCCCATTGGCACAATCAGCGGATGCTTCTGCCTTTCCAGCGGAGTTTTAGTCGAAACGCCGCTCTAAAACGCCCTCACCAGTGAATTAATATCAGATAAATGTGATCCACATCAATTGTGGATCACCGTAAAATCCCCCTTTTTACCCCGTTTTTCGTTCATTCATTCCCGCTTTAATGCATTTCATTCCTGCACTCAGGCTATTCATTCCCTGAATGGATCGCTGCCCTATAGATAGCCTTAACATACTCACAGTTAATAAATATTTATCTGGAGCAGCATCATGAATATGACTGGCATGCAAAATTACAATCGCACCCGCTGGCTAACTCTGGTTGGCACCATCATTACTCAGTTCGCTCTGGGTTCCGTTTATACGTGGAGCCTGTTTAACGGCCCTCTGTCTGAAAAATTAGATGAGCCGATCAGTCGCGTCGCCTTTTCCTTTGGTCTACTGAGCCTCGCATTAGCGCTGGCCTCTTCCGTAGCGGGTAAATTGCAGGATCGCTTCGGCGTACGCAAAGTCACCATCGCCGCTGGCGCAGTATTAGCACTTGGCTTTGTATTGACCTCTCACGCGAACAATTTAGTTATGCTTTATTTGAGCGCGGGTGTTTTAGTGGGTCTGGCCGACGGCGCAGGCTATCTAATGACGCTTTCCAACTGCGTAAAATGGTTCCCTGAGCGCAAAGGTATGATTTCAGCCTGTGCTATTGGTGCTTACGGTTTGGGTAGCCTGGGGTTCAAATATATCGATACTCATCTGCTAGCCACCTACGGCTTAGAACAAACCTTTATCATCTGGGGGGGTTTGGCGATGGTGATGGTCATGGCTGGTGCTATGCTAATGAAAGATGCGCCAAAACAAGAAACCAGTACACAAAACACCCAAGGCATCAGCACCGCTCAGGACTACACGCTAGCTGAAGCCGTGCGCCAACCACAGTATTGGATGCTGGCGCTGATGTTCCTGACGGCCTGCATGAGCGGTTTGTACGTTATCGGTGTAGCTAAAGACATTGGTGAAGGCATGGTACATCTGCCAGCTATCACCGCCGCCAGCGCCGTCACTGTAATTGCTATCGCTAACCTAACGGGTCGTTTAGTTCTGGGCATTCTGTCTGACAAAATGGCGCGCATCCGAGTTATCTCTTTAGCTCAGGTGATCTCGCTTATCGGTATGGGTACCCTGTTGTTTATTCCTCTGAATGAGTCACTGTTCTTTGCGTCAGTAGCCTGCATCGCGTTCAGCTTCGGTGGCACCATTACCGTATATCCATCGCTGGTCAGTGACTTCTTTGGCCTAAACAATTTGACCAAAAACTACGGCCTGCTCTATCTGGGCTTCGGTATCGGCAGCATCATCGGTTCAATTATTGCGTCTATGTTTGGTGGTTTCATCGTGACCTTCTCCGTCATTATGACACTGCTCGTCATCTCACTGGTGCTGTCTGCGACCATTCGCATGCCAGGCCAACGTGAAGAGCACAACCGCTTAGCACACATCTAACGTTTTCTCATATTGCTGTTTTTAGCCACCGTTTACGGTGGCTTTTTTTATCCCTGATTATCCCCGCCCTGCTGCAACCGCCCCCATGACTGGCAGCTTTGCTTTCCATTTATCAATAGGATCGATTAACGACATTCTTTGCGCCCATTTCATTCATAACGTATGACTATAATAAGCCAGTGATTTAACTACCGAACGCAACCGAAGAAAATGGAGTCTCATCATGTTAAATATTGATCGTAAAAGTTTGCTCGGTCTGGACGGAAACTTTCTAAAAAAACAGCGTACTCTGCTGCTGGTTATTTCATTCCTATTGTTACTAGGCGGTATTTTCTGCCTGATCAATCCCTTTGCCTCCGGCGCGGCCTTGAGCGCAATTGTGGGCACACTATTCGTCCTTAGCGGTATTGGTTTGATTATCGGGATGATCGCCAACCGTACTCGTAACTTCTGGCCGATGGTGGCAGGAATTCTGATGGGTGCAGCCTATATCATTATGGGCTACGTATTTATTACTAATCCGGCCGTTGGGATTTTCACTATGTCGGTGATTCTGGCGACGCTGTTTGCAGTGGGTGGGATTATTCGTCTAACCGCTGGATTTAAACTGCGCGGTGTCAACGGTGCTTGGCTGCAAATCGTGATTGGTATTCTCGATTTGATCATCGCAGCCATGTTCATTACCGCAGGCCCAGTGATGTCCGTAACATTGGTCACCACGATTGTGGGTATTGAAATGCTGTTCAGCTCTTTCAGCTGCTTCCAAATCGCAGGATTATTCAAACGTCAGGCTTAATGCGATATGCATTTGGAAGAACCGGTGAGTATTTCGTCCGCTGATTAACTGTATTACTTCTATAGAATATCTGGTGTAAGCGTACGATAAGAGCTCGCCACAAACGCCACGCAGACACCCTGTCTGCGTGGCTCGTCTTACTAACACTTAGCCAAGTTTGAGCTAAAAGATAGATGCCTCACATGGCCTGCCGATACAGCGCTTTGATCTCTTCTAGTTTTGCCTCACGCGGATTCCCACCGGTGCAAACATCGTCAAAAGCGGCCTGTGCCAGATCAGAGATATCCTCTTCTCGTGCTCCCACCTCTTTCAACGAAGCAGGAATACCCACGTCGCGGTTCAGTGCTTCAACCGCTTGAATCGCCGCTTCTCGCGCTTGTTCCAAAGTAGCATGAGCCACATCAGCGCCCATAGCCTGCGCAATCTGGCGATACTTTTCACCAGTATAGGCTGCGTTATAACGCATCACATGTGGCAACAAAATCGCGTTAGCAACGCCGTGCGGCGTGTTGTAAAACGCGCCCAACGGATGAGCCATCCCATGGACTAGGCCCAAACCTACGTTAGAAAATCCCATCCCCGCAACATACTGTCCCAGCGCCATATCCTCTACGGCCTCTGGCTGACCAGCTACCGAGTTACGCAGCGAACGGGCAATGATCTCAATCGCCTTGAGATGCAGCGTATCGGTGAGTTCCCATGCACCGCGTGTAATGTACCCTTCAATCGCATGAGTGAGCGCATCTACTCCGGTCGCCGCTTTTAAACTGGCTGGCATACCGTCCATCATATCGGCATCAATAAAAGCCACCAGCGGGATATCATGAGGATCAACGCAGACAAATTTACGGCGATTTTCTTCGTCAGTGATCACATAGTTAATAGTCACCTCTGCCGCTGTTCCTGCCGTGGTCGGAATGGCAAGAATAGGTACGCTTGGGCTATGAGTTGGGGAGACGCCCTCTAAGCTACGCACATCTTCAAACTCTGGATTGGCGCTGATAATACCAATAGCCTTACAGGTATCCTGCGGCGAACCACCGCCAATGGCGATGAGATAGTCAGCTCCGCTCGCATCAAAAGCCGCCAGCCCGCGCTGAACGACGGCAATAGTCGGATTTGGCATGACTTCATCAAAGATTTGATATTCCAACTCTGCCGCGTCCAATTTAGACGTCACCTTCTCCACGATACCGCAGGCAACCAACTGCGCATCTGTCACGATCAATGCTTTGCCATAGCCACGGCGCAGCACCTCAGGCACGAGCTCATTCACCGCGCCACGCCCAAACCACGATGTTTCATTCAAAATCATTCGATTTGCCATAATGAATACTCCTTAGTGAGAAATGTTTTACGGCAGCCCTACTCTTCAACGCGCAGGCCGTAGGTTTTAAATTTCTCCAACACTATGGCGATTTCTTCATCAGACAATACCGGTACCGGATCAACGATTGGCAATGTTGAGAGATAAAGTTCAGCTAAAACTTCAACTTCGTGAGCTAGCCACAATGCTTTTTGCAAATTCACTTCACAAGCGATCATTCCATGATGTTGTAGCAGCGTGGCCTTACGATTTTTCAGCGCCACGGCAACATGCTCAGACAGCTTTTTCGTGCCAAAAGTGGCGTAAGGGGCGCAAGGTATAGTGCTGCCACCAGCGGCAGCAATCATATAATGGATGGCCGGGATCGGACGGTTCAAAATAGAAACGGCGGTGCAGTGAACGGCATGATTATGCACGACTGCATTAGCCTCTGGTCGCGTCTGATAGGCGATTTGATGGAAGCGCCATTCGCTGGAAGGCACTTTCCCCTCTTCATGCTTACCGTCTGCATCAATGTAGACAATATGAGATTCAGTCAGATTCTCATACGGGATCCCCGTAGGAGTAATCAGCATGCCGTCGTGATAACGCACACTGACATTACCGGCTGTGCCCTGATTCAACCCCAGACGAGTCATTTCTAAACAAGTATGAATAATTTCACGAGCCAATGAATCTCTTTCCATTTGTTGCCTCTTTGATCATTGATGGAACCACTAATATGGCCAAGTACGTAGCATCTATACCCTAATAATTCGAGTTGCATTGAAGTGGCAAGTAAACGCTGCCAACAAAAAGGCAACTTGAAGTATGATGGGGATATATTCCCCCTCCCCGTAACAACAATAAACGCTCAAATAAAAATATGTGACACAGTTCAATACAATAAGTGAATCAATACTCAACAAGTGGATAAAATCAGAAATAAAAATGTCCGTTTAAACATAACAATATAAAAACGGTCAATTATTCACTCTATAAACAAAGAACTGACCGTTTAAATGAAAAATTAAATAATCGGTCACGCGAACTGTGTTTTTTTTATGGTCATTGATTAAAACGGGCATGTTTTTTGTTTTGTTAAAGTGACCACGTTCACACTTCCCCTGCCAATAATATCGAATGTGACTGAACTCATACTTTTAGTGATTTTTTATTTTAAGAATAGCTTCACTTACCGCATAAACGGCATGATTGCACCCCGCCTCCCATTGAACGGAGAGTGCCTGTGAACGTGACTGCGGAATAAGAACGGATTTACTCAATATCTCTGTATGACCTAACGAGGGCGCTATGGGAAACGTTTCGATCCAGTCAGAAAACTACCGCGTTGCTAGCCATGAACGCAAAGGGAACTATTTAATCCCTTTCGCATTATTATGTTCGTTATTCTTTTTATGGGCAGTGGCTAACAACCTCAACGATATTTTACTGCCACAGTTTCAACAGGCGTTCACCTTAACTAATTTTCAGGCTGGATTGATTCAGTCGGCATTTTACTTTGGTTACTTCCTAATCCCGATCCCTGCTGGGATATTAATGAAAAAGCTAAGTTATAAAGCAGGGATTATTACCGGTCTTTTATTTTACGCCATAGGCGCAGCACTTTTCTGGCCTGCCGCCGAGGGGATGAACTATACCTTATTTCTTATCGGATTATTTATTATTGCCGCGGGACTTGGTTGTTTAGAAACTGCCGCAAATCCTTTCGTTACCGTATTAGGGCCAGAAGAAACCGGGCACTTCAGAATTAATCTGGCTCAAACCTTTAATTCCTTTGGCGCTATTATCGCTGTGGTCTTTGGTCAGGGGCTTATTTTATCCCATGTTCCTCATCAGTCAGCCGATGTACTGGCTCAGATGTCGCCAGAGCAGCTAACCGCATACAACCACAGTTTAGTATTAGCCGTGCAGTCACCCTACATGATGATTGTCGCCATTGTGCTATTTGTCGCGCTGCTGATTGCCTTTACCAAGTTCCCTGTTATCCAGAGTGATGCACATAGTGGTGATAAAGGCGGCTCTCTGCTGAAATCAGTGGCTCGTCTATTACGGATTCGTCACTGGCGCTGGGCGGTATTAGCACAGTTCTGCTATGTCGGTGCTCAGACCGCCTGCTGGAGCTATTTGATTCGTTACGCCATCGAAGAACTACCAGGCACAACACCAGGTTTTGCAGCAAACTACCTAACTGCAACCATGGTTTGTTTCTTCATTGGTCGTTTCAGCGGCACATGGCTTATCCGCCACTACGCCCCACATAAAGTACTTGCCGTATATGCCTTCATCTCTATGGTGCTGTGCGTTATCTCCGCAGCCGCCGGTGGCCACGTCGGCCTCATTGCGCTAACGCTGTGCAGCATGTTTATGTCAATCCAGTACCCGACTATTTTCTCCCTAGGCATCAAAGGGTTAGATCAAGATACCAAATACGGTTCATCCATCATCGTGATGACCATCATCGGCGGCGGCATTGTGACTCCGATTATGGGATTCGTCAGCGACGCTGCCGGCAATATTCCAACGGCTGAACTGATCCCTGCACTGTGCTTCGCCATTATTTTCATCTTTGCCAAATTCAGATCAAACGTCCTGCCGCGCGTAACGGCTTAAGCAATTCAACCTTAACGACAATAAATTACTGATTAATGTGAGGAATAAGAATGAATAGCCAACACTTACCTATTAAAAACCTGCCCAAAATTGGTATCCGCCCCGTCATTGATGGCCGCCGCATGGGGGTTCGTGAGTCGCTTGAAGAACAAACCATGAATATGGCGAAAGCCACCGCACAACTCCTGAGTGAAAATCTGCGCCATGCCTGTGGCGCTACGGTGGAGTGCGTGATTGCCGACGGTTGCATTGCCGGAATGGCTGAGTCCGCTGCCTGTGAAGATAAATTCAGCAGCCAAAACGTTGGACTCACCATTACTGTAACGCCTTGCTGGTGCTATGGCAGTGAAACCATTGATATGGACCCAATGCGTCCGAAGGCCATCTGGGGTTTTAACGGTACCGAACGTCCTGGCGCCGTTTACCTAGCCGCCGCACTAGCGGCACATAGTCAAAAAGGTATTCCTGCCTTCTCTATTTATGGTCACGATGTGCAAGACGGCGGCGACGACAGTATTCCTGCCGACGTCAAAGAGAAGCTGCTGCGTTTCGCTCGCGCAGGTCTTGCCGTTGCAGGTATTAAAGGCAAAAGCTATATGTCTTTGGGTGGCGTATCGATGGGCATCGCCGGTTCTATCGTCGACCACAACTTCTTCGAATCCTGGCTGGGAATGAAAGTGCAGTCGGTCGATATGACTGAGCTACGTCGTCGCATCGACCAGAAAATTTATGATGAGGAAGAGCTTGAGCTAGCGCTGGCATGGGCTGATGAAAACTTCCGTTTCGGCCCAGACCTGAACGCCGAACAGTATCGCCGCTCTCCTGAAAGCAGCCGTGCGGTACTGCGTGAAAGTTTACTCATGGCGATGTGCATTCGCGACATGATGCAGGGCAACGCCAAACTGGCAGAGCAAGGCTTTGTGGAGGAGTCGCTTGGATATAACGCGATCGCCGCTGGTTTCCAAGGGCAGCGTCACTGGACAGATCAATATCCAAACGGAGATACCGCCGAAGCACTGCTAAACAGTTCATTTGACTGGAACGGTGTACGCAAACCTTTCGTGGTTGCCACAGAAAACGATAGCCTCAACGGCGTCGCCATGTTGCTAGGCCATATGCTGACGGGCACCGCTCAAGTATTTGCTGACGTGCGTACCTATTGGTCACCTGAAGCGGTCAAACGCGTTACGGGCAGCGAACTTACTGGTCACGCTCAGCACGGGATCATTCACCTGATTAACTCTGGCTCTGCGGCACTGGACGGTTCTTGCCGTCAGCTTGACGCGCAGGGTAAACCAACGATGAAACCCCATTGGGAAATCAGCCAGAAAGAAGCTGATGCTTGCTTGCAAGCAACGGAATGGTGCCCTGCGATCCACGAATATTTCCGTGGCGGTGGCTACTCATCTCGATTCCTCACCCGCGGCGGCGTCGCGTTCACCATGTCGCGCGTCAACATCATTAAGGGCATTGGTCCGGTACTGCAAATTGCCGAGGGGTGGAGCGTTGAGCTTCCGCAAGATGTGCATGACATTCTCGACAAGCGTACCAACGAAACCTGGCCAACCACATGGTTCGCTCCGCGTTTGACCGGCAAAGGGCCGTTTACCGATGTTTATTCGGTCATGGCGAACTGGGGCGCAAACCACGGCGTGCTCACCATCGGTCACGTAGGTGCAGACCTCATTACGCTAGCCTCTATGCTGCGTATTCCTGTCTGTATGCATAACGTGGCTGACGGTGATATCTACCGTCCATCCTCATGGGGCGCACACGGCATGGATATTGAAGGCCAAGACTACCGTGCCTGCCAAAACTATGGACCTTTGTATAAAAAATAAAGGCTGATGGCTTACCCCACCCAACCGCGCCTTCTATGGGTGATGGTCGGGTGGGGATCTGCGCATTTATACCTTCAATAATTCGAGCTTCATTGAGGCTGCAAGTCAGCACATTGTGATGAGCTTACTCTAGTCAGAACGAGTACTCGGGTAAGTGAATGCAGACAACAAAATGCAAGCTTGAAGTATGACGGATCAATACTAACGAGGAGCCACCATGAACAATGATGTGGTGATCATTTTGGACTGCGGAGCCACTAATGTCCGCGCCATTGCGGTTGATGCTCAAGGCATCGTTGTTGCCAAAGCGACCACACCAAACGCCAGCCAGCCCGCCACAGAAAATGACCAATGGCACGTTTGGTCACTCGATGACATCCTGCAACGCTTTGCCGATTGCTGCCAGAGAATCATGCCTAAACTTGGTGGCGCTAAAATTCATGCCATCAGCGTAACAACGTTTGGCGTTGATGGTGCTCTGGTTGATGCCAATGGTGAACTACTTTACCCCGTCATTAGCTGGAAATGTCCACGTACGGCGGCGATTATGGAAAAGATTGACCGCTACATTACTCCCGGCGAACTACAAACTATTTCGGGGATCGGTCAATTCAGTTTCAACACGTTATATAAACTCATATGGCTGAAAGAAAACCGCCCAGAACTGCTAGAAAAAGCCCATGCATGGCTGTTTATCTCATCGCTGATTAACCAACGTCTCACCGGTGAGTTCACCACCGATCGCACAATGGCTGGCACAAGCCAACTGCTCGATGTACGTCAGGAAACGTTTAGCGACACGATTTTACAGCGAACTGGGCTCCCTATCGGACTCTTTCCCCGTATCGTTGCGGCAGGGGAACATATTGGGCATTTATTACCGCACATGGCGGAACGCCTTGGTATTCCTGCGGGTACACCGGTCATTGCTACCGGACACGATACCCAATTTGCCCTATTTGGTTCAGGAGCGGGGCTCGATCAACCGGTGCTGTCATCCGGCACATGGGAAATATTGATGGTGCGAACTCCGCAGGTCAATACATCACTGTTGCCACGTTTTATTGGCTCTACCTGCGAGTTGGACAGCTGTGAAGGTTTGTTCAATCCTGGTCTACAGTGGCTTGCTTCAGGTGTGCTGGAAAAAGTGCGTCAGCTTTACTGGCCTAACGGCGAGCTACCGGACGTCTATTCCCAGATGATTGCAGAAGCGGCCAATATTAGCCCCGGTAGCGAAGGATTGCGGATGAACTGCCAACTGCTTGATAACCGTTCATCGGCTGGCTGGAGTGGAATGCGTTTGCATACTGAGCGCGGCCACTTCTATCGCTCTGCATTGGAAGGACTTTCTTGGCAGCTACAGCAAAATCTCGCGTTACTGGAAAATATCGGCGGATTCACCTCAAAAGAACTTTTATTGGTCGGCGGTGGCAGTCGCAATGCGCTGTGGAATCAAATTAAAGCAGACGTATTAAATCTGCCGATCAAAGTTCTGCACGATGCTGAGACTACCGTACTCGGTGCCGCTATGTTTGCATGGAGCGGCGTTGGCTATTACGACTCTCCCGAGCAGGCTCGCCAACAGGTTAACTATCGCTATCAGTCTTATTATCCCAGCGAGCAAAGTGCTGAATACCGTGAGCTGACGACCAGTCATAACCCCATTTTAGAAGGAGTTTGAAATGCTAAAAAATATCTCCCCGCTCATTTCACCGCAGCTACTCAAGACCTTGGCTGAAATGGGGCACGGCGACGAAATCATTTTCTCCGACGCGCATTTCCCCGCGCATAGCATGGGACCAAAAGTCATTAGAGCCGATGGCTTAAAGGTCAGCGATCTGCTGGCAGCCATTATCCCGCTATTCGAGCTCGATAGTTATGCCCCACCGCTGGTTATGATGGCCGCTGTCGCTGGGGACACACTCGATCCCAGCGTCGAACAGCGCTATTTACAGGCTCTTACGCACCATGAGCAGAACGAGCTTACAATTGAACGTATCGATCGTTTCGCATTTTATGAACGCGCTCAAAAGGCCTTTGCGATCGTTATCACAGGCGAGACGGCTAAATACGGGAATATACTGTTAAAAAAAGGAGTGACGCCTTAATCTCTTGCTCTGCTGCATTCAGCCATGCGTCGGCCATTAAGCGAGAGCCGCACGCATGGTTTTTCGTGAGAGGAGAGCCACCGTGAAAACAGATCGCCATCAGGCAATCGTACAACTCATCCGACAGCATGAAACGCTAACCACAGAAGATCTTGCCGATCTACTGCATGTCAGTAAAGAAACGATCCGACGCGATCTCAATGCGCTTCAGGCTCAGGGAAAGATCATCCGTCAGCATGGCCGTGCCAAAAGTATCAAGCGCGATACTCAAGACAGCGGTGATCCTTTCAGCGCCCGCCTAAAAAGCCACTTCACCAGTAAAGCCGATATTGCCCGCCAAACGCTGCCGTGGATCGATGAGGGTATGACTATCGCGCTTGATGCCAGCTCAACCTGCTGGTATCTAGCCAAACAGCTACCAGATATTGATATCACCGTATTTACTAACAGCGTACGGATCTGTCAGGAGCTATCCAAACGAGAACATATTCAACTGATAAGTTCCGGTGGCCTATTGCAGCGAAAATATGCCTGCTATGTGAATCCTGCGATTATTTCTCAGCTAAAAGAGCTTGAAATCGACCTGTTTATCTTCTCCTGTGAAGGTATTGATAAAGAAGGCATTCTCTGGGACTCCAACAGCTATAACGCCGAATTCAAGTCCCTGCTGCTCAAACGTGCGCTGCAATCCCTCCTGCTGATCGATAAAAGCAAAATGAACCGCACCAGTGAAATAAAAATTGGCAGCGTTAACGATGTCGAACAGGTGATATCAAATTTGGAGGTTGGGGAAGGTGAATAACGCCCTCCCTACGGGGAGAGCGTTATGTCATTGATCAGAATGAATACCGTAAACCTAAACGAATGCGGTATTGTTCGCGATTATAATAGTCCCACCGGTCTAGCCATTGCAGCTCTAAATAAGGCATCCAGTTATCATCTATTTTATAGCTAAACTTGTTAGTAATTTCCCAGTGATGGCTTTCATCATTTTTACTTTTGAAGTCATTAACGCGGATGAAATAGTGTGGTTCAAAGGTATATAAAAACTGATCGCTAACCTTGAAATTCCAGTACATTGCCATTTCATGCGTATCATTTTTATCATATTCGCCATTGGTATCGATTGTGTCATAGTTATTATGATTGTAGCGATATCGAGTTGTTAAATTAAACCATGATAGAAATTTATAATTTACATCTAAATAAGCAGCGCCGCCAGAACCCGCACTACTTGAATTAATTAACCCGCCAGGTGAAATCGTCCAATTTTCTGTGGGATGGAACAATGGATACCATCCCTCCAGTTCGTTATAGCTATGCTTTAACTGATCCATTTTCCCAACATTATAAGCATTGGTATACATTAACCCCGAACCATTATCAAAGTTATAGCCACCACGCAGGATAATCTCACTTTCTTCTGAAGCCGTATTATAAGCCTCTCGAGTCTCAAGATAAGCCCCGGCATAAGCAGTTCCAGATATAAAAGAGGCTAATATTATTGCTGCACTTATTTTATTCATGACAAATCCCTATTGAAATATTAAATCACTGACATCATGAAAATTGACAAATATCACCCTCAGGAAAAAGTCCTGAAGGTAATAACAGCATGTCGGTTTAAATACTAGAACTAATTTATTTAGCGAGTTTCCTTGCATTTAACTCATTAATAATTTGCACAAACCTTTTTTCGCTCAGCTTATAGAATAACCCCATAGTAATAGCCGCAATAATCGCTAATACACAAGGATAAATAAATATGAGCCTTCGTAACCCTTCCAATACCGACTCAGTTTGGATGACATTGGGAATATAGCCAATCTGAGTTAACATTATTCCAGGCAAGAAACCAGCGAGTGCCGCCGATATCTTTCGCGAAAACGTATATCCTGTATAGACAGATCCTTCAGCACGAATACCTGTTTTCCATTCTCCGTAGTCAACGGTGTCCGGTACCAGCGCCCAGTTCAGGCTATTGACGAATGCCGTGCCAAAGAATGCCATACAGGAAAATACGACAAAAACAACGGAGCTATTTCCCCACGAACTACCATAGAAATAGTTGAGCACATCGCCTAAGGCCCACAGCATTAGCCCACCCAAATAGACCTGTTTTTTCCCAAAACGTTTTACCGCTGTTGGCACTAACAAAACACCAATTAAGATACAGCCCATACTAAAGAATCCCATATAGGCTAATAGATTAATATCCTGTAAAACGTACTGGGTATAATAAACCTGAATCGCCAGTTTTATATTAAATGCAGCTAAAGTACATAAATTAGCAATGCACAGCACCAGCAGTGGCGGGTTTTAAAAATGGCACAAAACGATTTGAAAATGCTTGGTTTATGGTGGAGTGGAACAAGCTCAACATAGCGCTCTTTCACACCAGAATGGCACCACCACATGCAGAGTAAACCACAAGTAGCAAATACAGATGCGCCCACTAAATACCCTAATTCGGGTTGGGATAAAAATAAAGTCTGAATTGGCATGAAACCGACAGTACATAGCAATAGGCCTAAAGTAGACCCACCTTGACGCCATGCGGCAAGGGATGCTCGTTCATGAGGGTTTTTAGTTATCGCGGGTACCATCGCACCATAAGAGCAGTTCATCAGGCTGTAAAATAATCCAAACAGCATGAACAAGACCGTCGCTAGCACCGTTTTTAAATTAATAGAAACGTCAACGTGAATAAAATTAGCGACTTCCAGTAAAGCGACAGGCAAAGAAGCATAAAAAATAAACGGCTTAAACTTACCCTTTACACCTATATTCCGACGAGAATCGACTAGAACGCCAGTAAGAATATCGGTGAAAGCCGTAAAGAACTTAGCAATAAGGAAGATCACTCCTCCGTAAATTGCTGGAATACCTAAAATATCAGTATAGAACTTCAACAAATACAACGTGCCAATACACAGTAAAAGATTCGAACCAAAATCACCCATGCCATAAGCGATTTTTTCCCGTAGTGATAACTTTAGGGTAACGGGATCCTGATGTTCTAAATTTTCCATCTGACAGGTCCTTTCATTATTATATTGCCCACACTTATCCGCCACAAAACTTAATTAACTTCATGGCGGCCTGCCATAAGTGAGATTTTTTATTAGATAACTGGGCTTGTATCACGCTTGCGCGCTTCAATTTCACCCACAATTTTCACATACATCGTCTCGTTCAAATTGTAGAAACAGCCCATTGCCACAATCGTCGTCAGAGCCAACGCAGCCGGATAGATAAAGATCAGCTCACGAAGTCCCTCAATGGTATGTGCAGCCTGTGCAATATTAGGAACATAGCCAATCTGAGTTAGCATCCAACCTGGGAAAAAGCCGGCCAAGGCCTGTGATACTTTGCGGAAAAAGGTGAATCCGGTATAGACAGTGCCTTCAGATCGTATACCAGTACGCCATTCGCCATATTCTACCGTGTCAGACACCAGCGCCCAGTTTAGGCTATTGACGAATGCTGAACCAAAGAAGGCCAAACATGAATAAAGAACAAAAGTTACCGAGGTATCACCGTACATATAGTTGAGCACATCGCCAATAATCCAGATGGCGAGCCCCCCTAAATACACCGTTTTTTTACCGAATTTACGTACCGCCATCGGCATTAAGAATACGCCAATGAAAATACACCCCATGCTGAAGAATCCCATATATGACAATAAAATAGGATCATTAAGCACATATTGGGTGTAATAAACCTGAATGGCTAATTTGACGTTAAATGCCCCTAACGTACAGAGGTTGGCAATACATAAGATAAACAGTGGACGGTTACCCGCAATTGCTCGGAAGGATTGCAAAATACCCGGTTTTTTCTGCGCGCTTCCCTGCGCATTATGGGTTGCTGGTGCCTCTACATAACGCTCTTTTACTCCGGCATAGCAGCACCACATAAAGAACAGCCCGACCAGAGAAAAGAGTGTGGCCGCTACGATGTAGCCAAGCTGAGAGTTTCCTTCAACTAAATCCATGACGGGTACAAAACCCACGGTACATAACAGTAGCCCCAACGTCGCTCCGCCCTGACGCCATGCGGCAAGAGATGCTCTCTCATTAGGGTTTTTAGTGATAGCTGGTACCATCGCGCCATATGAGCAATTCATCATGCTGAAGAACAGGCCATAAAGCATGAATAGCGCCGTAGCGACTACGGTTTTTCCAGTAATTTCAAAGCCGGTACCAATAAAGTTGGCAATAGCTAACAAGGTAACCGGAAACGCTGCATAGAGTACGAATGGACGAAACTTACCTTTGGGCCCGATTTTGGTTCGGGAATCCAGCATAATGCCGGTGCCCATATCGGTAAATGCGGTAAAGAATTTAGCAATAAGAAAAATAATACCGCCATAGGTGCCGGGTATGCCTAATACATCGGTATAAAACTTTAATAAATAAAGCGTACCAATATCTAATAATATATTTGAGCCCAAATCGCCCATGCCATAAGCAATTTTTTCCCGCAGTGGCAATAATAATTTTGCCGGTTCATTATTGTTATTTAAAACCTGAGTCATGGTGGTTCTCCATGTATAAACCACGATAGCCTCCCTTCAGCCTCTCTCGAACGAGGGAGGCTAAGGGACTAGAGACTTTACTTATAGCGTCTTCAATGAGGCGAAGAGTTCTGCCCACTCACTGTCTGCGCGGTAGAACACCGGAGGTTGCCCCATTGGCGCAGCGACAGTCACTTCACAACCGCCTGCATGTGGTTCGCCTGTCCACAGGTTTATCCAGTTATCCTGTGGCAGATACAGTGACCAATCCGTGCGCCCTTCTTCATAAACCGGTGCCACCAGCAGATCGCGGCCAAACAAGTACTGATATTTCAGGCTATAGGTGTGAGCATCATCTTCGTAGTGCAAAAACAGTGGACGCATTACCGGTAAACCGGACTGCGAATTAAATTTAACCGCCTGTTTGATGTAGGGTTTTAGAGCGACAAAAATATGGCTCATTCGTGCAAACTGGCTAATGGTTTCTATATCATGATCGAACTGCCAATTATCGTCTGGACGATTCCCTTCATGGGTACGCATTAACGGAGTGAAAGCGCAGAATTCACACCAACGCATTAGCAATTCTTTATTACGTTTCATATCGAAAAGCGTGGTGTAACCACCGATATCGCTGTGATGCAGACCATGCCCAGTCATTGCCAGCGATAAAGCAGCCGGAATAACCGATGCAAGACCGTCGTCTAAGCTCCAATCAACGTTTTGGTCACCGGCCCACATCATCACGGAATATTTCTGGCTATCGGTATATCCTGCGCGCATAAAGAACAGGATTTCACCTAATTTGCCCGTTTCTACCAATGCGTCGTAGTTGCATTTTGCCCATAGCGCAGGCCACGCGTTATGCATAATTTCGGCATCAACGCCGTTATGTAATACGGTATCGGTAGGTAGATATTCACCAAAATCTGCCATCCAGCCATCAAGGCCAAATTCGATCAGATTCTTTTTAATCACATTCTTGTACCAGTCATAGGCTTCAGGCTTGGTGAGATCGACCACCCCCGCATAAAACTCACCGAACTCCACCTGATAATCTTCACCGCTGTAGTCTTTGGTGAGATAACCTTTTTCAGCCGCTTCCGCATAGAGCTCTTTCTCGATGGCAACATACGGATTGATGTACCCCAAGAAACGCACGCCCTCTTTTTTCCACTGTGGAATACGCTTATCAAGCTCGGGATAAAGTTCGCTGTCCCAACGCCAGTTCCACATCAAACGTTTACCGAAGGAAGTCACGCGGCGACCTTCCCAGTCTTGCGCCCAAATACCGCTGACTTTCACGCCATGTTCACGCATGACATCCAGCTTTTTCTGACAAACCTCGGTGCCGCCCTGAATGCCCAAAATTACGCCGTCATAAACCCAGTCTGGCAATTCTGGCTGGCGTCCAAGCAGCGCGGTGAGTTTCTCCAGCAGAGTGATGTAGCTATCCGCACAGTCAAAATGCAGCACAGCTTCATCCTGCCAAATAGCCAGTTCATGATATTCAGGTGCGGAAAAATCAAAGTTCATGTAGCAGCTGTTATCGAAATGGCAGAAGTACTTCTGGCTGCTCACAAAGGTTGGCTGCGGGAAAAAGGTCCAGTAATAATCCCCACCGGCATTTTCTTTGCAATCGGCTTGCCAAGTTACATAGCTTTGCTTGTTACGCCCAACGCCCTGCTCACTAGTCCATAAAGGGAATGGTTTACCACGTAAATCAAAATAGGAGAATTGCTCACCGCAACCGTAAATATGATCCTGCGGTTCTGCGGCTAAACGCAGCCACATGCGATTATTTTCACTGTCGGCATTACTGAGCTTCATTTCAAGACGATCGTGAGCATCAATAGCAACGTTTAACGTTGCCTGAGCAACATCACCACGGCTAAAACGAATGTTAAAACCCGATGCCGTAGATGAAATCTCAGCATCAATCAGAGCCAGTTTTTCACCTAACCGATCTTTGATACTGAAATTACCACGGAACATATCGATATCAGCTTTGCCATGCCCAATCCATAAGCAAGGGCTCTCTGACGAGTGTTTAAGTAATACGCGATTCTGAAAAATAAGAGTAAAACCGTCATGTTGCTGCTGTAACTCAAGACCACTTTGCTGCGAAACCATGGTAGATCTCCATAAAGGATTGAGAATTCTAGACAAGCTGACCTACCCTTCTCTTCTCAGAGAAGGGGCTTATGCCAATTGAGAAAGAGAGCGCTTACTCGCTCAGTTCAACAACCTCAAGATTGAGCAACTGCGCCACTTTACGTAGCAGAGGGCGGTGCTCGCCGTAGACCAGCGACGTGTGATGCTCCATTCCAGCGTCGATCAAACGCTTACGATAAACATCGGCATCAACATCCAAACGTGCGGTGCCAGCGGTACCAGAGAAGGCCAACGGTGCTTTGATCATTTCGCCACCGGCTAACATCAGGCGTAATTTCCCCTCGCCCTGCGTGATACGGCATAAGGTGATACGTCCAGGTTTGAGCGCAAACTCAGACAGCAGCGGTAACTTACGGTTGGAATGAATGGTGGCTTGAACGGGTCCATCACGGTCGGCCATTTCGATAGGTGCTTGTCCACAGTGCCAGAACACAACGCTGTTATTTTGCGGGTCGATGTCTACCAAATCCGTGTTAAACGCAGCATTCCCAGATGCCCACTGAGCCATCAGAGAGGACAGGACGCCGAACATATCAGCTTCACAGCCACACGGCACTTTGTCTTCATTCATCAGCGCTAGCGCACCACAGGCCGCACAGCCGTAATCGGTGAAAAAGTCTGGCCAGCAGCGCACTGCAATGCCGGAATAACCTTCACGCAAGGCTTTAGCCTGCAGTGCGGAATAGACTTTAAGGGTTTTACGCGTCGCATCCTGATCCATTTCCCCAAGATTAGGGAAATCTTTTGCACGGCGTGCATAAGGGGCATCCGCCACGCTATCAGGTAGCGCTTTAACTTCATCAATAAATGACAACACCGGCTGACGGGCAACCTGTACACCGAAGTGCTGTTCAAGCTGTTGCTGGTTGTAGTTACAAGCGTCAAAACCCAATGGGTGCTCGCCAATAACCATCACCTTGGTCTGCTTGAAGCGACGCACGATTGCCGCCGCCAGTGCTAGTTGTTGCAATTCATTTATCGCGCTCGCATCATCTGGCGCGCCGTGAATCGTTTGAACCTTGATTCCTTCACGGCTGAGGGCATGACAAGCCAGATTCACACCACAAAATGAATTCAGACGCAGACGCCCACCTGTACGCGCTTCCGGAAACGACCACATCGCAGTTGGAACCGGAAAGTCGCGGATCACTTCGGTGGTTAACGAAGCATCGGTGAACGTCACCTGTAAAATCAGCAGCAGATCAAGATCGGCCTGCTTCAGCGCGGGCAGTGCCTTCAGCGCTGACTCAGCATCGAACTGCAGCTCCGGCTCACCCACCAGCTCGAGATCCATCAATGAAAGTGAATGCCACGCCTGCTGTAACATTTCCTGGGCATAGGGCACATCAAAGGTATTACGTCCTAACGCTAAAACGCCGACTTTTGCTTTATTTGACATGATGTTGCTTCCAGTAATTAATTTATTTAAGCAATAACGCGAAAACGATGCTCGGTGCGGCTGGCATATGTTTGCCCTGGGCGCAAAACAACGTTGCTAAAATGAGGAAAATGAATGCTGTCTGGGAATGCTTGTGTCTCAAGGCAAATCCCGGAGAATGCCTGATAACGGTGCCCTTCTTTCCCATTCCAAACCTTGTTAGAAAGCTTGAATGCATTGTAGAACTGCACACCTGGTAGCGTGGTATGCACCTCCATGACACGCCCACTGTGTGGGCAAATCATCGTGGCTGCCGGATGTAAGTCAGTGTCGGTTGGCTTCAAGACATAATTCATATCGAAGTCCTGTGCCGCACGCTGTTGCATAGCATCCCCTAAGCGACGAGCGTTGCGAAAATCAAACGCCGTACCGGCAACTCGAACAATCTCGCCTGTCGGCAACATGGTGGATTCATCGACCGGCGTCATGAAATCGGCATCGATTTTGAGCTGTTGATCGTGGATAAGGTGAGTATGGCCGCGTAGGTTGTAGTGGCTATGGTTCACCAGATTCACCAGCGTCGGTTTATCCGTTTGCGCTTCAAACTCGAATGTCACCACGTTGTCATCAGTAAGACCGATGCGATGACACACCGTGAGATTTCCCGGATAGCCTTCTTCTCCATCCACGGAGGTACGGCTAAAAATCACACCGTCGCCATCTTCCTGCGCTTGCCAGACATACTTATCAAAACCACGGATACCACCGTGCAAATGCTGTCCAGTCGGCGCTTCATTGGTAGCAAGCAGATACTCTTGCCCGTCAATTTTGAAACGTCCCCCAGCAATGCGGTTGGCGCATCGTCCGGCAATAGCACCAAAAAATGGATGACCCGCCTGATAAGAAGCCAAATCATCAAACCCCATCACCACATCTTCTGATTTTCCATCTCGGTTGGGAGCCCAGAGCTGGGTCACAATACATCCGTAATCCGTGACACACAGGCGCATACCTTGGCTATTGCTTAATGTGAAAAGAGAAACGGTTTGCCCTAGGTGTTCGCCAAAATGCTGGCGTTGAATGGTCGTCATGTTCTTAATCCTTTAATGAATATTCAGAATTGCAACGCTTTGCCATTGCTGCCAAATAAGCGGATTTTTTCGATTACTTTTTCTTTCATCACGTCACGTCCATGACCCAGAGAGACAGCCAGCGCATACTCTTCAGGATCGTTGGTTAATACTTCGCAAAGCCCTTGGGTAAAGGCCTGACGCAGCTCAGTATCGACGTTTACTTTGGCAACACCTAATGCAATAGCTTGGCGAATTTGATCGTCAGGAACGCCTGAGCCGCCATGTAACACAATCGGTTTTTTCACGATTTCACGGATTTCTTGCAGGCGTCCAAATGCGAGTTTAGGTTCCTGTTTGTAGACGCCATGCGCGGTGCCGATAGAGACCGCCAAATAATCCACATCAGTTCCTTCGGAGAAACGTAGTGCCTCATCGCAGCTCGTGATTAGCGCATCTTTTTCATCCACGGAAATATCATCTTCGGTGCCACCAATTTTGCCAATTTCACCTTCCATGCCGATATTTAGCGCATGGGCAACCTCGGATGCCGCACGGGTAATACGGACGTTCTCCTCAAAGGACAAATGAGAACCATCGAACATGACCGACTGGAAACCACACTGGATTGCCTGCATGGTCTGCTCAAAACTGCGGCTATGATCCAAATGGATACAAACGGGCACCGTGATATCGTGCATAAAAGCATCGATGATCTCTTTCATCGGCTTTAGCCCCATCACGCTAATCACTTTTTGTCCGACCTGAATCATGACCGGTGATTGTTCTTCCTGTGCCGCCAGTAAAATGGCACGCACCGTTTCTGCGTTGTGAGCGCTAAATGCGCCAATGGCATAGCCGTGTCTCCACGCCTGTTGGATCATGGTATTACCGGATATATAAGGCATTTTATTCTCCCTTTTGAGCTGAGCATCAGCCCCTTAATTATTTGAAAATAAACAAACTACGATTATTTTTTCAGGCCTGATGCTGCTCGCACCTGTTCCAAAATAGCGGTCCAATCCTGACGCCCTCTACCGCTGGCTCGCGCTTGGCTATAAACCTCGCGTGAAGCTGCTCCCATTGGCATCGAGACATGCAGTTGATTCGCGACATCAAGCGCAATCCCCAAATCTTTGTGAGCCAAATCGATCATGAAAGCAGGTGTGAGATCTCCCTTAAGTACCTTATTTGGCCATGACGTGGTGAAGTGGCCTTTGCCTGCCGGAGTGCCATTCATTACCTTCAGCGCAACATCAAACGATAGCCCTAGCGCCTCACACAGCACCGCGGCCTCGGCCGAAAGCGCGTTCAAAGCGATGCTCATATAGTTGTTAATTAGCTTGACGCGAATCCCCATCCCCGGCCCACCAGCGTTGATCAGCTCAGAACCCATCCCCATCAATACTGGCGTTGCATACTCCACCTGCTCTGAAGTACCACCGGCCAAAATCAGCAAGGTACCTGCGATTGCGTGATCTGAGGTGCGTCCAACGGGGGCATCCATCATGCTGAAACCGCGATCCTTCATCTCAGCAATCAATTTGTCCGTTTGCAGCGGATGAATGGTGGACATATCAATCACCAACGCCGACGGTAAAAGCGTGGCGCAGATACCTTCAGCACCGAATAACACCTCTCGCACCAAATCACCGTTTGGCAGCATGGTGATAACGAACTCCACGTTCTGCGCTGCATCCGCTGGGCTATGACATGCCTGTGCACCTTTTCCCACTAACTGCGCCATCGCTTGAGTGCTGATATCAAACACACTTAGCTGATGACCCTGCTTAAGCAGGTTACTGGCCATGGGTAACCCCATTTGCCCTAGCCCGATAAAAGCGATCTTTGCCATTTCACTCTCCTGTCATTCAATGTCACTTTGGGTTCATTGATGGAATATTTTGTCTGTTTTTGATCGTATTTGTAATTTATGGTCAAAAAATTGACAGCCATCACTCTTTTAACATTTGGGAGAATTAAAATAGCGGCATCGTGATCGAAGGCTGGTTTTACTGATAATCAGTGATGGATCGTGCAACCTCCCTATCCAACGCTTCTCGTCAGAGAGCCGTGTAAAAATGAATAAGCGCGGTATGCATCTGGGTGCGGAAAGGGCATTAACACTTTAGAGGAACAAGTCATGACTCGAATTGCATGCGTAGGAATTGCAGTACAGGACAGGTTGTATTACGTCGACAAATTACCTACAGGTGGTGGGAAATACGTAGCTCATGACTATCGGGAAATAGGAGGCGGCCCTGCAGCAACGGCGGCTGTTGCAGCGGCACGACTGGGCGCTAACGTTGATTTTATAGGCCGTGTCGGTGACGACGCGACGGGAAATACGCTACTCAATGAACTTGAGTCTTACGGCGTAAATACGGCATTCACCCAGCGTTACTCGCAGGCCAGATCGTCTCAGTCAGCCATCTTAGTTGATGCCTGTGGAGAGCGTATCATCATCAATCACCCAAGCCCTGATTTGCCTGATGATGCCCAATGGCTAACAGCAATAGACTTCAGCCAATACGACGTGGTCCTTGCCGATGTGCGCTGGCATCAGGGCACGCTGACGGCGTTTACGCTGGCAAAACAAGCGGGAGTCACCACCTTACTTGATGCAGATGTCACACCGCAGAATATCCGCCCACTGGTCGCGTTAGCAGACCACGCAGCATTTTCTGAGCCCGGATTACAACGCATGACAGGCGAAAATGACATTCACCGCGCGCTGCAGATGGCAGAAAATGACACAAATGCTCAAGTTTATGTCACCCAAGGTAAGAAAGGATGTTTTTGGCTGCAGCACGGACAGTTGCAGCATCAGGCGGGATTTCACGTTGAAGTCGTCGATACCACCGGCGCTGGCGATGTTTTCCACGGAGCACTCGCCGTGGCGCTCGGTCGCCAACCTGATATTGCTGCCTCAGTACGCTATGCTAACGCCGTGGCGGCACTCAAATGTACCCGACCGGGTGGGCGCGCTGGCATCCCTGATTGTGATCAAACTGACTCTTTCCTCACTCGTTTTGTATAAAATGATCAATAACATGACCCATTGAAGAGAAATAAACATGAGTCTGACCGAATTAACGGGTAATCCACGTCACGATCAGTTGATCCAATTGATCGCTCAGCGTGGGTATATGAACATTGATGAACTGGCACAACTTTTAGATGTTTCAACGCAAACCGTACGTAGAGACATTCGCAAGCTCAGCGATCAGGGACTGATCTCACGCCATCATGGTGGCGCGGGACGTGCTTCAAGCGTGGTAAACACCGCCTTTGAGCAACGAGAGATCTCTTATACCAATGAAAAAATGGCGATAGCCGAAGCCATCGCCGACTATATTCCCGATCGCTCCACGGTATTTATCACCATTGGAACGACCGTAGAACATATCGCTCGTGCCCTGATGAACCACAGTCATTTACGCATTATCACTAACAGCCTGCGAGTCGCGCATATTCTGTATAAAAATACGGAGTTCGAGGTGATGGTTCCCGGCGGCACTCTGCGACCTCATAACGGCGGCATTATTGGCCCCAGTGCAGTCTCCTTTGTGGAAGGATTTCGCGCCGACTATCTGATTACCAGCATGGGTGCCATAGAAGCGGATGGTAGCCTGTTAGATTTTGATGTGAACGAAACCACCGTAGTCAAAGCAATGATGGCGCATTCACGGCATATTTTACTTGCAGCCGACCATACCAAGTTCCATGCATCTGCGGCGGTGGAAATCGGCAATGTGGGGAAAGCGACCGCATTATTTACAGACGATGAACCTCCTGCTGCGCTCAGTGCTTTGCTGCAACAACAGCAAGTAGAATTAGTCGTTACCTCCTCAGCTCAGCAGGAGCCAACGCTTTAAATCTGCTAGTAATTCTTATTTAAGCTACGCTTATGTGCAGATTAATCCAAAAATGTGCGTCGGCACTTGCCCGACGTTCATTATCTCCCTAGAGTTACGCCACTTTAATGCTTATCTGACAGGATTTTTGGGTACAACGCATTGGCTAAAACTATCCAACGAGAACACTATCTAGATTATATCCGCGCCACGCTCATGCTGCTGGGGATACCTTTTCACGTTTCACTGGTCTATTCGGCTCACCATTGGGTGGTCAACAGCACGCCAGAAAGCCTGCCGCTAAGTTTGTTTAATGACTTCATTCATGCATTTCGCATGCAGGTGTTTTTTGTTATTTCCGGCTATTTTTCTTGCATGCTGTACCAGCGCTATCCGTTGAAGAAGTGGCTGAATGTTCGCCTAACCCGACTGCTCATTCCGATGGCCACGGCAATGGTGCTTATCACGCTGCCACAGTTTTGGTTCATCTTGCACCACACCACCGGGATCAGCGATTGGGCGCAATCCGACCCGTGGCAAAAAGCTAACATCTGCGTCTGGTATTTAGTTTCGCATCTGTGGTTTTTACTTACGCTGAGCCTGCTGACGGTGATAAGCGCCCCGCTGCTCAACGCTATCGTCAATCGTGGTCTATGGAGCAAAGTGTCCACCGGTGCCCTGTTACCGATTTTTATTGCTCTCGGTGTCGGTTTCGCCCTTCTTCATAAGCTTTCTACACTGTTGATGCCCGCGGTGACAGGCTCTGCGCTATTTAACTTTTTAGTGGTTAATACGCTGATGTACTTACCGTTTTATCTGCTCGGCGCAGTGGCGTTTGTCCATATCAAACATAAAGAAAATATCACTCGAGTGTCATTCATTGACGGTCTGATTGCTGCGGCATCGGTCGGGTTGTATTTGCTCAATGAAAATACTCAGGTATTTGCGCCGCTACAGCTCAGCGTGCAGTTTTGCCTGATATTCATCATTGGTCTCACCATGACAAAGGTCGTGTTAACTCTGGGACATCGACTGCTGAATAGGGAATCGCGCGGGGTGACGTACTTCGTGGGAGCATCGCTGTTTATCTATCTGGTACACCATCCACTCACGATTATCTACGGAAGCCTGATGGAGAATGTACATCCCCAACCTCTGCTTGGCTTCGCTGTTGGCGTCACGCTGGTGGTGTTGGGCTCGCTGATGCTATATGAAATCCACCGACGCGTACCGCTGCTGCGCTACCTGTTTTCAGGTAAGTCACAGAAACCCGTCGTGAATTCAGTGAAATGATTAATTTGCCAGCCAAGGGGCTGGCAAATTATTTTTGTCGATTACGCCTTTGGTAGCTCTTTCAACAGAGCCTGACGCTGAGTATCCAGCGTGGTAATACGACTGCATACGTCTTTGCCGAAAGATTTGAAATCATCTTCCTGCTTGCTCCACTCGGAGCGAATCGCCTGCTGTAAGCCCCCTAGATTGCCCATGATGGCCTGCAGAGGGTTATCAGACTTAGTCGCATTTGCCGCCTGTTTCAGCCCCATCTCATTGATGCTGTCTTGTAAGACGCCACCCATGGTCTGGTTAACAAGATTCTGGCCTTCCTGCTCAACTTTAGAAATCGCCTGATGATGGAAGGTATACCCATCGCTGCGTTTTTCTAGAATACGCTGCATCTGTTCTTTTAGCTGAGAATCCAGTTTGGTCAATCGATTACGAATGTTGCTATCGCTGCCAACCTGCTCAACGATAACTTTATCCAGAGAAACGCGCGCTTTTTCCAAACGAGTCTGCGCCCCCTCATCGATCCATGGGAAATCTTTGCGGATCCCCGATTGCAGATTCACCGCCTGCTGTTGCGCTTTGGCGCTCAGCGTAACGGCTTTGCCATCGCGGGTCATATTACCGTTTTTATCGATAGTAAGGTTGCCACTCGCACCTACGATTTGTACCTGCTGAGGATTAACAATGATGTCATCCTGTGGCTTCACATTACATTCCCATGCCGCCTGAGCCTGCCACGCGGTCAACATCAGTAGAGATAATCCTAATTTACGAATCATGCGTTCTTTGTCTCCTAAAAAATCGAGCGGCCAATACGCTGCGCAAGAATTTCAAGCGCAGCGGTTCCCGCCAGTGAGTTGCCAGAGGCATCCAGTTCAGGACACCAAACTGCAATACTCATTTCATGGGGGACAACGGCAATAATTCCGCCGCCCACGCCTGACTTGCCGGGCATCCCGACACGATAGGCAAATTCGCCAGCACCATCATACATGCCACTGGTAACCATCATGGCATTAATCTGGCGGTTCTGCCGCTCATTGATGAGTGGCTCTTCCAACGCAGGTGAATGCCCGTTGTTGGCAAGATAGACAAAAGTACGCGCTAATTCCATACAACTCATTCTTAAAGCACAGTAATGGAAATAAGTTTGCAGCACCGTTATCACGTCATTATCAAAGTTGCCGAACGATTTCATCAGATAGGCGATGGCCGCATTACGGTCTGAATGTTCGAACTCGGAGCGCGCCACACGAGCGTCGTACACAATATCCGGCTCGCCAGACAGGGCGCGCACCACCTCTAGCATTCTCTGCTTAGGCGCGCTCAGACGCGACTGCAACATATCGCACACTACCAATGCGCCAGCATTGATAAATGGGTTGCGTGGCTTCCCCTGCTCCAACTCTAGCTGTAGTAGGGAGTTAAAGGGTTGCCCTGATGGCTCTTTCCCAACTCGAGCCCAGATATCCGACTCAGCATAACGGCTAAGCGCCACGGTTAGACTCAATACCTTTGAGATCGACTGGATTGAAAAACGCTCATCGGCGTCGCCCGCCTGATAGGTTTCACCGTCTACGGTGCAAACCGCAATCCCCAGTTTATCGGCCGGTACTTCAGCCAATGCTGGAATGTAATCCGCAACTTTGCCCTGCCCAATTAAAGGGCGTACCTGAGCCAGAATATCTTCCAGCAATTGATTACTCAGCTTAGTTGCCACACAGTGCTCCAAAACAAATCAGAAATACGGTTATTACGGGGCGGGAGGATAAAACAATTGCGACAAGACGGAAAGGCGTTGAGGAGGGATAAGGGGCGTTTAGGACGCGTCTCCCCGAAAAAAAACCCGCCGAAGCGGGTTTTTTATTAAACATACTTTTAGAGGTTTTCTAGGCGAAAATCCTAGAGGAAACACTCTTAGAAGTAGTAGTTAACACCAGCGGTGAAATCGTGGGTAGCCACTTTAACTTTGGAAGCTTGTGCAGTTGCATCGCCAGCGTCCAGGTATTTGTAGCCCAGATCCAGATCCAGGTGGTTGTTGATAGCGTAAGAAACACCAGTACCAACGCTCCACGCGAAGTTGTCACCGTTACCAGAACGGCTTACGCCATCCTGAGTGTTTTTCAGGTTTACGTTAGCGTAACCGATACCAGCACTGATGTATGGAGTGAAAGCAGTGTCGGTATTGATGTCGTAGTAACCGTTCAGCATAGCGGTCTGCAGACGTACACGGTTGTGAGTACGAGTGTTGTCAGCTTTGATGAAGTGATCGGTATCAGTAGTATCACGGAATGAATAATCTAATTCTGCACGGATTGGCAGGTTAAATTCATTCTGGAAGTTATAACCGAATACCAGACCAGCGGTGCCTGCTTGTTTGGTGTCGCGTGGAACGCTGCTACCAGCTGCAGATTTCTGACCGTGAATTTGCTCCAGGCTGGTACCCATTTTAGCACCGGCATAATAACCAGTGTTGTCTGAGTTTGCAGCGAAAGCAGAAGCTGAAGTTGCTAAGCCGATAATAACGGCCAGGCTAGTTAATTTTTTCATGATAGATTCCAACTTAATAAGTATTTTACTTGTGAAACTATATCATCATGTGACATTAATCACAAAAATGAAGACGCTAGATAATAATAGCGATCCCTGTACGAAAATTGAATTATTTTTTTGTCAATGAAATCAATGGATAGTGTTTTTTATACTAGTTTGTTTAGTTTGTGTTTAAAAAAAACTCACTTTCGGTAGGAATATTCCGATTTATTGCGTTTACAAGCGACTGATATTTATACGCTGTAATTTCAATGCGGACTTAAAATAAATATCTTTTATTCTTTAACGTAATGAGTAAATTTTTGTATAGAAATGACGTCGAATGATTTACTTATTTTTAAATTTAGGAAGATGACTATAGAGAATAAACTTTTTTATTATTAGAGAATAAAAATACAGAAAATAAGATTTTATATAAATATATATGCGGCTAAGCAATCGCTTTCATAGAAAATAAATCATAGTAAATAGTGATATAATTCATGCAGATATAAACTGTGATGATGGTCACATTGCTCTGGAGGTTAACGCACAACCTATGCACTAAAACAGCAGAATCCCCCTGCTCCAAAAACGATTCACATGGGTGAGAATATGAGACACTAAGGCCTCTAAGCATCGGTAGATGACACGCCGTGTTTGCGATTTAAGAGCGTTGGACAGAGTAGATCTTGCCTAGGATGGATAAAGTAAAGCAGTTATACGCGAGGTGATTGACCAAGTATTTGCCATTTTAGCCACTTTTTTGACCGTTTGATTTGCAACATAAGCCTTAAAGTAGCCGCTGTAGTCAGGCGTCTATCAAAAGGTTCTTTTCGTGGCAAAACAATTATTACGCAGCGGCAGCTTGGATGATTTTCTCGCACTGGGTGAAAACGGTCAGCCCGTTTACGCTTCAGCTTTGCAGCTCAGAGAAACTCTGCGACTGCGCCATCAACAGACTATCGCTGATAGCCTCGCGATCCCTCAGCCAAATGAACGAGGCGATCGGATAGATTGGTATGCGCCAATCGCGGGGAAAGTCACATCTTGGATAGCCGCCAGCAATGAAGAACGCGCCTCAGCGTTGCGCCAGCTAGAGCATTGCCAGCAAACGGCCAACGTCCTCAGCCTTAAAGCCCAAAACTCGGATAAACCTGCGCTGCGCTTGTTTGGTATTTTGCTTGCTAAGGCGATGCAGTTTCCTGGCTCCAATCATGTTTTCTTAGTTGATGGTAAACCGGTATTAACATTCTGGGGATTCGTTAATCTCGATAAAAAATCTCGAACCGATGCCTTTGATTGCTTACGCGCAGCCATCGCTGACACCGTGCCAGAAAAACTGGCTATCACCGAATTACCAACAAAACCCCCTATTACCGTTCCTTCTGTTGCGCTTGCAAACACGGTTTCCCAACAAGCATCTACCGTTGACGATTCTTCGGACACTAGCCCGACTCCCGTTGATGCTCAAACAGCGCGTCCTCGCCGTGACTGGCGTCAGCTTTGGTGGCTACCTCTAGCGCTGATCGCTTTAGGGATCTTGTTTGTCCAGATACGAGCTAAAGGAGATGCACCAGCGGCCAAACCTTCTGAGCCAGAGGTTAAAACAGCCGCCGTGACTAAAAAACCTGCTCTCGCGGCCAAAACCTTAGTGACGACCACGCATTTACCCGTCGCTCACGTGGCCTCGCCAGAGCCAGCGCCACCAGCTCCGATAGAGAAAAAGCCAGAGATAAAGGTGGAGGAAACACCGGTGACAGCCGCTGCGCCTAATGCATTAGTGATGCCCGCAGAGGCGGTAAAAATGGGCTCAACGCGTTTCATGAATGGAAAGTGGCGCGCCAGTTTAGACATCAAAACGCCGCGAACCGGCAAACCACCAAGTTTGGTGTATCAAATAAAAAACAGCAAAGGCACGGTGAAAATTACCCACGGTGATGGGATTAGCTGTAGTGCGAATGTCACAACCGGCCTCATGAGCTCAGGAAGTTTAGTGGTTGATAGCCGAATTAAAGCGAAATGCAGCGATGGTTCACGTTACAAGATTCCACAGCTTATCTGCAAAGCAGGTGAGAACGACGTAGCCGAATGCAAAGGGCGCTATGACGCCGACACTCTTTTGCCAATGAATATGACACGCATTGGCAAATCGTCTCAGTAAATAATGGGTGAATAAACCATGTTAGCCACAATTTCCGATTATAAACATCAGGTTGCACTCATTCAGAACAGCGGTGTCCAGTTTTTAGACTTTGCCTTAAAGCCCAATTTTTCCTCCGAGCTACCGGGAAAGTTTGTTCGCCAAACCGCGAATGGCCCACTGCTACGTTTGCTGCACAATGCTGAAAGTGACACCTATTGGCTGCCGGCTCCAGCAGGGACTCAGCCGGAGCGAGTAAAACCCGAGTCGAGTATTCCTCTAGAGCATTCTCTGCGGCTACTCAATAAAATCTGGTTGCCGCTGCCATTTTTCCGTTTCAATCCGCCGCGTACTTTCTTAGGGGGACCAGACAATTGGGCGCGGATGCAGATTTTGGCGTTAGATGAACCCGATCGCGATGGCAATACCTATCGCCTGTGCATGGCGTTTGATACGGCGGTTTATGCCGATATTCACAATGCGGAATCGCTCGCGCCAAGTGAAAATGATGTGAAAACCGGCGCTGGATTTGCATTGGCATATCGCAGTGAAGAGTTGGGCGAATTTCTGGATCTTACTTGGGTGGATGGTTGGCTGCGTGAAGTCTTCATTCAGCAGGTTACGCTACAGGAAGATCGTCATTCGGTCGGTATTCAAACCGCGCTACGCGAGTTTGAGTATCAGGCGCACTACCTGAATTTACTGCATTTATTGGGTAATCAGTTGAATGTGCCAACGATTAAAATGAATACACATACGCTGCAAGAACCGACTGTGCATGTCGATCTGATTATGGACGTTGGTAACTCCCACACCTGCGGAATTTTGGTTGAAGATCATCTCGATGAGCATAACGGGCTAAAGCAGACCTACGAGCTGCAGTTACGTGACATGAGCCAGCCGCATTATGTGTATAACGAACTGTTCGACAGCCGAGTTGAGTTTGCACAGGCTGAATTTGGCAAACGTAATTTCTCTGTTGAAAGTGGACGCGAACAGGCATTTATTTGGCCATCAATCGTGCGTGTCGGCCGAGAGGCCAGCCGTATGGCGCTTCAGAGAGTGGGAACGGAAGGATCGACTGGGCTTTCCAGTCCGCGTCGCTACCTGTGGGATGAAGAGCCGTACATGCATGGTTGGCGTTTTAATTCGCTGGAGCAAACGCAGCAAGAGACGTTGGCAACCGCGCTGCCGCTGACTTTTCTGCTCAATGACGAAGGCCAGCCGCTATACGAACTGCCTTTAGAGGAGCGTCTCCCTGTCTTTTCCGCGCACTACAGCCGTAGTTCGCTGATGACGTTCATGCTTTCTGAGTTATTGGCACAGGCGTTGATGCAGATAAACAGCGTCGCCCAGCGTTTGAAAATGACGCACTCAGCGGCTCCGCGCCAGCTACGCAGTATTATCCTGACTCTGCCTTCTGCAATGCCAAAACCAGAGCGCGAAATCTTCCGTCGGCGTATGTATCAGGCTATTGGTCTGGTATGGAAAAGCATGGGCTGGCATCCCGCTGACGATGACTTTACCCATGAAAGCGATCGCGCAAAAAGCACGGTTCCCGTTCCTGATGTGCAGATGGAGTGGGATGAAGCCACCTGTGGACAGATGGTTTATCTCTATAACGAAACGCAGGTTAACTTTGGCGGACGCACTGAAGAATTCTTTGCCAGTCAGGCTCGTGCCGATCGTGAGCTAGCGGAAGGGGAAACCGTGGGCAAAACGTTACGTATCGCGTCAATCGATATTGGTGGCGGCACAACAGATTTGGCGATCACACAGTATCGTTTGGATGATGGGGCTGGAAGCAATGTCAAAATAACGCCACGGCTGTTATTCCGTGAAGGTTTTAAACTGGCAGGAGATGACATTTTGTTAGATGTCATTCGCCTATATGTCTTGCCAGCGTTGCAGACTGCATGCAGGAAAGCTGGCGTGATAGATGCAGATGAGCGGATGGCGAAACTGTTTGGCGGTGAAGGTATATCCGTGCTGCGACAGCAAGCCACCTTGCAGCTCTTTAGCCCTATCGGGCGCGCTATTCTGGAGCGTTATGAAGGCTACGATCCTCTCGATAGCGGCGCTGAGATGGATACTACCTTCGGCGAACTATTAAGCCAGCAACCAACGGATAGCGTACTGAACTATATCAATAATGATGTGCAACGGGCCCAGCCTGCCGACGCCGTTCCATTCGATGTTTTACAGGTGCCGCTCATCCTAAAACTAAGTAAGTTACATGCTGAGTTTCTTTCTCCGCGCATGCGTATTACGCAAAACCTGCGTTCGTTATGCGAAGTGGTCGCTCTGTATTCCTGCGATGTATTACTACTGACCGGTAGACCCTCGCGCTTTCCTGGTATTCAGGCGTTGTTCCGTCATCTTCAACCGCTGCCAATCAACCGAATTTTGCCGCTTGAAGGTTATCACACCAGCGAGTGGTATCCGTTTAACAAACGTGGACGCATAGATAATCCAAAATCAACGGCGGCCGTTGGCGCCATGATTTGCCTGTTAGCGGTGAATTTACGCTTAGCGAGCTTTAACTGTAAGGCCGGTGATTTTCAGCCATATTCAACGGTGCGTTACTTAGGCATGCTTGATAGCCATCAAGCATTAATGAGCAACGATGTGTGCTATAGCGATATCGATCTTGATGACCCCGAATTTATGCTGCCAAGCGACAACGTATTTCAGATGCGCGGGCCGTTATGCCTTGGGTTTCGTCAATTAGAGAACGACCGTTGGCCTGCTTCACCGCTGTATCGGTTATCCATTACTGATCAGCAACTGGCGCGCAAAGTCGCCGGGGAAAGTGTGCTGTATGTGAAGCTAGCCGTGGTAGCGATGAACGATGAGCAAGGCCCTGAGTGCTTTACCCTTTCCGATGTAAAACTTGATGATGGTAGTTCGGTACCTTTGCACCATTTAAAACTGAAATTAAATACTTTATCGGATAGCGCCCATTATTGGATCGACAGTGGGAGCGTATTTATCTCATGAAATCATTGAATGCAAAGCAGATAAATAGCCAGTTACAGACGATTGCACATAGCGTGACTCAGGCAATTGATTGGGTGGATAACGCGCGCGAGCACTCCCATCGGTTGAATATCGAAGCAGATAGCCTGCGAATAAAACTTTATCGCTGTCATCATCAGCTCACGGCTTTACAGTGTTCGCCACAAAGCCCGCCGAGTATTGGTTTTTGGGGGCTATCTCAGGCGGGAAAATCACATTTGATCCACGTGCTAGCTGCAAATGAAAATGAGCGGTTAGAAGTCCATTTGGCGGGGCGCACGCTGGATTTTCTCACTCATATCAACCCCAGAAATCAGGATTGCGGTATCGTCACTCGATTCTCTCGCCGCAAGGGGATAGATAACCATGACTACCCTATTGAGCTGGCGTTGTTGAGAGAATATGAGATCGCCAAAATGCTGGTTGATGCGTTTCTCAATGATTTTTCATCAGAGTTTGACTATCAGGAACTGGATGAAGGCGTTATCGACGAGCATTTAGCGGCTCTATCAACGTTGCGTCAGCCGGACATTGTGACGGGATTGAGCGAAGATGATGTTGTCGCGCTGTGGGATGCGGTGAATCGCCGCATTGGCTCACGCGGCAAACGGCTGAACCGTGTTTTTTGGCCGTCGGCGGTAAGGCTTGCGCCGTATTTGAGCGTAGATCATCGCGCCCGATTGTTCTCACTGCTGTGGAATGGGGTAGACGAACTGACATCGGCCTATGCCTGTTTTAGCCATATTTTACAGCGTTTATCCTGTGCGGAGAAAGTCGCGGTTCCGTTAAGCGTTCTGGTCGATGATATGCAGCTGCCAGCCGAAGGGATATTGAGCCCTAAAGTGCTGGAAAATGCTAACTCGCCGCTTGATTTTAGCGTACAGGTTTGTCCACTCATCAACCGCAAAACCGCGAAACCAGTAGAGCTTTCCATTGCTGAACTGGCGTTGCTGACATTTGAAATCACGCTGCCTTTAGCTGGCGCAGCTCGGGAACCGCTATTTCAGCAGACTGACGTACTGGATTTTCCCGGCATGGGTCGCTCTCTGGAAAGCGAATATGAGCCTTCATCATCACTGAACGGCATTTTGCAACGGGCCAAAGCACAGAGTTTATTAGAACGCTATGCCGATAACCAACAGCTTGGTGCATTGATGGTATGTACCGCAGTCAGTGAAAAAACCACGACGCAGTCAGTGGGTAAAATTCTGGCTCATTGGGCAAAAAGTACGTTAGGAGATACAGAGCAGCGTAAACCTGCGTTGATTTGGGCGCTTACACCGTTTGACCTGCGCGTAACCCAAAATAAGAGCTACGATGACGCGGTTCAGCGATATGTGGGATTGCCGGGTGAAAGCTGGGGGTCGATGCTGGTGATCGATAAAAGCGGTGTTCGTCGCATGGTGGATTATTTAGCGACGGAGGTGAACAGCGAAACCAACCTGAGGCGTCTGAATCTGAGGTTAGAATCGCTGCGGCGTGAGCTGGCTGATCATCTGTTAGGCAACTGGTTAGCGCTGGATGAGGAAGAAGAGGAAAAAGAGAAGCTTCGAATTTCTCAAACGTTGCTTAAGGCGCTACAAACCCGAACCGGAGTGCATGGTGAGCTGCTCGAACGGTTATTACCCACTCGGGATGAGCTGCGTGGTTTGTATCTACAGCTAAATAATCAGGCTAATTCAACGGTTGTTTCGGGGAACCACAGTGATAACGAACTACCAATTATGCATGGCGATCCGTTTGGCATTGAGATGAATATCGACTTGGTCGCAAACATTGTTCCTGAGGAAGACTTCGTAAAATCAGAAGAGCAAACCGAGACCAATTTTGCCAATCACGCATATCAATATTGGATTAACCATCTACACAACTTGGCGGAGAATCGTGCGTTATTAGCATTATTGGGTTTGGGCAAGCCTGAGTTAGAACTACTGTTACAAGAATTGATAACGGCCAGTGTGCGTATGCATATTGCATCGGCTTTATCACATGCGTTGTCAGGGACTGAGAATGAAGGCGCAAGGATAGATATGCTGGTGGATCGTCAGGTTTCACGCGTATTAAGCGTGCTGGGCGATTTTGTCGCATGGTTAGGATTCCAGCAAATACCCGAATCATTGCGGCCTGATAGCCGTGTAAACCGTGGACAAAAGATCTTTGCTAAACCACCGGCGATGAAAACAGCGAGCTGGGGAAACTCTTTGCGTTTAACTAAGCTTTCAGTCACGCCATCTAATAATACCGGATTCTATATTTACGATTGGCTGGTGGGCTTAAGTGAAGTGATTATCCAGAATAAAGGTTATTCTGCGGCGCATGAGCTTAGCCAGCAGCAGCAACAGCAGCTAAAAAATATTGTCACTTCTATTGCTGATTAAGACGTGGCCTCTTATGAGGCCGCTCTATCTTAGCTAGGATGACCAAAACAGGATATGTCTTGCATTGATGAGTGGAATATGTTGCTCAGCAAGCACAAGCTGTTGTTATCAAGAGGTATTCGGTCACATCGTTAAACACACTCATCGAGATATTGTGTCGCTGTTTTTACTTGCGGGATAGAATAATACCGCTATATTCTCTTGGAATTACACTTCAACTTCTATAATCCACCTTTTGTTTATGTTTGGTTGAGTTCGTATAGCTCAAACTTAGGGTTAATTCGATCTCAGCTTCTCCCGTCCATCAGATCTGCCACAGGGAGCCATCTGCAGCTGGGTTATATAACTATTATTAATTTGTTGGGGCCAATATGAGCTTTTTCAAAAAATGGCGGCACCAGAGCAGCTTATGGCGTTCTCTGAACAGCGGATATGATGCCGTTAAACTTGGTTGTCGTATTGCTGTATTACCGACGTTTAAATATATTAAATATAAAAAGATGTGCCGTGATTATTATAGTTCGCAGTTATTGAACCCTGTGACTAATACGATCGCACATCCTTTTATCAAACGTCCGGTCAATAAATATCTCAACCGTAATTGGTCTGGTAAACAGAAACTGAGAACGGCGATGGCCACGCTCGATATGATTGAGAACAGCTTCTCGCATCAAGCTCTTGAGAAAATGTATTCTCCGATGAACCAAGGTATTGTGTTAGCTGATATTGAGCTTAAAAGTGGAGACTTCGCTCAACTTAAGCTCATGCGTTCTAAATTCACTCGTGAAGGTGATTTAGGGCTATACCTGTTTAATGAGCATCAGCAGGAAGTATACGGCTTAACGTTTTCATTTGGCGATAAAGGCGAGCTATTTGTAAGCGGTTTACAAGGCCCGGCCTCGGAAAATGCGGCTGACCTGGTTAAAAGCATGACCAAGCTGATGCATGGTATGCGACCAAAGAATTTGCTGATCTCTGCACTGTATGCGATCGCTCAATCACTGGGAGTTTCATCAATTGTTGGCATATCTAATAAAGCGCATATCAAAAGCCAGCGTTTAAAATCCAGTTACGATAGTTTCTGGGAAGAGTGCGGCGGCGAGATAGATAGGGAAGGATGGTTCTACTTACCCAAAAGTGAACCGGAGCGCGATATTGAAACGGTGAAGAGCCAGCACCGCTCCGCTTTCCGCAAACGTGAAGCTCTGCGTGGGCAAACCACGGACTCAGTGGCTCGCTGTTTAGCTCGTCATGCCGCAGAACAATCGGCGGTTACAGCGCATCCAGAAGCGGTATTGAGTGAGCAGTCTTAGTGCTCAGGTTTCCCCCCATAATGAATTCATACCAAACCCGCCAATGGCGGGTTTTTCTTTATGTAGCCTTAGCAAGATATTAAATAATTATCTATGTTGCCTGCGCCAGCTAAGAGAGGTCCCCAAAATCCTATGCGTTTAGCCAAATTAGAGACTGCACTGCGAGTGCTGATATTTAAATGACTTATTACTTATTACTTATTACACAACAATTAGAAAGACAAACAATAGCGCAAGGACCATGAAATTTATCAGGTTAACTACACCTAATAAAAGGTTTTTTCTTAGTATTGCTATGCAGCAACACAAAATAAAAAGCACCACAGAAACTACGGGTAAAGTTAATGCATACAATAAGTAAAGAGCATTTTGCATAGGATCTTTAAGAACATGCCCCGTCACAAAAAGTACTGACGCTAAAGCAATGTACATTTGAGAAAGCACAAAGAAAATTTTTGAGAAAGTTGCCATAATTATTAAAGCATCCTTAATGCAGATAGCTAAAATCATATTTTTATATGACATTGACCAGATGGTGCTTAGCGTCATAACGGTATTCAGTGGCGACCCTGAGCTGTTCATAACCATCACAATAGTGCAAGATTACGCCCCCCCTCAGCCTGCAAGGACTGTAGTCAGATAGTTGTTGTCCATCGCCGCTTTTCTCATCTTGCAACTCAATCCCGCCTTGAATACATTCTCCTGTCGAAGAATATTCACCGCTATATGTCTTATGCCTGAAAATAATTCAGCGGCGTTCCCTATTCTTATTCGACAATCATCTTCGTTCATCACCGCATCCAGGCACCAGTGCAAACGGTTTTCAATGTGCCAGTGCCCCTTATTGATCTTGCAAACTTCTCTGCATTTAAATCCGCTGAACTTATATAATAACGAACGTATATTTCGGGTCCTTTCATCTGTATCGTAAAAAGAGGAATATCTGATAATTTATGTTCGATTTTTCATGGTTGTCTGTAATCAGGAATAATGGATATGTGCATCATTAATTTTTCCAGGTTCATCGGTTATCTCCTTTATTTATCAGGAGATAGTTGATCATAATTGATAGTAGAAAAGTAGCTTTTATGAGCAGTAAATAGTGTAATTTTCAAACAAAAAATGCTGTTTTATTTGTACGAAAAACATACTTTTGATGATCTTTTCCTGAATGAATTCCATTGCCCGATTCATCTTTTCTTATATCCCGCACAGCTCTTTCTGCCCGTTCAGACTCTCTGCATAGTGGCTGTAGTACCACAGCCCCCTTACGCGTATGAGATGGATGTTCCAGTCTGGCATGCGGCATCAACGGGTCGGGTGGCAGGCAGGTCGTCAATAAATGCGGTTGGCGAACCTGCAATAATCACGGTTTCGTAATTAACCGTCGTGCTGGATACCTTTATCACTGAGCCGGGCTACTGTGGGCACATTTGATTCTCCAAAATAAGTATATGTACCTTTAACGGCTTTAACTCGAACTTACTAAAAAATTAATAAACTGGATTGCCACGCCCCATATATGGCATTATAAACATGGAGCCGCACTCTTCTTTTGTGCATCCCAAATATATAATATCCTTACCATCAGACCATTCAGCTGTGGCAGCCGCATTAATAGAAAAAACCATTCTTTATTATTATAAATCAATCGTTCTGATATTTCACACGGAACCCAGAGCCAGTAATACCCCATAGTTCACCTTTCTTAAATCGTTCACTCAATGTAAATATTTTTTTATTTTCTTGATATTCAAACGCCATTTGCTACATACAATAGAATCATCTTCATCGTTATGAGTTGCCTCTATATAATGTGATTTATTTATTTTTAATAATCTGCATATCAGCAAAACAAAACCTCACAAATGCAATAAACAATATAAGATTAAATTATTTTTTCTCATACTAGCTCTAAAATTACACTCAATTGTCAAATGAACAATAAGTTGAACATACTGTCACTAGTATTTATATATAAATATAATTAACTCAACAAAAAAAATACTTAATAAGATTACTTCAAAACATTAAATCAATATACACTTATGACTTTCTTGCTATTCTCCCTTTAATATCAACCACATTTCAAAATATCCGGCGACGCCCCCCCCTTAAAATTGACTGATGGAAAAAAAAATTTTTGAAGTAAATTATTATTCATTAAACTAAACAAGGTGTTTTTTCTGTCAGGAAAGCATTTTTCCGTGTTTTCTTTTTGGATTTAGGACAAGGTTAATCCTGAATGACCTTCGATAATGACGCCACCATGCTCAGTATTGTCGCCCATTCTGGCAACGGCTATACCATTGATTTTTACGATGGCCGACCCAGAAGAGATAATATCTTTGCTTCCGCTTCCTTTGCAGATAAGTTTATCGCCTACCAGCGCCAGCGGTATTCCATTGTAAGTGACGAAACTCTGCTGACATTCACTTACCGGGCCGCCGATATGGGGGGTCGGCCCAGGGTCAACTTGCGGGCAGGTATGGTTGTGTCCTTGAAGTGCTACGGGTTTGCTCATTATATTTATCCTTGTCTTCGTGGAGTAAATAGTTCCTGGAGCCGGCAGGGCAGGTGCTGTTGATTTTCAGACGCCGTCAATCCATACCACCGGGGCTGAAGCGGATCATCAAAGCAACGGTAGCCATCGTAATACTGTGCAATAGCCAGCAATAGTTGAAGTTGTTCACCACTTCCGACAGTAACGGTGGCTACTGAGGAACTCTTCATTAACTGCTGAAAGACAGCCTGCCGAGTATCCTCCGACAAAAGTTGTGAGGAGTGTTTTTCAACATCAAACAACTGACGAAAGATACTGCCTGCGGATGGCCATTCAGATGCTGCATTGGGGATAATGTTTCGGGAAATACACAGCCTCCAGATGAGAGGAAGGTGTTTAGTAAACCAGTCGGTTTGCCAACTTGCGCGGTGTGTAATTATAAAGTCATGGATACGATCTTCATCGTTAATTTCATACGTTCTGATATGCTCCTCTATAATATTCCCCAATACTTTATATCGGGTATCTTCCATAAAAAATGAACCAAAACATAGCTTGGCGCAGGCAATGCGCATTGCTAGAAGAGGACTGGGAAATCCCTTTCCTGTCAACCAAGTAAAACTTTGTTTTATCACTAGCCGGAGCACATCTGGCGTAAGACCTCTTTCCTTAACTATCTGCGCATAATTTGATATTAATAAATCGGCTCCTCGCATAAAGAAACGCTCATGTCTGAACTCGTCAATTGCCTGATATGTCTCCGCCGTCAGTCTCATAGCATCAGCTCTTCTATTTATCAGCTTTTTTTCATGAAAAATATATCCCTGACAAAACTAATATCGGGGTTAACTTCAAACAAGTTCGCACAGAAATCCTCAAACCAGTCAGGCTTCTGCCACTGGCTGAAATCAGGTTCCGGCATACGGGCAAACACCGTGTTTATCAGCGGGTGTTCAATCTCCGGCGTATCCAGCCCATGCTTAGCCCTGAAATTCCTCACTGCCTGATATTCAAACGGCCATAATCCCATCCATATTGGAATATCGTAACCAAATGCTTCGGCAGGTACAGCAGGAAATCGGGAACACCACTTCAAATGCTGGTCACAGAGCGCAGTCAGCCATTTATTCAGCACTTCATCATCACGGCTGTAGAGTGCTTCGCGAACAAAATCCAGATAAAAACGTTCCACAGGGATCCCTGCTGCAGCCCAGTCAACGGTCTGCTTTCTTTCACTGGCTAACATTTCTACAGCCAGTACAAATAATTTCTGTACTTCAGGTGAGCTCTCACCATGTGTAATTGACTTCTTCGCAGTGCCATTAGTAATCGAGTTGATAAGTTCCTCATAAAGCCGTTCCACTACATCAAATTGCTTACAGGCCAAAAGGGTCAGTAAAGACAATCCTATTTTATCTGCACCTTCAAGATAAGGCCTAGGCTCGCCAGTATGTATATAAACAATTAATATTTCCATGATTTTCATTGCTAGAAAATCACAAAGATATTGGTTATCACATCGCTGATTCTTATGTGAGGCATCAATAAATCCATCTAAATATTCTTGACTTAAGTTTTCGAACATCAAATTAGCATATAAATCTTTTTTTTCCAGAGAAGCATTTTCAAAATCACGCTTCCCTTTAACAGGTATTCTGATTAATTGATTTTTATAAAAATCGTAATTTATAATACTAACTGACTTTAAATAAAAGCTATAGATCTCATCATAACGTTTTATTACATCTTGATTCGTCTTTGTCATTTTAATATTTTCCCGCCATTAAACCACTCTTTAACAATTCTCATTCCTTTGGTATATTTAGCATTTTTCACATATTCAAACTTATCGTCAAGTCCTTGTGTAATAAATAACCCTGCAATGTTGGTATTTTCTCCAGTTTTATCAACTAAACGTAAAGCATCCTTTAGGTCTGCAACATTCTCCGCATCTTCAACAGAGAGATTGTATGGATTACCAGTCTTATACGCACGCAACGCATCATTAACGTGTTTATCAACTTGTATCAACCCCTTCTTTTGAACTTCTGACATTGCCCGACTGACTGATTTAAAACCTTCAGCGTCCAGATTATGCACTGCAGACGTTTTCAGTTCAATAATCAACCACATCCATTCAGGCGGTGGATTGGCAGGAATCACCTTTGTCACAATATCTACCCCATTTCCACCCCCCTGATACTCAAGCCGCATCAGGCGGGCGTCTTTATGCAGTGTAAGCTCTACCGTCTCCGCCACATTTTTTCCAACTGTAGGATATGAAAGCGTAATCTTTCTGTCTTTTTCCAATAGTTGCCAGAATTTATTCTCTCCAATTTTCCCTATGAGATTACTGTTCTTTATTGCATAAAGTCCGTTTGTTGCATCCGACATAATTTTCCATCGAGTTCCATTTCTGGCACTCGTGGAAAACTCATAAAATGTTTCAACATTCTGACCCGCTTTTGTAGTAGCAACAATTCTTATACCAAAGCCACGTTCAACATTTTCTCCAACATAAGCTTCGGTATAATAAACTCTATACTCACTAAAATTATGGTTTAGCGATTTAATAAAATCTTTATATTTAATATATCCTGGTAAAACGTCCTTGGGGTCAGGCGGCATTTCTTTCCATTTATTGACAACATCATCAAAGATATGACGGTCAGGCTGTCGAGCTGTTAATATTTTAGAAGAAGCAGGCACAATAAAATCTCCTTGAGTTTGCCGAAATCACTCATCAGATGAGCTATTCCCACCTCTGCTGTATATTGAAATACCTGCTCCTAATGACGCCGTGGTTGCTCCAGTAAATACCTGCATTGCCGGAGTTTTACCCATCACGGCGATAAAATTTAACGCATCGAAACAATTTTCGATGGTATGTCCCGTCTGGGCAGACTTATCGAGATATTTTGCTGCCTCTTTTATAGGATTATATCCAGGCTTAGGTGAACCCAACATCCTGTTTGCCAACGTCTCATAGGACTCAATCATATTTCCCGTTGATAAAACCATATAGCCCGCGCCTATAGCCCTGACTGCTGCAGTGGCAGCCCCTTTGAGTATAATAGCCCCAGTAACAACACCAACTGCCGTAAGTACTACATTTACAATTTCAATAATTATGTCTCGAACAATATCTCCGGCACGATTATCCTGAACCTGCTTAAGGGTAGTATCAATGATTTGTTGAGCCAACTCTTTTGCTGTTATGGTTCTTTTGCCAATGACTTTCCATCCCAAAGACGATGCAATTGTATAAATTGATTCTTTATCTGCTCCACTTTGGTTAATCGGTATAGTACTTTTTTCCATTCCATAATCAGAGAATATATACATTTCTTTAAATACCTTTAATATGAAATTGTCTGTACATATGGCACTACCAGATGAATAAACATGACTTATATTTAATCCATCAAAATTATCCTCCGACGTCATAACTCCGCCACGTTCTTGCAAATCCATCGAAAACTTAGCGTCTTCAAATTCTATTTTTTGGCCATTGTAATTAATAGTAAACTCACCACCATTAGGGTTTTCTGTTGCCTGAGATGAAAACAGTAAAGAAAACACTAAGTAACGTTCAGTATTCAGAATGTTTTCTATTTCCTCAAAAAGCTCCTGCATAAAAATAATATCACTAGCCTCTTTCGCTAAAGCTCTTTCTATTGCATTCCCACCGATAATATTGGCATATTTATTAATTTGCACCTGTAATGAATCCAGAGATATACCCGTAGGTAATGGATTTTTTTCATCCCCGTCTTCAAACAACGGAGGCAGAGGGCTATCAACCATTTTATGAAAATTGTCGATATCTTTTTCATTATCAAACTGTAGTAACATTACCCCCCCACTTTTCAGAGGGCAATGCATTGGCTCTTTCTCATCTGCGTTGTCTACCGCATCACACTGATTTGTGGTTACTGCACTAGGATCTATTGTTGGCATAACTGGCTCTTGGTAAATACAAGTATTAAATTATTAACAACTTCCCACCTGAACCATCAGAGATAATCTGATTTATACCAGTGAAGAATTGTGAAAAATCTTTTGGTGGAAGTGCTGGAATAACACTCTCAATGGAAACGAATGAGTAATACCTGAAAAGCACCCACTTATTATTCACTTCATCATATATTTGATTAAACTTTCTCAAATGATGAGCAACCTCACTAATCGAATAATAACTTCTGATGAAAACGCCCCATTCGCTCGCCAGACCAACTTTTTCAGCAAGGAACCAGCGGGTAAATGCAGAGCTTTCTTCTAGTCTGACAATATATGGGGCGTAAAAGGCGAACTGACCATCACTAGCACCTTTCCACAAGCAATCCCATTCGGTTTCATAGGCATCAAGAAGAATAGAAATATCAGAAAAAAACATGGCGTCAATAATCGCGTATGTATTACATCCTGCGTCATATTTCGGCTTTATTAGTTCAAAACCATCAGGTGAAAATGTTTTTACTGAACCAAATATATAATTTCTAATTGCCGATAAAGCTTCCGCTCTGTTTTCAGATAAAACAACCTCATGAAGTCTAGTCATTTCCCTCTTCCTGTGTTTCTTTTGCTTTAGCACATACTTCACAGAAAGGTTTCCCTTCATTCACCATCGCTGTCAGCGCTTTAACCTGATCCACTCCACCGCCCCTGATATCCATGGAAGGAGTTAGTATCTGTAATTTTTTGGCCTTGATAGTCACGCCGCCAGCATCGATGGTAATACTTCCACCCGGTCCGCCAATCACCATGCTCTCACCAGCGTGCAAAATATATTTATTAGTGCGGGTAAATATTTTGGTGTTTACCTGCTCATCCTTGATGCCCTGAATCACAATATTCTTATGACCACCTATGTCATCAATAGAATCCGCAAAAATCTTTTTCCTTTCCGAACTGTTCACCACCAGCGTCCGGTTTCGGTCAATTTCGATTTCCTGATCCTGAACCACGCGCACAACCGAATTCCTGCCGATAGTTTCATAGTGATCCCGCCCCACCAGTGTCTGCTTGTCCTGACCAATTGCCTCTTTCTGGTCAACGCCAACTTTCTTCTCGCGGTTATTGCCTATCGTATGCCTTTCATCATGCAGAATTTCCGTTACATGATCTTTCTGAGCGTGCAGGTAAACCTGCTCGTTCGAAGTCGCATCCTCAAAGCGCAGTTCATTAAACCCGCTGCCTTTATAGGTCTTCGAGCGGATGGTCATCTGGGTCTTCGTCCCCGGTAGGCTGCCCGGCGAGCGGTTTTCTTGGTGGTAGGTTCGACCCATAATGATGGGCTGGTCCGGGTCGCCGTTGAGGAAGTCCACTATCACCTCCTGCCCTACGCGCGGTATCGCTAGGTTACCAAAGCCCGGCCCCGCCCACGCCTGCGCCACTCGTATCCAGCACGAGCTGTCTTGGTTCGCCGGGTTATACCGGTCCCAGTTGAACTTCACCCGCACCCGACCGTGCTCGTCGCAGAAAATTTCCTCGCCCGCCGGCCCGGTGACCACCGCCGACTGCGGACCGTCCACCGACGGCTTCTCCTGCGGCACTGGTCGCCATGTCCGGTCTGCCGGCACCACCACAAAGTGATTATCCAACGTGGTTCCCGCGCCTCCACGCCCCGCCACCGCCTGTGGCTGACTGCCCGACAGCGCACTCTCTACCACCTGCCATTCCCGGTTCAGACTCGCCTGCGGATGGTCCGTCAGCGTGATGCGCCGCCCCGGCCATATCGCCGGTGAGCGGCTTTCGCCGTGCGCCATTTCCGCGTTATTACGCCAGCCTTCCGTCTGCCACCGGGCAAAGTTCTGCCCGTGCTCGTCCTTGAAACGCCCCGGATAGTCAAACACCTCATATTGTGCGTGCTGGTAATCCATGCTTTCTCCCTCATGCTCAAAGCGCCCCGCCCAGCCGGGGCGTTTAAAGGTGTAGTCTTTAGCAATCACGGAAGAAGGACGTATCTGCGCGCTGTGGCGGAATTTACTGATGCACGGCGTGCTCACTTCCGTGCGCGTGTTCGGGTTCCAGGGAAGGTCAAACGCTTCCGGCAGAAACCGCACCGTGTCGCACAGCACCAGGCTCTGGTCGTCGCTCTTCTGCGCGTGCTCCTCATAGAAGAAAATGCCCTCTTCCGCCGCCATCCGCGCCAGGAAGTCATAATCCGTTTCACCGTACTGCACGCAGAACTCCCGTACCGGATGCGGCTCGCTAAACAGCGGACTCCACTCCGTCACGCCGTTTTCCTGCAGTATCGTTCCTAAGATGCTCTGTATGTCTTCATTCTGAAAAATGCGCGAGTTCTGACGCAGGGCGGCGCGCCACAATGGTGGACGTATTCGCAGGTTGTACAGCGTCTGGTGGTTATCGTTTTCACCCAGTTCAAACCAGGTGACGACGCCTTTAACCCGGCGCTGTATCTCGTCGTCCTGCCAGATTTTCAGGTGCGCGTTTTTTTCCAGCACCTGAGAAAATTCAATGTTGAAAAGCTGCTGGCTGACCAGCGAGACATCGAGGGAAAACAGTTCAGAAAGGGACTGGCTCAGGCTAAAGGACACCACCGCCAGCGCATCCGGCGCCAAACCGTCCACCTCCAGTGTGAAACGTAATCCTGTTGACATGAATGACCTCGCGGATTAACAGGAAAAAGAAACTGCCTGACGAGCAACTTTAGTGACAGTACAGTGTTACGCTGGTGCTCAGGCACGCTACCGCCGAAGAGTCCGGCCTTCGCCAGCTCCCCGTAATAAAACGTAACCCCTTACTGACACTGATAGTTGACTTCCGGCATACGATAAAAAAACAGCACCCTGCCCGCGAAGGCAGCGTGCTGTGGACGGTCTTAGGCTTCCAGTGGCGCACGCCAGTCATCCGCACCCGAGGTGCCGGATTTAATGTGCTCCCACTCGACTTTACGGTACGCCAGTGAAACAGCGAGCAACTGGGTGAATTCACGCTGTGCCGGGTCCTGGCAGTGCGGCATATGCAGATTCATATCCACAATGGTCGCATCCGTCAGACGGGTGGTGAAGTAGTGCTCTTGCTTACCCTCAACGGACGTACGCCACCAGTGCATTTCCACTTTCGGCAGCATTTCGCCTGAAGCTAATGCGTTGTAAAGCAGCGGTACAGCCTTGTTCAGCGCCACGGTGAAGATGAACGGTTTGTGGGCGCGCTGACCAGCGGGTTGGCCGGACTGTGGATCGGTAGGGACAGTCACATTATGCAAAAACTCCTGTACCAGCATTTCATCTTCGTGTCCTTGCACGTAGATGTTGCCGACGGAATCCGCTGTGAATGCGCCTGCGGTGATGTTCCCCTGGGTTTTGCCTGTGATTGAGATATAACACGGTGTAGGCATTGGTACGCTCCTTGTTGATTGTCAATGACAACTTACGTTCACCTACCGGTTATCTCCGGCAGGTACAAACCTATAAATCACGGCTGAAACGACGCGACTCATTAACTCATTAACTCATTAACTCATTAATATAAATAAAGCTAATTCATTTCTATTACTGAATAAACATTCCTAGGATTAACCAATCATAGCCACACATAAGCAATGCTTAAATATCAGTGTATTTCCCCATGCGTAAAATTTAAATAAAAGCAGGTTAGCTGCTCGCAAAAAAGCAATATCCAATCAAGTTAAAAACATCATTAATCACAAAGCATTGCGCTGTTTTTCTTTGATTTAATAATGATTTTAGAAATAAATAAATCACATCAAAGACATTCATGAAAACAATCACAAAAACTAAAAAAAACCAATAAAATCAACACAATGAATTGCATTAAAATATTTTAACTTATTTGTTTAATAATTTTTACGCGTTTCTAGATTCTGCATAATAATAGCTTCACGCAGAGAATACTCCTCTCTTTCATTCAAAAAAAGGCTTTTAAATAAATTTCACTTGAGTAAAATGCGCCCAAGTAAGACGTTATTATGCGAAGCACTTTCGTTGTCTCATGGTCAGTGCGGAGATACAGGATACGTAACATAACCTGATGGATGATTTCTATGAGCAAAGATTACGGCAGCAGCGTTGCCCCAAAGAACGAATAAATATTTCTTATGTAAAAAACCTTCTGAAATGCAGAGCATAGAGTATTGTGTAAGGTCGGATGAAAGCGGATCGATGATTGACCAAAGAGTGTAGACTGAGCAACGCACCAGCAGTTCCTAAGTCTGAAGAACGAATGGAAACCCCATACGGGATATCGTGAGAAGAGAGATACAACGGTGGATATTACCTACTGGAAAAATAATTATTACCACGAGCCTGTTCTATTTATAAAATCAATTATGTTTTATTAACGGATAGATATAATAAATAATATCATATTCTGCCAATGATCTACTTCCGTTAAATTAACGTTATAGATAAAGCATTATATTTCCCATTAGACGTTAGAATAAATAAGAAAAAAACATCACACTATTATCTTACCTTTTTAAAAACCCATAAAATAAGCGGCATACAAATTAAAAAACCAACAAGTGAGGCTAGCGTCGCATTATCGTGTTCGGCTACCAGCCCATCGATAAACGCAACGCACTGCGGATGAGTAAACTGCCCTCCTGCACTCATTGTCTCCGTTAAATCAAGTGAAAATATAAAATTAAAAAAGAAAATCACAGCAAAGTAAACAATACAGATAAATACAATGCATCCCCAACGGATCCAGAATTTATTTGTCATTATATGAATCTCCTAATGGCCATCGAACGTACTTCTAGAATATGAGATCCCAGTCCCCCAGTCACAACAGTTCTACGTCTCCCCTTCGCAGCTCTGCTGCCAAAAGTAACCTTGTATCTACATTTTCCCTGTAAGCACTCAGCACTTTCATCACCGATACTTCATCTGGTTATCAGGCCAGTATTTTAGTGTATTGCTGCCATCAACTGTTTTATTGCCTATATATCTCAACGTATTTCAAAGAGTTTCCAATATTTTGGGGGAGTGAAATACACAGATTTTGTGTCATAACCAATGTAAACACCGTTTGATTCCCACTTTAGCATCCTCTATAGCTCTATAACATCAGAGAAATTAACATCACCGCCATTTATTCGCATTGTTTTCATTATTAGTTAATCAGTAAATTGGGATTTGCATAATATTGAGCAAGAAGGCACCAGATTTTTTAGCTTTGAAACCTTGCCTGCAGTGTCACCGCTTTGTTAGTTCTTGTACCTGCTTCATTGTGCCGAAGTGTAGATCCGCCATTTTATGGGGCTCGATCCTCTTTTCCCTGCCTCCTTACGATGTGTTCATCTGTATTTGTGATCTGAGTTGTGAAATGCAGATCAATATCTGTGTTTTAAACATTTTACGTTGACCTTAAAGATTTTGTGGTTAAGTATTGCTTTCACTAATGCAAAACCAAAAAACAAAGGAAGGCACAATGAAAGCACTGGCGAGGTTTGGGAAGGCTTTTGGCGGTTATAAGATGATTGACGTGCCGGAACCAACGTGCGGCCCGGATGACGTAGTGATTGAAATCAAAGCGGCAGCTATCTGCGGCGCAGACATGAAACACTACAACGTTGACAGCGGATCTGATCAATTCAACTCCATTCGTGGTCACGAATTTGCAGGCAAAATTGTCCAGGTTGGCGATAGAGTCAAAGATTGGAAAGTTGGCCAGCGAGTGGTTTCTGACAACAGCGGACATGTATGCGGCGTTTGCCCTGCCTGCGAACAAGGCGATTTTCTGTGTTGTACAGAAAAAGTAAACTTAGGTCTGGATAACAACACATGGGGCGGCGGATTCTCGAAATACTGTCTAGTACCGGGAGAAATCCTCAAAATTCACCGACATGCGCTATGGGAAATCCCACAGGGCATTGATTATGAAGACGCAGCGGTACTGGATCCTATCTGTAACGCCTACAAATCTATCGCCCAGCAATCCAAGTTTCTCCCCGGCCAAGACGTGGTGGTTTTCGGTACCGGCCCATTAGGACTCTTTTGCGTGCAGATGGCGCGCATTATGGGGGCCGTTAATATCGTAATGGTCGGGCTGGAAGAGGATGTCGCGGTGCGTTTCCCGATAGCCAAAGAACTAGGAGCAACGGCGGTCGTTAACGGTTCGACCGAAGATGTGGTCACTCGCTGTCAGGAAATCTGCGGTAAAGACAATCTGGGGCTAGTGATTGAATGCTCTGGTGCCAATATCGCCCTCAAACAATCTATCGAAATGCTGCGCCCTAACGGTGAAGTGGTTCGCGTGGGCATGGGCTTCAAACCTCTAGATTTCTCTATCAACGACATCACCGCATGGAACAAAAGCATCATTGGCCATATGGCCTACGACTCCACTTCATGGCGCAACGCCATTCGCCTGCTCGCTAGCGGCGCGCTCAAAGTCAAACCGATGATTACTCACCGCATAGGCTTGTCACAATGGCGCGAAGGTTTTGACGCAATGGTCGATAAGACCGCGATTAAGGTCATCATGACTTATGACTTTGATGAATAACCTGGCTATTAAAGGAACGTTATCGGATGGAACAGATAGCAAAACCGCATTGCGGCGCCAGGCTGGATCGCCTACCTGACTGCCGCTGGCACTCGTCGATGTTTGCCATAGTCGCCTTCGGGTTACTCGTCTGCTGGAGTAATGCCGTCGGCGGATTAATCCTCGCACAATTAAAGGAACTTGGTTGGACCGATAATTCCACCACCGCCACGTTTTCCGCCATTACTACAGCGGGAATGTTTCTCGGGGCGCTCGGCGGAGGAATTATCGGAGATAAAATCGGGCGTAAAAACGCGTTTGTTCTGTATGAAGCAATCCATATTGTTGCCATGGTTGTAGGGGCATTTTCGCCCAATATGACCTTCCTGATAGCCTGTCGTTTTGTCATGGGGGCGGGGTTAGGTGCGTTACTGGTGACCTTATTTGCTGGCTTCACCGAATATATGCCCAGCAGAAACCGCGGTACATGGTCTAGTCGAGTCTCATTTATCGGCAACTGGTCTTATCCACTCTGTTCGTTAATTGCGATGGGATTGACACCGTTAATTAGCGCGGAATGGAACTGGCGCGTGCAACTGCTGATCCCAGCGGTGCTGTCACTGATTGCTACCGTTATTGCTTGGCGCAGTTTCCCAGAATCACCTCGTTGGCTGGAATCTCGCGGGCGCTACGCCGAGGCAGAAAAGGTGATGTATGCCATTGAGAAAAAGGCTATTCAGCAGACCGGTAAGCCATTGCCGTTGGTAGTCATCGAAGATGACAATAAACCACCGCGTGCCGTGCCCTATTCGGCTTTATTAACGGGCGTATTATTGAAGCGGGTTATTTTAGGCTCCTTCGTACTAATAGCCATGAACGTAGTGCAGTACACCTTAATTAACTGGCTACCGACAATATTTATGAGTCAGGGTATTAATCTGAAAGACTCCATTGTCTTAAATACCATGAGTATGTTCGGCGCACCGTTTGGGATTTTTATCGCCATGCTGGTGATGGACAAAATACCCAGAAAGACCATGGGCGTGGGTCTATTAGTACTCATTGCCGTGCTGGGATATGTCTATTCTCTGCAAACCAGCATGTTATTGATTACGTTAATTGGTTTCTTCCTGATTACTTTTGTCTATATGTACGTTTGCTACGCCTCTGCGGTATATGTCCCAGAGATATGGCCGACCGAAGCGAAGCTTCGCGGGTCGGGTTTGGCAAACGCGGTTGGACGAATCAGCGGTATCGCGGCGCCTTATGCGGTTGCGGTATTGCTTAATAGTTACGGTGTGACCGGGGTGTTTGTGCTACTGGGGGCGGTCTCCATTATTGTCGCAGTCGCTATCGCTACCATCGGAATTGAAACAAAAGGCGTCTCTGTCGAAAGTCTCGGTATTGATGCCGTTACCAGCAAATAATATTGACGGGAAATAGAATGAAAAATTCAAAAGCAATATTAAAAACTCCGGGGTTGATGAAAATTATCTCCTCCAATATCCCGGTACCTAAAGAAAATGAAGTCCTGATCAAAATTGAATACGTCGGTATTTGCGGCTCAGATGTTCACGGTTTTGAATCGGGTCCTTTTATTCCGCCGAAAGATCCAAATCAAGAAATTGGTCTGGGGCACGAATGCGCCGGTACAGTGGTAGCAGTGGGAAGCCGTGTTACAAAATTTAAACCGGGTGACCGAGTGAATATCGAACCCGGTGTACCCTGTGGGCACTGCCGCTACTGTCTGGAGGGGAAATACAATATCTGTCCCGACGTCGATTTTATGGCCACGCAGCCTAATTATCGCGGCGCACTAACTCACTATCTTTGTCACCCGGAAAGCTTCACCTGGAAGCTGCCCGATAATATGGACACCATGGAAGGCGCGCTGGTAGAACCTGCGGCAGTAGGCATGCATGCGGCGATGCTGGCAGACGTTAAGCCGGGCAAGAAAATTGTCATTCTGGGCGCAGGCTGTATTGGTTTAATGACTCTACAAGCATGTAAATGTCTGGGAGCAACCGACATCGCAGTCGTTGACGTGCTGGAAAAACGCCTTGCCATGGCTAAGAAGCTCGGGGCAAAAACCGTGATTAACGGAGCAAAAGAGGACACCGTTGCGCGTTGCCAGCAGTTCTCTGGCGATATGGGGGCCGACATCGTTTTTGAAACTGCCGGTTCGGCCATCACCGTTAAACAAGCACCATACCTGGTAATGCGCGGAGGGAAAATCATGATCGTCGGGACGGTTCCCGGTGATTCCGCGATCAATTTCCTTAAAATTAATCGTGAAGTTTCTATTCAGACCGTCTTTCGCTATGCCAACCGCTATCCGGTCACTATTGAAGCCATTTCCTCTGGACGTTTCGATGTTAAATCGATGGTGACGCATATTTACGATTATGAAGATGTTCAGCGCGCGTTTGATGAATCGGTGAATAACAAAAGCGAGATTATTAAAGGCGTTATTAAAGTTAACCATTAATCTATTAGAAGGGAGAAATAAGCATGCTTGCAGATATTAAATATTGGGAAAACGATGCCCAGAATAAACATTATGCGATTGCCCACTTTAACGTGTGGAATGCGGAAATGTTAATGGGCGTCATTGATGCTGCAGAAGAGTCTAAATCGCCGGTGATTATTTCTTTCGGCACCGGTTTTGTCGGTAATACCTCGTTTGAAGATTTTTCGCACATGATGGTTTCTATGGCGAAAAAGGCCTCAGTACCGGTCATTACTCACTGGGATCACGGCCGCAGCATGGAGATTATCCATAATGCCTGGACCCACGGCATGAATTCGCTGATGCGTGATGCCTCTGCCTCTGATTTTGAAGAGAATATTCGTCTGACCAAAGAGGCGGTGGATTTCTTCCATCCACTGGGGATTCCGGTCGAAGCGGAGTTGGGGCACGTAGGGAATGAAACGGTCTACGAAGAAGCGCTGGCAGGTTATCACTACACTGACCCGGAGCAGGCTGCGGAATTTGTCGAGCGTACGGGATGCGATTCTCTGGCAGTGGCAATTGGTAACCAGCACGGTGTTTATACTTCCGAACCGAAACTTAATTTCGACGTTGTAGAGCGTGTGCGCCGTGCGGTGTCCGTTCCATTAGTGCTACACGGCGCGTCTGGTATTAGCGATGCGGATATCAAGAAAGCTATCTCCTTAGGTATCTCTAAAATTAACATTCACACCGAACTATGTCAGGCGGCGATGGTTGCGATACAAGAGAATCAGCATCAACCGTTCCTGCACGTTGAGCGTGAAGTTCGCAAAGCAGTAAAAGAGCGTGCGCTGGAGAAAATAAGACTGTTCGGCTCTGACGGTAAAGCGAAATAATAATATGGATAATATCGAGGTTATTTGTATAGGGGCGGCAATAGTTGATATTCCCTTGCAGCCGGTGAGTAAAAATATCTTTGATGTAGACTCTTATCCATTAGAACGAATTGCTATGACCACGGGGGGAGATGCAATTAATGAAGCGACAATTATTTCTCGCCTTGGTCATCGTACAGCGTTAATTAGTCGGGTAGGTGATGATGCAGCAGGACATTTTATTCTCGACCACTGCCGACGGGAGAATATTGACATTCAGAGCCTTAAGCAGGATGCCAATATTGATACCTCTATCAATGTGGGCTTAGTAACCGCCTATGGCGAACGTACTTTTGTTACTAACCGCAACGGCAGCCTGTGGAAACTGAATATAAACGATGTTGATTTTAACCGGTTCTCTCAGGCGAAACTGCTGTCGCTGGCGAGTATTTTTAATAGCCCGCAGCTTGACGGTAAAGCATTAACAGCGATTTTCACTCAGGCGAAAGCGCATCAGTTAATTATCTGCGCCGATATGATTAAGCCGCGGCTTAATGAAACGCTAAACGATATTCAACATGCGTTGAGCTACGTAGATTATCTGTTTCCCAATTTTGAAGAGGCAAAACTGCTCACAGGGAAAGAGACGCTGGATGAAATCGCCGACAGCTTCCTGAACTGCGGTGTGAAAACCGTAGTGATTAAGACCGGCAAGAAAGGCTGCTTTATCAAGCGTGCCGATATGAAAATGGAAGTTCCCGCAGTTTCGGGAATCAACGCCATCGACACCATCGGCGCGGGGGATAATTTTGCATCAGGATTTATCTCCGCGTTGCTTGAAGGCAAGTCGCTGCGCGAATGTGCACTGTTTGCTAACGCAACGGCAGCGATATCGGTACTGAGCGTGGGCGCTACGACGGGCGTAAAGAACAGAAAGCTGGTTGAACAACTTCTCGACGAATACGAAGGATAATAGCGGCAGATGAAAATGATTCCTTTAGGCAGTACGGATATTACGCTTTCCCGCATGGGATTAGGTACATGGGCCATAGGCGGCGGCCCAGCATGGAACGGCGATCTCGACCTACAGATTTGCATTGACACCATTGTTGAAGCGCATCGTTGCGGAATTAATTTGATTGATACCGCGCCAGGCTACAACTTCGGCAACAGCGAGGTAATTGTCGGCCAAGCACTGAAGCAGCTACCGCGTAGCGATATCGTTGTTGAAACCAAATGCGGTATCGTCTGGGAACGGACAGGAAGCCTGTTTAACAAAGTGGGCGATCGCCAGCTGTATAAAAATCTCACGCCCGAGTCTATTCGCGAAGAGGTGGATTCCAGCCTGCAAAGACTGGGCATCGATAGCATTGATATCTATATGACTCACTGGCAGTCGGTCGAACCTTGTTTTACGCCAATAGCAGAAACCGTAGACACGCTTAATGCGCTTAAGAAAGAAGGTAAGATCCGTTCTATCGGTGCTGCTAACGTGGATGTCGGGCATATCAGAGAATATCTTAAGCACGGCGAGCTTGATATCGTTCAGGCTAAGTACAGCATCCTTGACCGGGCATTGGAAGCTGAACTGCTGCCGCTATGCCAGCAGCATGGCATCGTCGTGCAGGTCTATTCACCGCTTGAGCAGGGGCTGCTGACCGGAACTATTGCTCGGGATTATGTCCCCAGCGGTGCGCGGGCTAATAAGGTCTGGTTTCAGCGGGAAAATATGCTGCGGGTCATTGATATGCTCGAGCAGTGGGAGCCGCTATGTGAAAAATATCGTTGCTCAATTCCTGCGCTGGCACTGGCGTGGATTTTAAAGCAAAGTGATTTAATCACCTTACTTAGCGGCGCAACGGCACCGGAACAGGTACGTGAGAATGTCGACGCGCTAACCATCGGCCTGACAGATGATGACTCATTATTGATGAGACGAATGGCTGAAGCGTTGGAGACTAAATAAAATAGATGTTACTGACCTCTATTTCTGTGTAAAAAACATTAAACCTGTGATTCAGACATGTTATTTTGAAAATAAACATAGCCTGTGAGATACTAGGGTCTTATTATTACTTTGCAGGAAATAGAGGTTTCATCGTGGCGGCAAAAGATAGAATTCAGGCCATCAAGAAAATGGTGGCTAATGATAAGAAAGTGGTGGTTTCTAATTTAAGCACGATTTTTCAGGTCACCGAAGAAACTATTCGTAGAGATCTGGAAAAGCTCGAGGATGAGGGCTTTTTAACCCGAACATATGGCGGCGCGGTATTAAATACGCCCGCATTGTCCGATAGCATTCATTTTTATAAACGTGCTCAGTCTTTCTTTGAAGAGAAACAGACTATTGCTCGTAATGCATTACCGTTTATTAAAAATAAGACGACGATGGCTGCCGACTCCAGTAGTACGGCGATGGAATTATTAAAGCTACTAAAAGAGAGAAACGATCTCACGCTGTTAACTAACTCGGCGGAAGCCTTTCATGAGTTGGCGCAGTCGGAAATTAACGTCGTTTCTACTGGCGGCGAGCTAAATAAGAATACGCTATCGCTACAGGGGAGGATCACCAAGGAAATTATCAGCCGCTATCATGTTGATATTATGGTGATGAGTTGCAAAGGACTGGATATGAAAAGCGGAGCGCTTGACTCTAATGAAGCGGAAGCGGAAATCAAGAAAACCATGATCCGTCAGGCGACTGAAGTAGCCCTGCTGGCCGATCACTCAAAGTTCGATCGTAAAGCATTCGTCCAGCTCGTGGATTTTAGTCATATTAATTACCTTATTACCAATAAGGCACCGGGTGCAGAGTGGATTATATTTTGTAAGGAAAATAATATTCAACTCGTCTATTAACTTCAATGCTGTCGTGTCGATATTATTTTAGTTTGCACCTGATAATGCCATAAAAATTTAATAATGAATGATGGATGGCGCGGCAAAATGACTCTGCCGCAATCGCCATGCTTTATATTTTAGCTGAATTTGAGGCATCCAGATGGAACAATGTGACCCTATCGGCGCAAGATTAGATCGCTTACCCTTATCTCGATTTCATTTCCGTATTTTCGGCATTATCAGTTTTAGTTTATTAGTCACCGGTTTTCTCAGCTATTCTGGGAATGTCGTGCTGGCAAAATTAGTTAGCAACGGCTGGTCAAATAATTACCTCAATGCAGCATTTACCTCAGCACTCATGTTTGGCTACTTTATCGGTTCTCTAACCGGTGGCTTTATCGGCGATTATCTTGGACGGCGCAAAGCATTTCGCGTGAATTTGCTGATTGTTGGGATCTCTGCCAGCGCGGCAACGTTTGTTCCCAACATGTATTGGCTCATTTTTTTCCGCTTTCTGATGGGCACCGGAATGGGCGCACTGATTATGGTGGGCTATGCCTCATTTACTGAGTTTATTCCCCCAGCAATGCGCGGGAAATGGTCTGCCCGCCTGTCGTTTGTCGGCAACTGGTCGCCAATGCTATCGGCATCAATTGGCGTAGTGGTTATCGCCTTTTTTAGCTGGCGGATGATGTTCCTGCTCGGTGGTGCTGCAATGCTACTGGCTTGGTATCTGTCAGGGAAATATTTTATTGAATCTCCCCGTTGGCTGGCGAGCAAAGGACAGCTAAGTGCCGCTGAAAAACACCTGCAACTGGTGGAGTCGCAAATCGAGAAAGAGAAAAAAATCACCTTGCCTTCCTGCCAGAGCGATAGCCTAACGGTGGATTTACATGCGGAAAGTGGCTCATTCTGGCTATTGTTTAAAGGTCAGATGCTGCGGCGTACACTGGTAGCGAGCATGGTACTTATCTCAATGAATATCTCGCTTTATACCATTACAGTGTGGATCCCAACAATTTTCGTTAACTCGGGAATCGAAGTGACGAAATCTATCTTTATGACCGCGATTATTATGATTGGCGCGCCGGTCGGAATATTTATTGCCGCGATGATTATTGATCGTTTCCCACGGCGATTATTTGGCTCATCCCTGCTAATTATCATTGCGCTACTGGGTTACATCTACTCGCTTCAAACCGAAGAGTGGGCTATTTTGAGCTATGGCCTAGTGATGATCTTTTTCCTGTATATGTACGTCTGCTTTGCCTCTGCGGTGTATGTGCCTGAGTTGTGGCCTACGCATCTCAGGTTACGCGGTTCTGGCTTTGTTAACGCGGTGGGGAGAATTGTCGCGGTATTTACACCCTATGGGGTCGCAATTCTATTGACCCATTACGGATCGATTATGGTCTTTATCGTCCTCGGTGTGATGTTGCTGCTCTGTGCTCTATTCCTGTTTTGTTTTGGAATCGAAACACGCAATATTTCGCTGGAGGAGATTTCTAGTCAGGGTGATTTTTTCTGATAGTGGATCTTATCATCAGTGCAAAAAATTAAGGTTCACATATAACGCTCAGAACTACACGCACAAGCGACTTGATGTGGGGAGAGTACGACTGAGTTTGGTGAAATTAAATAAGTGGCGAGGTGCTGACGTGGGCAGGCTTAGAATGCAAAAACGGACCTTCGTGAAGGTCCGTTAATATGAATAGTGGTGCCCGGACTCGGAATCGAACCAAGGACACGGGGATTTTCAATCCCCTGCTCTACCGACTGAGCTATCCGGGCAACGGGGCGTATTAGACTAAATTACCTCGCCGCCGTCAACGTAAATTCTATGCCTTTGGCTTGTACGCTCAGTTTTTCAACAAATTAGCGGAGAAATCTCAGGTTTTGTCGCTTCTATAGCGAGGCATAGTCTATATAGGCTTACTCTGATTGATCTATCATCTGAGTTTGGTTTCTCTGATGGCTTTTATCAAGAATAGGATGAAATTTAGGTTATGTGATCCGGCTCATCCATCATTAAATTGAATAAATAGTCAAATTATCCCACTAGGAATGCAACCCCTAGTCTAAATTGTAATTTTTTTGTTAAAAACATGACAACTATTCATTCTTTTTACAACGGACAAAACATTATTTTTATGTGCCCTCTTTTTGATTACCTGACTTAAGTGATCATGAGCTTTTCTTTAAAGTAATATCAATATGAAACATGTTACATATTAATAACTATTAGTGATGCTTAAATATGCATTCAATGCTAGACATTGTTTAATTTTTATTTATTATATACCTCATATTAGTGATAAATATCACGGTTTATGTAGTTTCTCGAGTTACAATGTCCTCGGTTTCCAGATAAAGAGGAAATAGGAAATGGAAAATAACAATAAAGCTATGCCACATATTCGACGTGTCACTCATCTTATGATGATGGCGCATCGTAGCTGCTTTGACTTTCACCTTTTCAACTCTAAATAATCTCCCCTCCTGCGGCGTCCGCTATTGCGGATCGTCATGCTTGCCCGATCCCAAACGTTAGTTAATCTAGTATCTTATTGAATAATCTAGTTTTATCTATCATTCGGCAAGTTGCATTTGACAATCCTTACTAGCTCATACGCCAACTCGGTGGCATGTCCACCAAGGCAATCATCAACTCTTATCAGTAATTCAATATCCTGAATTATTGTGGGGGAATATTGCCTTTAAAAAATAATTCAGCTTCAGATCCCGTTTGGGAATATCTGACGGCTATGCTGTATCTAATTTTTTACTATTAATAAAACAAGAGACCATAAATAAAATGGAAAAACTAAAAATAGCTGTTAATAACAACACCTCGGAATGCTTTAGTACGGAACGTGAAACAGTAGATATTAATAACACTAACTTTACTGATGTTTCAGCCGCAGTCATTTCCGTTGAGGATGCGGTATCCGGTATGTTAGATACCATTGAACAAACCGGTTTTGGTATTCCTATCTTTGTAGCGGTTTGTTGCGAAGAAGAGCTTCCTGCTGAGGTGTTGCCACGTGTAACTGGCGTATTTGAATTATGCGATGGCAACGTTGATTTTTACGGTAAACAGCTTGAAGCTGCCGCAACTAAATATGAGAAAGAAGTATTACCTCCTTTCTTTGGTAGCTTGGTGGAATACGTTCAGCAAGGCAATGCTGCATTTGACTGCCCTGGGCACCAAGGTGGCCAGTTCTTCCGCCGCCATCCAGCGGGACGCCAGTTCTTTGATTACTTCGGTGAAACATTATTCCGTTCTGACCTGTGTAACGCTGACGTCTCAATGGGAGACCTGTTAATCCACGAAGGCGCACCTTGCACTGCGCAAATGCATGCGGCAAAAGTCTTTAACGCAGATAAAACCTATTTCGTATTGAACGGGACTTCTTCTTCTAACAAGGTGGTTCTGAATGCGTTATTAGCGCCGGGCGATCTTGTGCTGTTTGACCGCAACAACCATAAGTCTAACCATCACGGTGCGTTAATTCAGGCTGGTGCAACGCCAGTATATCTGGAAACCGCGCGTAACCCGTTTGGTTTCATCGGTGGTATTGATTCCCACTGCTTCGAAGAGAAATACCTGCGTGATTTAGTCCGCGAAGTTGCTCCTGAGCGTTCTAGTGAAAAACGTCCGTTCCGTTTGGCTGTTATTCAGTTAGGCACCTATGACGGCACCATTTATAACGCGCGTCAGGTGGTTGATAAAATTGGTCATCTGTGTGATTACATCCTGTTTGACTCTGCATGGGTGGGTTACGAACAGTTCATCCCAATGATGAACGACTGCTCGCCTCTGTTGTTGGAACTGAATGAAAATGACCCGGGTATTCTGGTTACTCAGTCAGTTCACAAACAACAGGCTGGCTTCTCTCAGACCTCACAGATTCATAAAAAAGATAAACACATCAAGGGTCAAGATCGCTATGTGAACCATAAGCGCATGAATAACGCGTTTATGATGCACGCATCAACTAGCCCGTTCTACCCACTGTTCGCTGCGCTGGACGTTAACGCCAAAATGCACGAAGGCGAAAGCGGAAAACGTATGTGGATGGACTGCGTTAAAGTAGGTATTGAAACCCGTAAGCTGTTGTTAAAACTCTGCAAACATATTCGTCCATTCGTTCCTGCAACCATTGATGGCCGCAAATGGGAAGACTTTGATACCGAAGAGATGGCAAACGATCTGCGCTTCTTCGACTTCATCCCGGGTGAACGTTGGCACTCATTTGAAGGTTACGCAGAGCATCAATATTTCGTAGACCCATGCAAACTGATGCTGACCACGCCGGGCATCAACGTACAAACCGGTGAATATGACAAGTTTGGCGTTCCAGCCACTATCCTCGCGAACTTCCTGCGTGAAAACGGCATCGTACCGGAAAAATGCGACTTGAACTCCATCCTGTTCCTGATGACGCCAGCGGAAGATATGGCCAAGATGCAGCATCTTGTTGCCCAAATTGCCCGCTTTGAACGCCTGTTGGAAGAAGATGCGCCTCTGGCTGATGTGTTGCCATCTATCTACAAAAACTACGAAGAACGTTATCAGGGTTACACCATTCGCCAACTGTGTCAGGAAATGCACGACCTGTACGTCAGCCACAACGTGAAACAACTGCAAAAGGAGATGTTCCGTAAAGCTCACTTCCCGAAAGTGGTGATGAATCCACAGCAGGCGAATATCGAGTTTGTACGCGGCAACGTTGAATTAGTTGCGTTGAGTCAGGTTGAAGGCCGCATCGCCGCTGAAGGCGCGCTTCCTTATCCTCCAGGTGTGCTGTGTGTGGTTCCAGGGGAAATCTGGGGCGGTTCCGTACAGCGTTACTTCTTGGCTCTAGAAGAGGGTATCAACCTGTTACCAGGCTTTGCGCCTGAATTGCAGGGTGTCTATATCCAACAGGATGAGGACGGACGTAAACGTGCTTATGGTTATGTTATTAAACAATAAATTAGAAATCATTTCTCGGCAGGGCTATTGGCCGAAACTGATTTTCCGATAAAAAGAAATAGCGAAGGGTCGCGATCTAACCGGCTCTTCGCTAACAGAGTTTATGAGAGAGACACAATATGAGTACGTCTAAAGGCAACAATAAAATGGGCGTCGTTCAGCTCACAATTTTGACGGCGGTAAACATGATGGGTTCAGGGATCATCATGTTGCCGACGAAATTAGCAGAAGTGGGGACGCTGTCTATTGTTTCATGGCTGGTGACAGCTTTGGGTTCAATGGCTTTGGCTTATGCTTTTGCCAAATGTGGGATGTTCAGCCGTAAATCAGGTGGTATGGGGGGTTATGCGGAATATGCCTTTGGTAAATCCGGTAACTTCATGGCGAACTACACCTACGGTGTATCTTTGCTAATTGCGAACGTCGCAATTGCAATTTCTGCCGTTGGTTACGGTACCGAATTAGTCGGGGCAAACTTAACGCCGCTGGGAATTTGTATCGCGACAATTGGCGTGCTTTGGTTAGCAACTATCGCTAACTTTGGCGGCGCAAAAATTACCGGCCGTATTAGCGGCGTAACCGTGTGGGGCGTTATCATTCCGGTTGTCGGTATCTCAGTTATCGGTTGGTTCTGGTTTAGCCCAACGATGTATGTACAGTCTTGGAACCCGCATCATTTACCTGTATTTGAAGCGGTCGGTTCTTCTATCGCAATGACGCTATGGGCATTCTTGGGGCTAGAATCTGCTTGTGCCAATACCGATGTTGTCGACAATCCTGAACGTAACGTGCCTATTGCCGTATTGGGCGGAACATTGGGCGCAGCGGTTATTTATATTGTTTCAACTAACGTGATTGCAGGTATTGTGCCAAATATGGATTTGGCGAATTCAACCGCGCCGTTTGGTTTAGCATTTGCGCAGATGTTTACTCCAGGTGTGGGTAAAATCATCATGGCTCTGATGATTATGTCCTGCGTAGGTTCACTACTCGGCTGGCAGTTCACCATCGCTCAGGTGTTCAAATCCTCTGCGGATGAAGGCTATTTCCCTAAAGTATTCTCTAAGCTGACTAAGGCTGACGCGCCAGTAAAAGGTATGATCGTTATCGTGATTATCCAAACCGTGCTGTCTCTGATGACTATCAGTCCGTCACTGAATAAGCAGTTCAACGTGCTGGTTAACCTTGCGGTAGTAACTAATATTATCCCTTACATTCTGTCTATGGCCGCTCTGGTTATTATTCAGAAAGTTGCGAAGGTCAATCCAAGCAAAGCCCGCATGGCAAATATCATCGCGTTTATTGGTGCCATGTATAGCTTCTATGCTCTTTATTCATCAGGTGAAGAAGCCATGATGTATGGTGCGATTGTAACCTTCTTAGGATGGACACTGTACGGCCTGATCTCACCTCGCTTTGAAATGCAGGACAAAAATGTTTAATACTGATTTTTAATCAGATTTATTAGACAGTTGTTTTACCCAATAAGGGGAGCCATCGGTGGCTCCCTTTGTTTTTAATCGCCCTAAGGATCTTTTGTGTAATTTTTCATCTGCTGGCTATAGTTAGAAAACATATGCCAGTGGAGCTAGAAAATGATTACGGTCCATCATCTTAATAATTCGCGTTCACACCGGGTACTTTGGACGCTTGAAGAGCTGGGATTACCCTATCAGATCGAACAGTATCAACGCGATCCCGTAACCATGCTGGCCCCTGAATCGTTGAAAAAAATCCATCCGTTGGGAAAGGCTCCCGTGCTGACCGATGGCGAATGGACAATTGCAGAGTCCGCCGCCATTCTCGAATATCTGCAAGATACTTATGACCACTCCGCACTGCTCAAACCGCAGGATAAGCCAGAACGGATGCAGTACCGCTACTGGCTACACTATGCCGAAGGATCATTAATGCCATTGCTGGTAATGAAGTTGGTTTTTAATCGACTAGGGAAGGCTCCAGTGCCTTGGATCATTCGGCCAATTGGCAGCCTGTTAGGTAAAGGTGTGCAGCGTGGTTACCTTGATCAGCAACTGGCGACTCATTTGCGCTTCATTGAAAATCATCTGAGTAAAAATAACTGGTTTGCTGGTGACCACTTTAGTCTGGCAGATATACAGATGAGTTTCCCCTTAGAAGCAATGAATATACGTACGGGATTGGATAAAGCCCCGCATGCACGTGGGTTATTGAAGCGTTTACACGCGAGACCCGCCTATTTGCGCGCGTTAGAAAAAGGTGGACCGTTAGAATTAATGGACTAAGTAGATGGACTCATCCTTAGTGTTGATAGACTAAGTTGTTGGTCGCTCGGTTTTTTAGCTATGTGAACAATGGCATACTCTTGCGACTAAAGCCGGATCAGGAACTTATTTTATGCAACGAGTCACTCTTTCACTGGATGATGATTTGATGGCTGAGATCGACACCATCATCAAAGAACGTAACTACCAAAATCGCTCTGAGGCGATTCGTGACTTAGCTCGTGCCGGACTTCAAGCCACGGCGATGCCTACATTGAACGATGAAACTAGCAACTGCGTTGCGGCGCTGTTTTATGTTTACGACCATGAAGCCCGTGAACTTTCTAAGCGTCTAACGAAAAGCTTCCACGATCACCATGATTTATCGCTCGCGAGCCTGCATGTGCATCTCGATCACGGCAGTTGCTTAGAAGTATCGCTGCTTAAAGGTGCGAGTGGGAAAGTAAAGGGGCTTGCTGAGAAGGTGATCGCAGAGCGCGGCGTGCGCTACGGTAAGTTGGTTGTGGTGCCGGGCGAAGACTATGAACATCAGCATGAACATGCTGAAGGGCATAATCATCATCATGACTGAGGTGATGATGGAACATCTGCCCGCCCTCAAAAGGAGAGCGGGCATGGAGAAAGTTTACTTCCCGCGTCGATAGCTCTTCTGCGCGTTGTTCACTTTGTATAGATAGCGACGTGATTCGCCAGAAGGATGCTTATTGGTGAGCGTTTCGTACACATCGCCCGGTGTTAACTGGTTGATGATGCTCACTGCACGGTTACGGTCACTGGAGAAT
>NZ_KV824214.1:440972-460102 GCF_001816025.1 Hafnia sp. HMSC23F03
CTCGCAACACGCTGCCTGCGCCGCCGTTGTAAGCGGTGATCACGGCATAACGACGTGATGTCGGGTTCTGAATGCCGCCCAGATAGTTATTCTGCAAGATCGCCAGGTATGCCGTACCAGTATCGATATTATTTTCTGGATCAAACAAATAGCTACGGCTTGGCGTACCCCATTTTCCTTTCTGTACGAATACGTCTTTACCTGCGGTGTGCTGAACAACCTGCATCAGACCAAGCGCATCAGAGCCGCTGACAGCGTACGGGTTAAAGCTCGATTCAGTTTGCATAATTGCCAGAATCAAAGACTCGTCGACGCCATATTTTTCAGAAGCTTTACGGACCATTCCGAGGTATTTATGAGCACGTTTATCCAAGTGGTTTGGCACCAATTGGATCGTTACTGAGTAAATCACATGTAGCCCAGAAGTACGCTTCATGAGCTTATGCTGGACTAGATAGTCGGCAAAGTTGCTAGCGCGTCCCTGCCAACGAATTGGCTGTCCGGTATTGTCTAATACTTGACCGTACAGGAAGGGCTCTTTGCTGATCTGAATATCGTTTACATCAGAATAGAGGTCGATAGAACCGGGATCGTCTCCCATCAGCAGTGTGCTGATGATGGCCTGTTTGAGGCTGGCGGCCGGATCCGTCGGTGAGATCGTTTCAATAGTGATCTGGCCGGAATCAAAGTTGATGTGGCTACGCGTTAGGTATTGATCGGTGTATTTTACGTAGTCTTTTGGCCCCGCAATCAGCACCTCGTTGATGCCCCAGATATTTTCAATATTATGGGCAAACTGTCCCATCAAAATGTCGAAGCCATTGGTATCTTTGACATAGGCTTCGCTGTCCTGAGTATTTTTCTTTCCAGAACAAGAGATCAGCAAGGGTGCGATCAGGATCAATGCTAAAACTTTCTTCATCTTCACAGCCATATTGGATGAAAAATAGGATCTCAAACTGCGGGCTTAGCGCTGTTAAACCCGCAATATACTAATGGGTAAGATTACTGGCTTGGTGGCGTATAACCTTCAATATGCACATCATGGCCTTCAAACAAGAACTTCACCATTTCCTGTTCGAGAAGTTTGCGGTCATCTGGGTTCATCATGCTGAGTTTTTTCTCATTGATCAGCATGGTTTGCTTGGACATCCACTGCGACCAGGCTTCTTTCGAAATCTCGTTAAAGATCCGCTTACCCAACTCACCCGGATACAGCTGGAAATCTTGCCCTTCGGCTTCTTGATTTAAAAATGTACAAAAAATTGTTCTACTCATGATTATTCCTCATGTGGTGAGCCTTGTTACGATCGCTGAGAAACTGGCTCTTTAGACAGCTGCTGCAATAACCGTTCCACGGGGGCGGCCAGACCGACGGACGGTGGCTGGGCTAAGTTATACCAGAGTCCAGTTCCTTCATCCATGCAGTGACTTTGCTGTGTTATATCAAACCAAATCGGTACGATATCTAAATGGAAATGGCTAAACGTGTGACGAAATGACGTTAGCTGATGCAGCTTGGGCTGTTTTATCCCAAGTGAAGCCACGTGCTCGCGTAGCGCATCTTCACTGGTGAACTGTGGGAAGCAGTACAATCCGCCCCATAGCCCGACGTTAGGACGCTGTTCCAGCCATACGTTGTCGCCAGACTGCATCATTAGAAAATAGCCCGTTTTTTCAGGAATAGTTTGCTTTGGTTTTTTACCCGGATACTGACTCCAACTGCTATTGGCGTAGGCAATACAACCGCTGCTTAGCGGGCACAGCTCGCATTTGGGCTTACTACGGGTGCAAACCATCGCACCCAAATCCATCATCGCCTGATTAAATTGGCTAACGCCTTTAGCGGGAGTGACCTGTTCGCTGATTTCCCACAGCCGATTTTCGACGTCTTTTTTTCCCGGCCAGCCTTCAACTGCGTAACAGCGAGCTAAAACGCGTTTCACGTTCCCGTCGAGGATGGGATAATGTTGACCGAGCGATAATGAAAGGATCGCGCCGGCAGTGGAGCGACCAACGCCGGGAAGAGCGCAAACATCGTCAAAGGACGTCGGGAATTCACCGCCATGCTTTTCCACAATCATCTGCGCGGCTTTATGTAGATTGCGGCCACGAGCGTAATAACCGAGTCCGGTCCACAGATGTAACACCTCATCCTGAGGCGCCGCGGCCAGTGCGCGAACGTCTGGGAATTTCTCCATAAAACGCAAGAAATAAGGGATCACGGTCGCAACCTGAGTTTGTTGCAACATGACTTCCGACAGCCATACTTGATAAGGTGTTTTTGGACTTTGCCATGGCAAAGTTTTACGTCCGTAGCGGTCGTACCAAGTCAGCACCGACTGCGCGAATTGTTGCGCCAGCATCATAAGCGTTAGGAGTTCCCTGAAGGCCATTAGCGGTTAAGCAACCAAGGCCGATAAAAATAGGCTGCGATTGCAGCACAGAGGCTACCGACTGTAAACCGGATCTTTCTCAAGCTTGCATCAATCGGCTGTTTTACTCGCGGCAATAACGCTGATGAATGTGAGCGTTATCCAGCGATTAACAGTAAATAAATAAAGTTTCTGCCTAGAACTAACCGGTAGCTGTTAAAATCATAGCTTGTGAAAACTGGCTAACTTTGCATAATGCGCCTTCACTTTATGTTAAACATCCATATTCAGGCAGATGAAGCACCACTATGAATGACGTAGTATCACCGGAATTTGATGAGAACGGTCGCGTTATGCGCCGTATCCGCAGTTTTGTACGCCGCCAAGGGCGTCTGACCAAAGGGCAGCAGTTTGCGCTGGACAACTTCTGGCCGGTGATGGGCGTAGATTTTCAGCCGCAGCCGCTGGATCTTGTCGCGTTATTTGGCCGTGACGCACCTACCGTACTCGAAATTGGTTTTGGTATGGGCGCATCGCTTGTGACCATGGCGCAACAGCATCCAGAGAAAAACTTCCTCGGCATCGAGGTTCACTCGCCGGGCGTTGGTGCATGTTTAGCAGCAGCACACGAAGCGGGCATCACTAATCTGCGAGTGATGTGCCACGACGCTATTGAAGTGCTGGAAGAAATGATCCCGGAAAACTCACTGGCAATGGTTCAGCTGTTTTTCCCCGATCCATGGCATAAGGCGCGCCACCATAAGCGCCGTATCGTACAGGCTCCGTTTGCTCAGCAAATTAAGAGCAAGTTGAAAATCGGCGGCGTTTTCCATATGGCAACAGACTGGGAAAACTACGCCGAGCATATGCTGGAAGTGATGAACAACGCACCGGGTTATAAAAACCTGTCCAGCGATAATACATACGTCCCTCGGCCGGACTCGCGTCCATTAACGAAGTTTGAACTGCGTGGTCAGCGTTTGGGGCATGGCAACTGGGATTTGATGTTTGAGAGGGTAGAATAATGGCTAAAAACCGCAGCCGTCGTTTGCGTAAAAAGATGCATATCGATGAGTTTCAGGAACTGGGCTTCAGCGTAAGCTGGAATTTTGAAGAAGGCACCGGTATCGACATTATCGACTCTACTGTTGATAAGTTCATCGATGAAGCTATCGAGCCAAACGGCCTAGCATTTGATGGTAGTGGCTATCTGGCGTGGGAAGGTCTGATTTGCCTACAGCAGATTGGTCAGTGCACCGAAGAACATCAGAAGCTGGTAAAAGAGTGGCTGGAATCACACGGCATGAAGAATGTTGTCGTGAGCGATCTGTTTGATGTTTGGTGGGATTGATCTCCACTCGTGTGAAAAAACCCGCTTCGGCGGGTTTTTTTATTACTAACGTGCGGTTATTAAAGGATCAAACGATGCCACGCAACGCCATCATCTGACGCAAATGCGAGAATACATTGCCCACTCGCAGGCCGTTATGTTCATACTCGCTGGTGATCCACGTTTCCAAGTTACCTATATGGCTCGCCGTTTCTAGCGATAGGCCTACATCAACATACATGTCGTTGTAATAAACAGCGGCGACTACAGGTACTTGGTTAACCTTCAGGCGATCGGCATCATACAGCGAAGACCACTGCTCGCTCTCGGCAAGTAAACTTACCGCTTCTTGGAATGGCCGTAGAGCCTGCATTTCAGCAAACATCCACGGGTAGATCATTTCTCCGGTCAGCAGCAGAGGCCGTTGTTCTGCATGGAATTCTGGCAAAGTATCATGCACTCGCTGCGCAGCCCATTTCGTCGCACCACTGTTATCGTCAGCATAAATACTTTCATGCATAACAGCATAGAGAGGATGTTCTGCAAAGCCGGTCAAATTCATCACCTGAGTGAGGAAAGTATCGCTCAACTCGCCGTCCTGATTAAAAGCCTCATCAAACAGCCACAGAAAGCTTTCATAGCCTTCGCTCATTCCCAACTGAATGCCTAGAGTCTGCAAACGCTGGGTCGAAAGAATATCGCCATCGGGCAGATAAACCTCTTGTTCACTCAGTACGTCGGCGATGCGGTCAATCTGCTGCCGCATATGAGGATAGCGGGAGAAGAAAATCTGATTCTTTTCCCTCAGTTTTTGGTAGGTACGCTGATATAACAATTCAGCATTCGGTTGGATGGCCGGCAATCCACCGGTGATATAGCAGGCCTCAAGCCCTTGAGGAGCTTGCGACAAATACGTCAAAGTAATGAAACCACCAAAGCTCTGCCCTAAAGTGCTCCACTTACGGCCACCAAACTGAGTTTTTCTCAAATGCTCAGCGTCGGCCACAATAGAATCAGCACGGAAACAGCGAAGATAGTCAGCGATCTGCTGGGCGCTGAAGCCACGGATCGAACTGGATTCGATCCTGCTACTCTGCCCTGTTCCGCGTTGATCAAGCAAGATCACGCGGAAACTCTTCAGCGCTTCAGCAAGCCACCCGCTCTGGCTGGTTGGACGCGGACATTTACCTCCCGGCCCCCCTTGTAAAAACAATAGGCACGGCAGATCGTCGGCGTTTCGGCCAGCAATAGATAGCTCACGGGCAAAAATCGAAATCCGGCGTGGCTCGCTGGCATCGAACCAATTCAGCGGCACGTCTAAACGGTGCTCACGCACCTGCATTCCAGCGACTAAATATTCCCTTTCTATCATGGCAAACCCACTCCTGCGGCAAAGTCGTAATTTATCGTTCTACAATACTCAAGCCACCTTCACGGTAGCGAGTCATTTGTTCGCTCGGCGTATTACCAAAGAAACGCTTATATTCGCGGCTAAACTGCGAAGCACTTTCATAGCCCACGCGGATCGCGGCGGTGCTAGCCTTCAGGCCATCGTGTAGCATCATCATGCGCGCCTTATGCAGGCGGAAAGATTTTATATACTGCAACGGCGAGGTTGCGGTGACTGCTTTAAAGTTATGGTGAAAGGCCGATACGCTCATATTCACCTCCTGCGCCAGTAAATCAACGTTAAGGCTGTCGGAATACTGCTGTTCAATCAGGCGTAGAGCCTTAGCAATTTGGCTAAAATGGCTATGACGATTCGCCAAAGCCTGCAATGCCTCCCCACCTTCCCCGCACAAGGCGTGGAACAACATTTCGCGCACAATTTGCGGCCCCAGAACTCTGGCCTGCAGTGGATTTTCCATTGCATCTACCAGCCGTTCGGTGGCACAAAACATCGATTCATCAAGAGAGACTGACTTCACACCACTAGATTGGCAGCGTTGCTTAGCAACCAAGCCATCGCCGATATCCATCAGCAAATCCTGCAGCATGCTGGTATTCACCCGCACCGACAGACCAATCAAAGGTTCATCCGGCGTCGCAAACGTCTCACATTCGCAGGGCAGTGGCAGAGTCATCAGAAGATAATTGGTCGGATCGTAGCGAAATACCTGCTCACCCAGATATCCCACCTTATGTCCCTGAAGAACGATGATAATGCAGGGTTCATACATCACGGGTGTTCGCGGGTGATGCTCATCCGCATAGATAATTTTTACATTTTCAATAGGTGAAGCGCTTACACCAGTCTCGGTAATCTGGCGACTCAGCTGTTGTGCCAGCTGCTTCCACCGTTCATCAATCAACATTGACCAATCTCCGCCACATCAAATAAGTGCAATGAATAATGCCTAATACGCCTCAATTTCTACAGTCATTTGTAGAAATAGGCAAGTCATCAACAGAAATGTGCATTGAGACATCAGCGTATTGCGCCCAGAATAGCATTCAGAAAATGCGTTGGCGTCGACGGCCAAAGCATAACGAATCAAAATAAACACTGAGGTTGATTGCAATGCAAAATTTTACTCTTCACACCCCAACGAAAGTGCTATTCGGTAAAGGCCAAATTGCTAATCTGCGTAACGAAGTTCCAGAGAATGCTCGTATTCTGATTACCTACGGCGGCGGCAGCGTGAAACGCACCGGCGTTCTAGATCAGGTCCTCACCGCGCTGAAAGGGCTACACGTCTTTGAGTTTGGCGGCATTGAGCCAAACCCGTCTTACGAAACCCTGATGAAATGTGTTGAACTGGTGCGTAACGAAAAAATTGATTTTCTGCTAGCCGTTGGCGGCGGGTCAGTGATTGACGGCACCAAGTTTATTGCCGCTGCGGCTGACTACGTTGGCGAACCATGGGAAATTCTAGAAACCCACGGTAGCAAAATCAAAAAGGCGATCCCATTAGCTGCGGTATTAACCCTACCTGCGACCGGTTCAGAAATGAATAAAGGTGCCGTTATTACTCGCCGTGCCACCGGTGATAAACGTGCCTTCCAGTCTCCATATGTCATGCCGAAATTTGCAATCCTAGATCCGGTAGTGACTTATACCTTACCTGCCCATCAGGTCGCAAACGGCGTTGTGGATGCGTTTGTGCATACCGTAGAGCAATATCTGACCTATCCGGTCGATGCCAAAATTCAGGATCGTTTCGCCGAAGGTATACTGCTGACGCTGATTGAAGAAGGCCCACGCGCATTGGCAGAACCAGAAAACTATGACGTTCGTGCCAATGTCATGTGGAGTGCAACTATGGCGTTGAACGGTTTGATCGGCGCTGGCGTTCCACAGGATTGGGCAACACACATGCTGGGGCATGAACTCACTGCGCTGCACGGTATGGATCATGCTCAAACGCTAGCGGTCGTTCTTCCGTCTCTGCTACAGGCTAAACGCCAGCAGAAACATGCCAAACTGCTGCAATACGCAGAGCGTGTATGGAATATTCGTGAAGGTAATGAAGAACAGCGTATCGATGCCGCCATTGCCGCAACGCGTAAGTTTTTCGAAGAGATGGGCATTAAAACCTATCTGAAAGACTACGGCGTTGATGCCACTTCTATTCCGACTCTACTGGCAAAACTAAAAGAGCACGGTATGACCGCTTTGGGCGAAAACAGCGATATTACGCTGGAAGATAGCCGCAAAATTTATGAAGCGTCACTGTAAACGCCCCAGCTCACCGGGCATAACGGATTACATTAAACGTAATCATTTTGTGTCCAACTGAGTTTTGGGCTTTCAGTATCTCAAATAAATAAAAACGGGTGAATGAATGTTCACCCGTTTTTATTGTATGTTCAATATGCTCAATGAGATAATGAACACATCGGCTCATATTAAAAACAAATACCAAAGCATAAAAAATTAACATAATTAATAGATAACATATTGATTACCATAGAAAGAAATGAATATATGAAATGGATTTTAAAACTAGGGTTACTTTTTATTACCGTAGGATCTGCAAATACATTTGCAGCATCTGACTCTCATTGGGATGGCGTCTATCTGCTTAACCAAACAGGTAAGGTTACCATCAATAGTCCAGAAGAATCAATATCTTACTCTATTAATATTGACAGTAAAAAGAACCAAGCCTTTTTAGATGTAGCGACATCGTCATCGATACGGCCCGCTATTATTTCATGCAGCGGTCTGTATGATATAAAAGATAGCAAAGGTATATTAGAGTTAACTTTCTCAAGCCAGAATAAAGCTGCACAATGCTCATTCCCTGCCCCACAGTTTAAAATAAAAAAGACAGGCAATACTTACTCTATTAAAAGTGATAGTTTTTCTAATTCACCGTCAGCTCAATGGTTGCAGCTTACGAAGACAAGAGACGTTGTATGTGACCCAACAATTTATCATGAAATGGAATCAACTGATATCTGCTATTATAATGAAAAAAACATATTGCAGACATACAAAAAATACCTATCTTCATTTAAAGATGATAGTGTCCGAAATGACTTTATTCCAAAAATTCAAATAGGTAAAAATCAGCAGGTAAAAAACCAAGGAAATACCATGTATGTAAATTATACATGGAAGGGCGATAGACATCTTTCAGTCCTTCAACAATATGGAGGAGGAGAGACTGAAACCCTGTTTGATTACGATGGAACAAATACCAAGGTCACGATAAACAGCTCTGCTGATTAAAATATCCTGATGGTATCCATTTAAGAATAGTGGATACCATCAGGTTTACTGGCATTAAGTGTCGTCTGCACTACAGTATTGTCACCATTTATATTAATTCATAGTGTCGGCCGTCCTTGCAAACAGAACCCGCTCACAGAGAATAAAATATTAAATCCACCAAGCGGGCAATCGTAAAACTGATTGCCCACTCTGGTATAAGGGCTGGAAAATCACGAACCGATAATAGCCCCAAGGATGAGTACCCCGATAAGGCCGACAATTGACTGGACGGTGACCAAATAACTCCAAGTGCGAATGGTTTGCGGGACAGTCAGGCCAAAATACTCTTTGAACAACCAGAATGCACCGTCACTGACATGGGAGAAAATCATGGCACCTGTGGTGGTTGAAAGCACCAGCAGTGCAGCATTCGTGTTTGGATTTGCGGCCAGCAAGGCTGCCACAATACCGCCTGATGCGGAGACCGCAACCGTGCCGGAGCCCAACGCAATACGAAAAACAGCCGCCACAAGCCATGCAAAAATCAGTGGAGGGATGGACCAGTCAGTAGCCAGATGGCTGATAATGTCACTCAGGCCGATCTCGGTCAGTATATTCTTGAGACCACCGCCACCACCGATAATCAGCAACAAACCCACGATAGGAACAATGCTTTTCTTGCTGATGGCCAGAATCCCTTCATTACTGAAGCCAGCAGCACGCCCCAAGAAAATCATGGCATAAATCAACGCCAGCCCGAGAGTGATGACAGGGTTACCAATGGCTTGGAAAATTTCTGTTATGACGCCGGTTTTTGGCAGGAAATCAAGACCAATGGTGCCGATAATCATCAGGAACGGCGCAATCATTACCGTGGTCAGTGCGACAGCTAAGGACGGCTGACGAACAGGCTCTCCGGCAGCCTCTTTCCCATGCGCAGGACCGTTCAGATCGAGAGGCGTGCCCACATTGAGATGGTTACGCATAAGACGTGGGAAAAGGTAAGCTCCCGCAAGTAGCACCGGTACGCTGATAATCACACCGTAGAGTGTAGTTTCACCGATATTAGCATTATAGGCAGTAGCGGCAATAATCGTTGCTGGTCCAGGCGGCAGCAGTGCGTGAGCGGTCATCAAACCGGCAGACATCGGGATAGCCACGGTGAGAACAGGCACATTCAGTCTTTTCGTGATGGAGAACACCAGTGGGACCATCAGCACAAAGGTAACTTCAAACAGGTTTGGCAACCCAATAATCAGCGAAACCAAACCGACACTCAGCGGCATCCAGACGAGTTTTCTGGAACCAATAATGATATCGGCTATTTTGTCCCCGCCGCCTGACTGGACCAATAGCCCCCCCAGCATCGCACCGAGGCCAATAACCACACCCGTCACGGAGAGCTGACCACCGAAACCGTGAGTAAATGCTGTCACACTTTTCGTGACGCCAATATCATTCACAATACCTAAAAGCACAGACGAAATGAGCAGAGCAAAAAAAGGATGTAGTTTTAATCGGGTGATAAGGATAATAAGCAGGACAATTGCAATAAGTCCGCTAATTACCACAAATGAAGTTGAATGCACAAGGCTTCTCCTTAGCTGTAGGGACTACGCCGGTGTATATACAAAGATAAACCGGTTGAGTCTGATTTTAAATTATCTGGTTGATACCATTTTTTAAATGGAATATTGTTGTTTTAATTATTTCTTGGACATATAAGTTTCCTGCCGATATATATTAATATAAATAAAGCAGTTATTGATTTTTCACCCCCACTTTAATTACAAGCAAAGAAAGAAGGGAATGCATTACCCTGATGCTGAGCATCGTCATAAAATTTAAATACTATTATCGAGTGTCAATATTATTAAATTAACAACGATGTAGATGACACTCGTCATTTTCCACCACGCCGAACTGGCGTGGCATTAATGGCTATTAAAAAGAAGTATTATTTATGTGTTGTGGAGGCCATTCTGGCCGCAACAGCAATAGCGCGCTCGGTCGCCAGTGTTTTTGCCACTCCCTTTCCTGCAATATCAAATGCGGTGCCGTGTTCCGGAGTTGTGATAGCAAAAGGTAATCCCGCCGCTACGGTGATCCCCACATCAAAGGCGTGAAGTTTGGTGGCTATTTGCCCTTGGTCATGGAACAGGGTTACGACCGCATCATATTCATTATTAAACGCATGTATAAACACGGTATCCCCCGGTACTGGACCATACATATCCATCCCCTTTTCCCGGAAGGTTTCAATGACTGGGATAAGAACGTCAATTTCTTCCGTACCACATGTGCCGCCATCACCAGCATGGGGGTTCAGGGCTGCAACAGCGATGCGCGGATTTTCAAAGGCCGCCATACGTAACGTGTCATAGCACAGTTGGACAGAGCGGCTGACATTTTCAGGAGTTATATGACTGGCAATATCTTTAAACGGAATATGTCCAGTCACGCGAAATACCCAAAGATCGTCAAGTACATTCAGCAATCCACGCGGTCTCTCCAGACATCCCAACTGTTCAGCAAACAGATAATGCTCATCTTCAATATCCCAGCCGCCTTTCTTGAAAGCTTCTTTATTCAGGGGCGCGAAGACAAAGCCGTCAATCTTGCCGGATTTAAGTAATGACATGCTGACTACTAGCGACTCACCCGTTGCGTGACCGGAGGTAGTATCAATAGTCCCCATGGTCATATTTTCAGGGTTGAAGTTTTTCAGATCTAGCAGCGGGATGTTCCCTGTGTCCCAGTTTGCTTCGGCAGGATCGCTAATAACATCCCACTGAAAATTCACCCCAGCAATTTTTTGGCCAAGTGCCAGAACTCGGGCATCACCAATCAGAACTGGCCTACAGTATTTATAGACCGTGCCATCAGCTACCACTTTGGCAATCAGCTCAGGGCCGATACCTGCCGCTTCACCCAGAAAAATCCCCAGAACAGGTTTACGTTCCATTACTCACCTCTGCGTTATCTAAAAATTTGTGTTGAGTTACCTGACGCGCTGAAACAGATGGCTGCCAGCGGTTATTACATGATCGACCCCATTGTCCAGGGCACAAATTCCTGACTACCATAACCGAGCTCTTCACTTCGGGTTCGAGCGCCGGAGGCCATTTCGATGATCCTCTGATAAATTCGTTCCCCAACCTGTTCAATCGTTTCCTCACCTTCGACGATGGTGCCGCAGTTCAGGTCCATATCATCCTGCTGGCGATGCCACAGAGCATTATTAGTCGCGAGTTTCAGACAGGGTGTTGGTTTTGAGCCAAAGGCAGAGCCCCGCCCAGTGGTGAAGCACAACAGATTTGCGCCTCCGGCGACTTGCCCAGTGACTGCCATCGGGTCATATCCTGGTGTGTCCATAAAGACAAAACCCTTCGCCGTGACTGGTTCGGCATACTCATACACTTCCATCAGGCTAGTCGTACCGGCTTTGGCGATACCACCCAAGGATTTTTCTAGCACCGTCGTAAGGCCGCCTGCTTTGTTACCTGCTGACGGGTTATTATTCATCTCACTCCCGGTTCGCTCGCAGTAGTCCTCCCACCACTTAATACGTCGAACCAGTTTTTCGCCCACTTCCCGGCTGATAGCTCGGCGTGTTAAGAGGTGTTCAGCACCATAAATCTCCGAGGTTTCGGAGAGTATTGCCGTACCGCCCTGACGAACCAGCCGATCCACCGCATAACCAAGAGCCGGATTGGCGGAGATACCGGAGTAGCTGTCAGAGCCGCCACACTCAAGAGCCAGAATGATTTCCGAGACAGGCACCGGCTCACGCTTAACCCGATTGGCTTCCGGTAACATCCCGAGAATGAAAGAGATACCCTTTTCGATGGCTTTACGGGTACCCCCGCTTTCCTGAATGGTAAGGCACTTCAGCATGGGGCCTTCACTCAATCCGTGGGCATTCATCATGTCCTGAATCTGAAAGGACTCACACCCCAGCCCCACAATCAAAATTCCGGCAAAGTTCACGTGGGTGGCATAGCCCGCTATCGTCCGGCGCATGACCTTCATCATTTCGCTGTCAGAGCCGAAGGCACAGCCAAAACTTTGCGGCAGCGCCACAATGCCATCCACATTCGGAAAATCGCTGAGCCCCCGCGCACGAAAGTGATCTTCAATAGCTCTGACAACGGTCGCGCTGCAGTTCACCGAACTCAGCACACCAATAAAATTGCGTGTCGCCACACGCCCGTCTGCTCGGCGGATCCCCATAAAGGTATCCTGATGCGCATCCCGCTTCAGGGGAAGACTGCCCTCTCCCCATGCATAATCACGCTCAAAATCGCCCATGCCGAGATTATGTACATGAATATGTTCACCCTGTCGGATGTCGCAGGTGGCAAAACCGATAATTTGTCCGTAGCGCTTAACCACACTGCCGGCGGCAATATCGTGAAGGGCAATTTTGTGACCGGCCGGAATGAGGTTACGCGTCTCTAATCCTTCAGCTTCCAGCCATGTTCCAGCAGGAATATCCTGACGGGCAATAACAACATCATCGGCAGGATTCAGTCTAAGTACCGGACTATGATTCATAATGCGCCCCTCATTTTTACTGGTGAATGCTTGCCAGAATGGTTTTCACCACGGCAGTTTTTTCATCGCTAAGCGGCAGAGCCGGTGCCACAACCGCAGTAGAGATATCCAACCCACTTAGTTTGATGGCCGTTTTAATCACACCAAAGAAAGGCTGTTCCAACGCATACAACGGGGAAAGTTTTGCCAGTTGCTGCTGAAAATACCGGGCCTTCTCCAGATCGTTGTCCAGAAAAGCCTGATAAATACCCCGAGTGATAGTTGGCGCAAAGTTGAAGGTCGCCGGAATGCCGCCATGGCCGCCCAGTAGCAGGGTATCCAGCATATATTCGTCGTACCCGCTGAAGATAATGAAGTCGGGGCGGAAGGTATGCACACGGTTAATAATTTCCCGAGTATGGCTGATGTTATCGATAGTGTCCTTGATACCCACGATATTCGGCACTTCTTTAGCCAGTCGCGTGATGATATCAAGACCAATATCCTGACCGGTCAGATCTGGGAAGTTATACAGGAACACTGGGGTTTTGAGTGCGTCAGCAATACGCTTGTAATGCATGAAGCGGGCGTCATCGCTGATTTTCGCGTAGTACGGATTCACAACCAGAACGCCATCGGCGCCGTGCTCCTGCGCATGACGACCAAGTTCAATGGTTTCTGCAGTACCAGAACAAGCAATACCAATCAGAACAGGAACTCTGCCATTCACATGATGCAGGCAGAATGCAGCTATCTCTTTTCGCTGTTGGGAAGAAAACTGTGAGAACTCTCCCCCACTGCCAAGGATCAACATCCCGTCAGCACCGCTTTCGATAACATGCTCCAGCATCCGAGCCATGCCTACTTTATCCAACTCCCCCTGCGCATCAACTATGGAAGGAACCGGCGGAAAAATACCCCTGAATTTCGTTGACATACCGACCTCATTTAGTTCAATATACAGAACTCAAGTTCCGTGTGATGAATAGAGTACATCAGAGTTGGGCTCAGAGAGTCAAAGGATTTTGCAACGCAAGCTGACAATTGTGATTTGTGTCGGATTTATTGCGTGATATCTGTACTTGGAAATGATGTACAGAAACCACACAAAAGCAGCCCTACTCAACAGAAGTGAATGAGGTATACTCGCAAAAGCCATGAACCAAAAGACATCTGCCCCTATGAATCAGACAATTACAACGTCCGTACCAGCGCTAGATAAAACCGTCAGGATTTGCAGTTACTTGTTTAACACACCGGGTGCCACGTTTAGTCAGATCCAGCAGGATTTGGGTCTGCCCAAAAGCAGCGCCTCATCCTTACTGAATGCGCTGGTTGACCATCATTTGTTACGTCAGGATAGAGGGCGATTTTTCCTGGGGCTGAAGCTGTATGAGTGGGGAAACCGCTCTCTAGAACAGTTTGATATTAGTAAGGTCGCTCAGCCAGTATTGGAAAAACTGCGGGATAGTACAGATCTTATCTGCCATCTGGGTATTCTGGATGAAGTTGCCCCTATTTATATCCTGAAGCTTGAAAGTGCTCAGCCGATAGGGATACGGTCATGGGTGGGCAAGAAACTATCACTCCACAGCTCTGGTGTGGGGAAAGCCCTGTGTGCGTGGCTGCCGCAAGAGATAATGGATACGCTGATGCCAGATGAAACGTTGCCGCGCTATACGGAGACCACTATTACCCGTAAATCTGATTTGATGCAGGAATTTGCGCGCATTCGTGAGAGGGGATGGGCTTTTGATAATGCGGAAGACTCACCGGGAATTTACTGCATTGCAGCGCCAGTATTTAACAGCTCGCAAGAGGTAGTTGCAGCAATCAGTATCAGTGGAGTGGAAGTTCAGTTGCCTAAAGAACGGATCCCTGACTACTCCATTCTGGTACAGAAGGCCTGTCAGGAGCTATCAGCAAAATTGAGATATAGCTGATGTCACAGGTTAGCGGATGACTTATAGCATGCTCAGCGTCTGCCATCATTTCTCAGATTGCGCAGTTCATACGCCGGATACCAGCGTACGCACTGCGCAATAATATCGACTGACTAATTCGGGCTAAAAAGGTTTTTTTGATCAGGGATCATGGCGAGGTAACATCAAAAAACAACGTGTTACCTGACGATTCCTGAATACGACCGAACAGCTTGAAGCTAATGAGCATAAGCCGTCGGCCGTCGTTTATTCGCCGACATACTCCATCGTGACACGTGGCGTCAGCTTGGTAATCAACTCATAGGCGCTGATTCCGGTATACTTAGCAATCTTTTCAACCGGCAGTTCTGCACTCCACAAAACCACTTCATCACCCACTTTATCTTTCGCCTCTGGGCCTAAATCAACCGAAATCATATCCATCGATACACGACCAACAATAGGCACTTCACGGCCATTGACTAGCACTGGGGTGCCAGAAGGCGCACTGCGTGGATAACCATCGCCATAGCCAATCGCGACTACGCCAAGTCGGGTATCGCGCTGGCTTACCCATGTGCCATTGTAGCCCACAGGTTCACCGGCTTTGTGCTCACGCACGGCGATTAGGCTAGATTTCAGCGTCATCACCGGCTGCAAGCCATAATGGTCGGCATAGGGCTCAGTCAGTGGGGATACGCCATACAGAATAATGCCTGGGCGAACCATATCGCGATGCGACTGCGGCCAAAGCAGAATACCGCCCGAAGCAGCGATAGATTGCAAGCCAGGTTTACCCGTAGCAAATGCGTCAAAACAAGCTAACTGAGCTTCAGTCATACCTGTTTCAGGCTCATCTGCACGGCTGAAGTGGCTCATAATATTCACCGGCTGCTCAACGTTGCGGCAGTTGGAAAGGCGCGTATAAAACGCATCGGCCTGCTCTGGACGCACACCAAGTCGATGCATGCCGGTATCCAGCTTCATCCAAACCTTAACCGGACGCTCCAACTCAGCCTCTTCCAGCGCTTGTAACTGTTCTTCGCTATGAATGGCAGTTTCAATATTATTGGCAACCAAAACGGGCAGGTCGTCGGCAGAGAAAAAGCCTTCCAGCATCAGAATAGGCTTAACAATACCGCCCGAGCGCAGTTTCAGGGCTTCGCCGATACGCGCTACGCCATAGCAATCTGCATCTTTTAACGTTTTGGCTGTTTCTAAAAGCCCGTGCCCGTAAGCATTTGCTTTTACAACGGCTATCAGTCGGCTGTGCGGCGCAAATTGACGAATTTGCTGAAAGTTGTGTCGCAGAGCGCGGCGATCAATGACTGCGGTTGCCGCTTTCATTTCTATTCCTTCCCAATATCTCAAATGAGTTAATTAATTACTGCTCTTAGAGAGCTGACGATGTTTTGTCACCAGCTCGATTATTCGTCGTCGTACTGCGGGCCTGCATAGTTATCAAAACGTGAGAACTGACCGTTAAAGGTCAAACGAACCGTACCGATTGGGCCGTTACGTTGCTTACCCAGAATAATTTCCGCAATGCCTTTCAGATCGCTGTTTTCGTGGTAAACCTCATCGCGATAGATAAACATGATCAAGTCGGCATCCTGTTCGATGGAGCCAGACTCACGCAGGTCGGAGTTTACCGGGCGCTTGTCCGCACGCTGTTCCAAAGAGCGGTTAAGCTGAGACAGCGCCACAACCGGAACCTGTAGCTCTTTTGCTAACGCCTTGAGCGAGCGGGAAATTTCCGCGATTTCTAAAGTACGGTTATCCGATAGCGACGGCACACGCATCAGCTGTAGGTAGTCGATCATGATAAGGCTAAGCCCATCATGTTCACGGAAAATACGGCGCGCACGCGAACGCACTTCCGTTGGGGTCAAGCCTGATGAGTCATCAATGTACATGTTACGCTTTTCCAGCAAAATCCCCATGGTGCTGGAAATTCGTGCCCAATCCTCATCGTCTAGCTGACCGGTACGAATTTTGGTTTGGTCAACGCGCGCTAATGACGCCAGCATACGCATCATGATCTGTTCGCCGGGCATCTCCAGACTGAATATCAGCACCGGTTTATCTTGGGTCATTGCCGCATTTTCACACAGGTTCATGGCGAACGTGGTTTTACCCATCGATGGACGCGCCGCCACGATAATCAGGTCAGAGCGCTGTAAACCAGCGGTTTTTTTATTGAGATCCTGATAACCGGTATCGACCCCTGTCACACCGTCATGTGGAGTCTGATAAAGCTGCTCAATACGTGCAACCGTCTGTTCTAAAATACGGTCAACGCTTTTCGGCCCTTCGTCTTTGTTCGCACGATTTTCCGCAATCTGGAATACACGTGATTCCGCCAGATCAAGCAGATCTTCGCTGCTACGCCCTTGGGGATCATAGCCCGCGTCGGCGATCTCATTAGCCACCGAGATCATGTCGCGAACAACGGCACGTTCACGCACGATATCGGCATAAGCACCGATGTTCGCCGCACTTGGCGTATTCTTTGAAAGCTCTGCCAAATAAGCAAATCCGCCCACGGATTCTAATTCGCCACGTTGCTCTAGCGATTCAGACAGCGTGATCAAATCGATCGGCTTGCTCATTTCCAGCAGTCGCTGCATTTCCGTAAAAATTAGGCGGTGTGGACGACTGTAGAAATCGTTGGCGACAACACGCTCAGCCACGTTATCCCAGCGCTCATTATCCAGCATCAACCCGCCCAACACGGACTGTTCCGCTTCCAGCGAATGTGGTGGTAGCTTGAGCCCCTCCATCTGCCTGTCGCGCGGGGTCTCGTTTGATTTGTTGGTGGGTTTATTTCCTGCCATAGTGGGAATGCTTTACCTGTTAGTGAAAGACGCGTCAGTATACCTGAATGTAATCTAATTTTGATTATAACAATGACACTATGCATTTGAGGAAAGACGATGGCAAAACGTATCCAGTTTAGCGCCCATGGTGGGCCAGAAGTGCTTGAATATGTAGACTTTGATCCGAAAGATCCGGCTGCGGGAGAGGTACAGGTCAGCAATAAAGCCATCGGAATCAACTACATTGACACCTATATTCGTGGCGGACTGTACCCAGTCCCTCAGTTCCCATCAGGACTTGGCACCGAAGCCTCCGGCGTGGTCACTAAGGTCGGTGCAGGTGTCACCAGTATTGAAGTCGGCGATCGCGTGGTTTATGCGCAGAGCGCTCTCGGTGCTTATAGTTCGGTACATAACGTCCCAGCGGAAAAAGTGGCTTTACTACCTAGTGCAATAAGCTTTGAACAAGGTGCGGCCTCTTTCCTCAAAGGTCTTACCGTGCATTATTTGCTGCGCCAAACTTATGAAATCAAAGCAGGCGAAATCTTCCTATTCCATGCCGCAGCTGGGGGCGTAGGCCAAATAGCATGCCAGTGGGCAAAAGCGCTGGGTGCCAAGCTGATTGGTACCGTAGGTTCAGACGCTAAAGCCGAACGAGCAAAACAGGCTGGTGCATGGGCGACAATTAATTATCAAACCGAGGATATCGCCCAGCGCGTCGCAGAGCTGACTCAGGGCGAGAAAGTTAACGTTGTCTATGACTCTGTGGGCAAAAGCACCTGGCTTGCCTCGCTCGATAGTCTGAAAAAACGCGGGCTGATGGTCAGCTTTGGCAATGCTTCAGGCCCTGTCACCGGCGTTGATTTGGGGATACTCAATCAAAAAGGCTCGCTGTACGTTACGCGCCCTTCTCTCAATGGCTATATCAATAATCACCAAGACTTGCTTAGTGCCAGTCATGAACTCTTCTCAATGATTGCCAGCGGTGCAATTAATGTTGATGTGCCTGATACGCAGAAATTTGCCTTAAGTGACGCAAGAAAAGCGCACGAAGTACTGCAAAGCCGCGGGACACAGGGATCGAGTTTGTTGATACCGGAGTAGTAGGCGTTATTTTGGCTGGGGTTTGGGATCTCCACTATGCGAGCATTGTGTAATATTCCGCCCGCCTGTTCATACCGAGTTTCATTGATACGCCCGTGAAGGCGTACGGGATGCCATCTTCGCTACGGTTTGGTATCGCCCATCCAGGGCGCCCCAAACTCCGTCACGACATCCCTGTCGTGCCGGCTCTACCTACCAAGACTTAACCAATTAAAAAGGCAAAGGCAAAACAATATTGTTTTGTCTTTTTGTGTTAGATGAAATGCATGATAGAACCGCCATCAGAGAAGATGGCGGTAGGTCGAAGGCGCACAGGATGTGTGCTCCGAGACCGGTCGGCCAAACGACGCGATAAAAAGCGCGAGAGTCGAGAGGTTGCGCGCT
>NZ_KV824214.1:460122-547534 GCF_001816025.1 Hafnia sp. HMSC23F03
TTGCGCGCTGGCAACCTCTCGTCGGACGCCTACGTCAGCGGTGTCATGGATGCACAAATACTCACTGGCGGACAAAATCTTTCTCGGCTTTTTCATAGACAACTCAAGATGCTTAGACATCCATCACCGTTCGAACGTAGATATAAGCACACCCAAACTTAATAATACCGCCTTGGCTGCGGTTTCTTCTGCATAGACCGGTAGATCCACACCACGACAATGGCTAAAGCCATCCACGGCAGCAGTTTAAGCATCATCACAAATAGGCCACCAAATAGCATGAGCACTGTGGCGACCGCCACGGCTGCGATGATGCCAAGCATTGAAACCCCGGTCACCATCAGCACGGCAAAAAAGCCAAGAATAAAGAGGACTTCAAACATGGTGATCTCCTGAGTGAAATTTAACGGCAATACCGTTAGCTACTCAGTCTTTTACAAGAATCATGCCAAGTAAGAATTTGTTGTAACTCATTGATTTTGATAAGACACGCTGTAACAGTCGTTACAGCGCTTGGTGAAATTTACTAACTTTTCGTTTATTTAGCCACGCGACTGATTCACGAACTGTAATGCGGCTTCGACAACCTCAACACCAGCACCCGGCTTATGCGCATTTTCACTCAAATGCCGACGCCACTGGCGGGCTCCAGGGATACTTTGGAACAAGCCGAGGATATGACGCGTAATGTGGCCTAAATAAGTTCCGTTAGACAGTTCACGTTCAATATAGGGATAGAGCGAACGCACCACATCAATACTGTTTGGCACATCAGCGGTCGGATCAAACAGTTCACGATCGACATGCGCTAAAATACTTGGGCTTTGATAAGCTTCACGCCCCATCATTACGCCATCCAAGTGCTGTAGATGGATTTTTGCTTCCTCCAGCGTTTTCACGCCACCGTTAATGGCGATATTTAGATGAGGGAAGTCACGTTTGAGTTGGTAGACACGTTCATAATCCAGCGGTGGGATCTCACGATTTTCTTTCGGACTCAGTCCGGAAAGCCACGCTTTACGCGCATGGACAGTGAAGCTATTACACTCACCTTTCCCAGACACGATACCAATAAAATCGCACAGGAACTCATAGCTGTCCTGATCGTCAATACCAATACGCGTTTTTACCGTAACTGGAATAGAAACAACGTCGCGCATGGCTTTGATACCATCGGCGACCAACTGAGCCTCCCCCATAAGGCATGCACCAAAACGACCATTTTGTACGCGGTCGGATGGACAGCCAACGTTGAGGTTTACTTCATCATAACCACGCTGTTCGGCCAAACGGGCACAATGCGCCAATGCTTCGGGATCGCTGCCCCCTAGCTGCAACGCCAACGGATGTTCTTCTTCGCTATAGGCCAAATAGTCACCTTTGCCATGAATAATGGCTCCCGTCGTGACCATTTCGGTATAGAGGAGTGTTTGGCGACTCAGTTTGCGATGAAAATAGCGGCAGTGGCGATCGGTCCAATCCAGCATCGGAGCAATAGAAAAACGGCTCTGGCTGAACGGCATTGCAGAAGAAAGATTAGTGGCGTTTTGGGTCATTATTCTCAGAATTTCAGTCAGTTTGAATCAAATACGGTAAACTGCGTCACCGCTGGTATAACGCAAGTATACCGTGAATTGACGCTTATCCTACTGACTTCCAGTATTGAAACCGTGTATCGACCACGCCGCACAGTTGATACAGGTGCTCAACTCCCCCTCGCCGGCAATGTTTGGCACCTGCTTTTTCAGCGCAACTAAGATACTCTTAGCGCCAATAACAACGGTGGCAGATTTCACCTGCGTAAAGTTTTTATTACACGCGTGTTCTCGCTCACATAATGAACCGGATATTGACTTAGACCAACCGGTCTACTATATTAAATCACATGAACAAAACGACTAGCACGACCAACAACACCTGCGAACACATCTTAGATGTGGGTGAGGAACTGATTTTAAACCTCGGCTTTACCGCCATGGGATTAAATGAACTTCTTGCCACTGCGGGAGTACCAAAAGGTTCGTTCTACCATTACTTCAAATCGAAAGAGAAGTTTGGTGAAGCTATGCTTAACCGTTATTTCAGCGATTATGTCGTCATGCTGAAAGAGAAATTTTCGGATGGGCAAAAGACACAGCGTCAGCATTTGTTAGATTATTTCTCTCATTGGATGACGCAAAGCTGTGAAACGGTATGCCACAGCAAGTGTTTAGTCGTGAAGCTGGCTGGTGAAGTTAGTGACTTATCTGAGGTGATGCGTGAAGCACTCGACTCAGGTATCACAAGAGTCATCGCCCAGTTGCAGTCGAGTATCGAATCTGGCGTTGAAGAAGGGTCGCTTGCGATTGATGAATCGCCCGAATTACTCGCAGATTCACTGTATTCTTTATGGTTAGGCGCAGCGTTACGGGCTAAGGTCAACCGATCTGATGCACCGTTTGTTTCAGCGATGCAGCGTACGGAACGCTTACTGAAACCCGGCACCATATAGAGATATTATCGCAGCACAATGAATGCCTGCGTGAAAACGTTTGGCATTATTTTTTACCCATTAACTAGACGACCGGTCTAATAAACCAGTATACAGATCACAAAATTTGAGAGATGACACCATGAAAACTATGACTTTGACCGTTCTGATGACTCTAGCCCTTGCGGGTTCTGCTTTCGCACAAAGCTTCTCTGATATGACCGCAAGCGAACAGCGCGCCACCGTAGTGAACCATTTAAACAACGGTAGCGCCCAAGCTCATCAGGTTACGTTGAATAAATAATCGGCTATGCCCAGTGCCGTTTCGTTTAAGCATGTATTTGTTATTAACACCTGCAATGTAGGCCAGTCCGCAATAACAACGCCGTCTGACCGACTTAAAAAATTTAAAGAAGAGAAAACATCATGAAAACTTCAATCGTATTATCTGCCATCGTTGCTTTAACCCTTACTGGTTCTGCTTTTGCTCAATCGTTTTCAGAATTAAGCCCCGCTGAACAAAGCACTTTGGCCTATTCAAACCATAACGGTTCCTCTTATGCTCATCAGTTGATGGCACAACAAAAATTGGAACAGGCTGGCATTGAGCGTTCATCGATTAACGGTAGCGCTACGTTTTCTCAGTTAAGTGCACAGGATCAACGTGCAACGATTATCAATAATCTGAATAACAGTGATGCCTATGCCCATCAATCTGAAATCAAATAACAGATTGAATATGAGCCACTGCCGCATGAGCTAAAAGCGGGCTGACGGGAATGACCTGTCAGCCCGTTTTGTTTTCCCTCGTTTATCAGACATCTTTCCCCCACAGATTTTGTGCTCTTCGGCCTATCTGCTATTTATGTTAAAATAACGGAATCTTACTGGCCGGAAGCAAACACCATGACCACAACCTCTTTAGAGCGACTGCTCGCACAGGCAGAACAAATTTGTCTGCAACGCAATGTTCGACTGACTCCGCAGAGGATGGAAGTGCTGCGTCTGATGGCGTGTCAGAAAGGCACTATCAGTGCTTATGATTTGCTAGATTTACTGCGGGTATCCGAGCCGCAGGCAAAACCGCCGACCATCTACCGAGCATTGGATTTTCTGTTGGAGCAGGGTTTCATTCACAAGGTGGAATCGACGAACAGCTATGTGATGTGCCATCACATTGAAGAACCTAGCCATACTTCGGCGTTATTTATTTGCCATCGCTGTGGTCAAGTGACGGAGCAAACCACCAAAGAAGTGCAGGAACATTTAGAAAAATTGGCCGCTTTGACCGGTTTTTCCCTGCAACATAGCGTGGTTGAAGCACATGGGCTGTGCCGAGATTGTGGCAAGATAGAGTCTTGCGATAGCAGAGATACTTGTCATCACGATCATTCCGAGCCCAAAAAGAAAAAATAGCACTCATTCGGAATTTATATGCGAACATAAAAAAGAGCCGCATCAGCGGCTCTTTTTTTCATCATTGGCAATAAATATAAGCAGTAGCACACTATCAATAAAGGAATATTATTTATCGCAATATTCGAGTCCATACTTTATTTATAATGCGTTTTGCCAAATGATTATTTTATGCTGGCAGACAATAATATCACCAACGATATTTATTGTGCTCTTCCCAAGCTTTGACTTCTTTCTCTGCGGCTTCTTTCTGATAGCCGTAGCGCTCTTGGATCTTACCTACCAGCTGGTCTCGTTTACCCTCAATGACTGTAAGATCATCGTCGGTCAACTTACCCCATTTCTCTTTCACTGTACCTTTAAACTGCTTCCAGTTACCGCCGGCTTGATCTTTATTCATAATAACTCCGTATCACTTATGTAATGGAATGTATTCCCCTCGCATTTGTAACTTAAAAATATTTAATTTCTAAATATAAATTTCGCTGCGAGGCATTAGTTAACGTTCACCATTAAGACTAGCGGATAATCAGAGTAAAAAAATTTTCAGCTAAAATTTCGGTGCGACTAAATAAAATATCTTACGGACAAAGCATAAAAGCAGTTAGAAAACAGGCGATAAGCAGAGAATAATTTTTTCACTTAGAATGTAAGAAAATATTAATGAAGCGCTATTTTAGGGCAACATAATAACTATAGGAATTATCATATTGCCCCAAGCTGAACCGTTAACAACTAAATGATTTTAATACATATTATTGGCTTTAAACCACGTATTACTCCGCCAATGCCTTCTCCAGACGATCCATAGCGAAAGGCCACGTAGAGATAAAAACACTGCCAACGCCAGCCATAAACCGTGATTACCTAACCAAGGTAGAGTAAAAAGCGTCAATCCATAACCCACGGCAGCTACCGCCATGCTGTTCCGCATTTCAGTTCCACGCGTCGCCCCAATAAACATCCCATCCAGCAGATAACACCAAACGCCCAGCAAAGGCAGAAGAATTTGCCACGGGAGATAGTGGGCAGCCAGCGCCTGAACATCAGGCAGCGACGTTAACATCTGAATGATATGCCCGCCAAACAATGCGTAGAGCAGGGCAAAAAATATGGCCACAATGCCAGCCTGTCGGCAGGCTGAATGCCAAATACTTTGCAGCCTGCGGCCATCCCGAGCACCATAAGCCTGTCCTGAATGGGCTTCGACCGCGTAGGCAAAGCCGTCCAACGCATAGGCCGTGAACGTGAGTAGGTTCATTAGCACCGCATTTACCGCAACAATTTCGCTTCCCATGCGTGCCCCTAAAATGGTCAGCGATGAAAAACATAATTGCAGCAGTAAAGAGCGCAGCATGATGTCGCGATTTAGAGCCAACAGGCGGCGCAGGTTGCCACGCCACGCATTACGGAAATACTCCACGTGTAGCCCACGTAACTTCATTACATGCCACACAAGGCCAATCCCTAATAAGAAAGTGGCATAATCGGCAATCACCGTCGCACTCGCGGCCCCCGGAACCTTCCAGCCCAAACCAACCACAAACCATAGATCAAGCGTAATGTTAATGAGGTTTCCGACCACAAGCAGCATGACTGGCGCACGAGCATATTGAACGCCAAGCAGCCAGCCTAAAATCACCAGGTTAGCCAATGTTGCCGGTGCGCCGAGCCAGCGGATATGCATAAACAAACGAGCCTGCTCCAGCACATCCTGATGCCCGCCAACAATGCGTAACACGCCCTCAATTAACGGTTCACGCACTGCAATAATGACAACACCCGCCAGCAAAGCCAGTAGCAAAGGCTGAACCAATGCACGGGCTAGCGCCGTTTTATCGCCAGCGCCAAATGCCTGTGCAGTCAGCCCCGTGGTGCTCATTCGTAAAAACAACAGCAGCATAAAAAGGAAGGATGTCGCCATCGCACCTACGGCAACACCGCCCAAATAGACAGGGCTATCCAAATGACCAATAACTGCGGTATCAACCAGCCCCAAAAGCGGAACTGAGATATTCGATAAGATCATCGGCAGCGCAAGAACCCATAGCGCTTTATCGGTTGGTGTCAGTAATTTCATTTTTTAACGTCATCCCACATCCACTTGTCAGCCTTCCCCCAATAAAGAAAAAGCCCCAAATAAGGGGCTTAGTCTATCGGCGTTACCACAAACACAATAGCGAGAAGTTTAGATCCAGTCGCCGTTGCGGATAACACCAACGGCCAGACCTTCAATCGTGAAGTTTTGTTCACGTAGGTCAACCACAATCGGTTCAAAATCGCTGTTTTCCGGCAGTAGCTGAACAATGTTGCCTTGTTTTTTCAAACGTTTAACCGTCACTTCGTCTTCAATACGAGCAACAACAACCTGTCCGTTACGCACATCTTGGGTTTTATGCACGGCCAGTAAATCGCCGTCTAAAATACCGATATCACGCATCGACATTCCATTAACGCGCAGCAAGAAGTCGGCATTAGGCTTAAACAATGAAGGGTCGACCTGATAGTGGCCTTCAATATGTTCCTGTGCTAACAGAGGCTCACCGGCAGCGACTCGGCCAATGAGCGGCAGACCGGTTTCATCTTCCATCAACAGACGAATGCCGCGTGAAGCACCGGACACAATCTCAATAACACCTTTGCGCTGTAACGCTTTTAAATGTTCTTCTGCCGCATTAGGAGAGCGGAATCCCAAACGCTGTGCGATTTCAGCACGCGTTGGCGGCATGCCAGTTTGTTCAATATGGTCACGAATCAGATCGTAGACTTCCTGCTGTCTGGCTGTAAGTGCTTTCATTCCACCACCTGTTTGTTTATACAGTTTTGCTGTGAGTATATACAGGTGGCGGCCATTTTGAAACCGTGAAATACATAAAGATTGAACCGTACCGCATCTGATTGGCCCTAACCGCACACTTTTTGTATTTTTAGAGTCAATATCCACCCATTTCCCGTGAATAAATTAACTGTTTTTTACAGTTTCCAGTGCGCGATAAGTTCGTTGCGGACGCCCAACTTTGCCGTATACGATTTCTGCCATGATCATGTGCCGTCCTGCACAAAACTCTAAATAACGTCGTGCCGTCGTACGGCTGAGTTTCAGCTCCTGCGCCACAGTTTCAGCAGTATGGCGAGCATCAAGATCGGCAAACAGCCCCTGCACTTTATCTAAAGTCAGCGCGTCAATACCGACAGGCAACTCTTCTTTATGTTCGCCGCGCGCATAGGCATTAAACATGTCATCAATCTGGCGCTGGCTAGCGCTATTGTTACTTGCCAGCATTCGCATCCGCTGATGGTAACGCTCTAAAGTTTGGCCTAAACGCTCATAAGCTATCGGTTTTACCAAGTAGTCAAAGACACCGCAGCGTACTGCATCAGAAACGGTATCCATATCGCTGGCAGCCGTGGTGAACACCACCCCACCAGGGAATCGAGCCTGAGTCAGCTCATGCAGCAGGGTGATACCTTTTCCATCTGGCAAATAGTTATCAAGCAGGATCAGGTCTGGCTTGAAACGCTCGACCATCATTCTGGCCTGCGCGAGATTTCCCGCTAACCAAACCTGCCCACAGCCATGAAAATGGCGAATAAATTCCGCGTGCATTTCTGCCAACGGCGTTTCGTCTTCAACTATTAGAATCGTTATTGGTTGTGTCATAAGTCTTTTTCACTTTAGGAATAAATACGGAAAATAAAGTGCCACAAGGTTCGTTGTCTTCCAGCGTAATTACCCCACCGCAGCGGCCAACATAGCTGGCAATCAGATAGAGTCCGATGCCGTGCTCACCCGCATCCTCGGTTTTAGTACTTACGCCTTGCTCAAAAATAGCCTCACGTAAAGACTCTGGAACGCCACATCCCTGATCGGCCACTTCCACGATGACATCATCACCTTCATCGCTAAGGTACAGCTCAATGGTTTTATTACCTTGCGGATTCTTCAAGCTGGCATCGAAAGCATTGTCGAGCAAATTTCCCACGATGGCAGCAAATTCAGTACTATCAAGTCCTGCTGGCAACTGGCGCAGCTGGCTTCCTTCTATCAGGTTTAAGGTCAAGCCAAGCTCACGCGCTCGCTGTGCTTTGCCAAACAAAAGCCCTGCGACTTGTCGATCGTCAAATGAGCCGCGCAGGCTATCAATAAGCTGCTGCTGTGCTTGCGACTCACCTTTTACCATTGCCAAAGCACGATCATATTCTTTCATTTGTAACAGACCGTTGAGCGTCGACATCCAGTTCAGGTGTTCGTGACGCAGTGTGCGCAAACTTTCGACATACTGTTTGATCTGCGTGAGCTGAGCATTCAGCGTGCTAATTTCATCTTTGCTACGGAAACTGATGATGGCACCCAACAGCTCATTTCCTGAATGTATCGCTGCACGATTAGCAATCACACTTAGACCATTAAAAGTGCAAATGACATCCTGACGTTTTTCTTCGATTTGTTCCGTGAAAAACCCCGCAGGTTCGACAACATCACCGATCGGTTTTCCTAGCCATTGCCTACCCGGCGAACTTAAACCGAGCATTTTTCGTGCGTTACGATTGATTGCAGTAATCAAACCATCTGGATCGACAGCTATCAATCCTTCATATACCGAGCCAAACAAGGCTTCTTGCTGGCGAACCACCCGAGCAATTTGATGGGGTTCCATACCTAGCATTTGTCGCCGAATATGGGTGGCAAACATCCATGACAGTAGCATCAGGATAATCAAAATTAAGACAAAGACGCCGCCCATCGGTAATAAGAAGTCTAATCGCCAACTGTCTATTTTGCTGACTAAATATCCCAGTGAAACTACACCGATCACGTTGCCATGCTCATCAAAAATAGGCGTTTTAGCACGCATAGCCATACCAATTGAGCCTTTTCCTGTAATGAAGTAACTTTCTCCGCGCGCTAACGCACCAGGCTTACTCCACTGCATGGGATAGCCGATCTTGGCCGGGTTGGGGTGATACAGACGGATGGAGTTTTTGTCGCCAATAACCACATAGTCAAAATCGGAGCCCGTACCGAGTTTATCGGCAATGATTGCGAGACGTTTGGTATCTCTATTTTTAACGGCCGTGACAACGCTGTCGATTGAGGCAATGATCTTAGCCTGATTCATTGCCATATCACGAACATGGTTACTCAGATAATCTTCAAAGGAAGCCGAAAGATATTTGCCTAAGGCGGCAATTAATAACGTCGAAACCAGAAGCAATAAGAGAAAGATTCGTAAAGGAAATGCGAGGCGGCTAAAAAACCTAAACTCTTTAACATTTGGTCTGCCGAACATCGGTATTTCCTCTTTTTTAGGCTAGAAAAGTGAGCTGGTATCAGGGAAATGTAATGAATTTGTTTCCTTGTTTTCTACCTACAACGGATTAGATCGTTGCAGATTCCGCAGATTAAATCAATTAAACAAATAAAAACCACTCCATTAATTCAATTAAAATTAATTAAGAAAATAAAAACCATTAAGTCTATTTAAATCTGATAACTCTTTGTGAAATAGGTCAAGATTTCCCGCCCTAATACTCCTTACGATCATTATGTCGTCGCACAAATATAAACTAAAAAGATTAAAGCGTTGCAACGAGCAATTGAAAATAAAACGTTATTAATATGCAACAAATCACAACAATTGTGATCGCTATGCATACGTGCGGCAGCTAACAGGAATATCTATGTTTGGTAATACCGTATTTTCTCAGGTAAAGCGCTCTGAAAATAAGAAGATCGCGACTATCGCTCATTTTCTGCGAGAAAATGGCCTGAGTATTGATTCCACCGTGGAAATGTTTATTACCGTCACCCGTGATGACCAGCTAATCGCCTGCGGCGGTATCGCGGGCAATATCATTAAATGTGTAGCCATCAGTGAATCTGTACGCGGTGAGGGCTTAGCACTCACACTGGCCACCGAATTAATAAATCTGGCCTATGAGAAACACTGTACTCATTTATTTATATACACAAAAACCCAGAACGAAGCGCTGTTTAAGCAATGCGGGTTTTATACCGTCACCAGCGTGCCAAATATTATGGTGTTAATGGAAAACAGCGCGACGCGTATTCAACGCTATGCCAGCTACCTAACCACACTGCGCCATGACGGCAATAAAATTGGCAGCATCGTAATGAATGCAAATCCGTTTACTAACGGACATCGTTATTTGGTGCAACAGGCAGCCGCCCAATGTGACTGGCTACATCTGTTTTTAGTGAAAGAAGATACCTCGCGTTTCCCTTATGAAGATCGCCTTGAACTGGTACGCGCAGGGACATCAGACATCAAGAACCTAACGGTGCACCGTGGTTCTGAATACATCATTTCCCGCGCCACTTTCCCTTGCTACTTCATCAAGGAACAAGGCGTAGTCGATGATTGTTACACCGAAATCGACTTAAAAATTTTTCGTCAGTATTTGGCTCCCGCGCTGGGTATTACCCACCGTTTTGTCGGTACCGAACCGTACTGTGAAGTCACAGCCAAATACAACCGTGACATGCGCCACTGGCTAGAGACGCCGTCTCTGTCTGCTCCGCCGATTGAACTGGTGGAAATAGAGCGTTTGCGCTACCACGACACGGCGATCTCTGCCTCGTGGGTACGCAAACTGCTGGTGCAAAAAGATCTTCCGGCCATCACGCCTTTAGTGCCTGAAGCGACCCGCGCTTATTTACAACGCCTGCTCGTTCCTCGCTCAGAAAACGTGACTGACCGGCCGCAGGAATCCGCATTAGCAACAGGTGAAAAATGAAGATAACTCACGCAGCCGTCGCAGGCACTCTCGAGTCTAGCGACGTAATGGTGCGCATCGCGCCCATAGATACACAGGACATTGACCTGCAAATCAGCAGCAGCGTTCAAAAACAGTTCGGCGATGCTATTCGCGCAACGGTGCTGGAGATTCTTGAGCGCCATGACATCCGCGGCGTCCAACTGATCGTTGATGACAAAGGTGCGCTGGATTGCATTCTACGTGCTCGCCTAGAAACGCTGTTAGTACGCGCCAGCGATGTTAAAAATTTACCTTGGGAGGATCGCGCATGATTTCTCGTATCGCTCAAGAGCGTAAATCCCGCACTCGCCGCAGCATGCTGTTTGTTCCAGGTGCCAATGCGGCAATGGTGAGCAACTCCTTTATTTATCATGCCGATGCGCTGATGTTTGACCTCGAAGATTCCGTCGTGCTGCGTGAAAAAGATGCCGCTCGCCGTTTGGTCTATCACGCTTTGCAACATCCACTGTATCAAGACATCGAAACCATCGTACGCGTCAACGCGCTGGACTCTGAATATGGTGTAGCCGATTTAGAAGCCGTCGTTCGCGGTGGCGCTGATATCGTTCGTTTGCCAAAAACCGATACAGCACAGGACGTTATCGATATCGAAAACGAAATTGCACGTATCGAAGCCGAATGTGGCCGTGAAGTGGGCAGCACAGGTCTGCTGGCTGCGATTGAATCCGCACAGGGTATCACTCAGGCAGTTGCTATCGCTCATGCCTCTCCACGCCTGATTGGTATCGCACTTGGCGCCGAAGACTATGTACGCAACCTGCGCACCGAACGTTCTCCTGAAGGCGTTGAGTTGCTGTTTGCCCGCTGCTCCATTTTGCAGGCCGCACGCTCCGCTGGCATTCAGGCTTTCGATACCGTCTATTCCGACGCTAACAACGAAGAAGGCTTCTTACGTGAAGCTGCGCACATCAAACAGCTGGGTTTTGACGGCAAATCGCTGATCAACCCGCGTCAAATCGAGCTGTTGCATAACCTGTACGCCCCAACTCAGAAAGAAGTCGATCACGCCAAGCTCGTTGTGGAAGCCGCGGAAGCTTCAGCGCGTGAAGGCCGTGGCGTTGTTTCACTGAACGGCAAAATGGTTGATAGCCCTGTGATTGAACGTGCGCGTCTGGTTCTGTCTCGCGCAGAACTCTCTGGCATCCGTGAAGAATAAGGCGAAAAAAATGACTCAGAAAAAAGAACTTCTTCAACGACAGGAACGCGTTTCGGCTTATGCCCGCCAAACTGAAAGCGATCTGCCAAGCTATAAAAACGTTTCAAAATTAAATCTGCAGGCACAAAAGCCACGCGATAAGAAACTGTGCTCCACGCTGGAAGAGGCGATTCGCCGCTCTGGTCTACATGACGGTATGACCATCTCTTTCCATCACGCTTTCCGCGGTGGCGATCTGACGCTCAATCTCGTGATGGCTACTATCGCGCAGATGGGCTTCAAAAACCTAACGCTGGCCTCTAGCTCATTAAGCGACTGCCATGCACCATTGGTTGATCATATCCGTAACGGCGTTGTCAGCCGTGTTTATACCTCCGGTCTGCGTGGCCCGTTGGCGGAAGAAATTTCCCGCGGTCTGCTGGATGAGCCGGTACAAATTCACTCACACGGTGGCCGTGTTCATCTGGTTGAAAGCGGTGAGCTGAATATTGACGTGGCATTCCTTGGGGTTCCGGCTTGCGATCCGTTTGGTAACGCCAACGGCTACACAGGTAAAGCCTGCTGCGGCTCGCTCGGATATGCGAAAGTCGATGCAGAGAACGCCAAGCAAGTGGTTCTGCTGACGGAAGCCTTGCTGCCGTATCCGCACAATCCAGCCAGCATCATGCAGGATCAAGTCGATTTGATCGTGCAAATTGATCAGGTCGGCGATGCCGATAAGATCGGTGCAGATGCTACCCGTATGACGTCAAACCCACGCGAACTGCTGATCGCCCGCAGCGCTGCCGACGTGGTGGTGAACTCCGGCTACTTCAAAGAGGGTTTTTCACTGCAAACTGGTACAGGCGGTGCCTCTCTTGCGGTAACCCGTTTCCTCGAAGACAAGATGCGTAGCCGCGACATTCATGCCGGCTTCGCACTGGGGGGGATTACCTCCACCATCGTCGATCTGCATGAAAAAGGCTTCATTAAGAAACTGCTGGATGTGCAGAGCTTTGACCGTGCAGCCGCAGAGTCTTTGGCACGTAATCCAAACCACATCGAAATCAGCGCTAACCAGTATGCCAATTGGGGTTCAAAAGGAGCTTCCGTTGACCGCTTAGACGTGGTGGTGCTGAGTGCGCTCGAAGTGGACACTCACTTCAATGTTAACGTGCTCACCGGTTCTGACGGTGTTTTACGTGGTGCATCCGGTGGTCACTGTGACACAGCGGTTGCTGCGGCCCTGTCTATCATCGTTGCGCCACTGGTACGTGGCCGCATTCCTACACTGGTTGACGAAGTCACAACCTGCGTTACGCCGGGCTCCAGCGTCGACATTTTGGTTACTGACCACGGTATTGCGGTAAACCCAGCGCGCCCAGAGTTAGCCGATCGTTTGAAAGCCGCAGGTCTAAAAGTGGTGTCTATCGAATGGTTACGCGAACGTGCGCAAATCCTTACCGGACAGCCTCGCGCTATCGAATTCACTGACCGTGTGATCGCCGTAGTGCGCTATCGCGATGGTTCCGTGATCGACGTGGTTCGTCAGGTTAAGGAATAAACCATGTTTTACCTGCTCCCAACTTTGGCGACCAGCCACACCGTGACATTGCCGGAACTGCTATTCAGCCGTGAATGCAGGCAGTCCCGACAGACGGAGTGGCTGGCGCGCCATACCTCTACCCTGATCTCGTTTACCGTGGTCGCTCCAGGGCCGATTAAAGATAGCGTGATGACACGAAAAATCTTTAATCACGGTCTGAAAGCGTTATGCCAGCGGGCAGAACAATCAGGTTGGGAGATCAAGGAGCAGGCCTCTTTTGCATTGGCGACTGGCCCTGAGGGGCTGCTCGCCATCGATGCGCCCGCGCGCATCGTGAAAGAAGCCATGATCGCGCTGGAGCATGAACAATTGCTTGGCCGTTTATGGGACATCGACGTACTGAATCCGCTAGGAAAAATTCTGTCGCGTCGTGATTTTTCACTGCCTAGCCGCACCTGTTTGCTGTGCAACCGCGAAGCCGCACTATGCGCTCGCGAACGGGCACATCCGATTCCTGATTTGATCACCCGCATGGAGGCATTACTGCATGATGCCGATAAAGCAGCAGCCGTCTGATTGCACCGCTATTGATGAGCATTCCGTTGCTTATTACAGCGAGCTTGCTTACCGCGCCATGTTGGCTGAGGTAAACCTCACGCCAAAACCGGGCTTGGTCGATCGTAATAACTGCGGCGCCCATAAAGATATGGCGCTGGAAGATTTCCACCGCAGCGCATTGGCTATTCGTCAATGGCTGCCTCGTTTCATTGAGTTTGGTGCCTGTAGCGCGAATCTCCCCGCAGTCGACGTATTGACCGGTCTGCGCCCAATCGGCATCGCCTGCGAAACCGATATGTTTCGCGCAACTGCGGGCGTCAATACCCATAAAGGCAGCATTTTTTCTTTGGGGTTGCTATGCGCTGCAATTGGCCGTTTACACACCTTGCAACGGCCTATCACACCGGAACTGATCTGTAGCACCGCCGCCACATTTTGCCGTGGGCTGACAGAGCGTGAACTGCAAAACACGATGAATAACCATAAAAACCAACCATCGCAAACCGCAGGACAGCGTCTCTTCCGGCAGCTTGGTCTTACTGGCGCTCGCGGCGAAGCAGAAGCCGGTTATCCGTTAGTTATTCAGTTAGCACTCCCACATTATCGCGACCGCTTAGCGCAGGGTATCGACCCGGAGTTGGCCTTACTGGATACGCTGCTGGTGCTGATGGCACACAACGGTGACACCAACGTGGCCTCACGCGGCGGTCCAAGTGGCCTTAGTTGGCTACAACAGCGCGCTAAAGCATTGCTGTGTCAGGGCGGCATTCGCCAACCCTCCGATCTCAGACATCTACATGATTTCGACCAGGAATGCATTCAACGCAATCTCAGCGCGGGCGGTAGCGCCGATCTGCTGATTATCACCTGGTTTTTAGCTCAAATTTCGCACTTAAATTATCAACATTAATCATTAAAAGTTCCTTCTTGGAGAATCAGTTATGTCTGTTTCAAAAGATAAGATATGGAAGTTGATAGCACCACTCGCCGTTATGGCAATAATGCTACTCATTCCCGTACCTGATGGTATGCCTCCACAGGCATGGCATTACTTTGCTATTTTCGTCGCGATGATAGTCGGGATGATCTTAGAACCTATTCCCGCCACGGCAATCAGCTTTATTGCGGTAACCATCTGCGTTATTGCTAGCCAATACGTGCTCTTTGACGCTAAAGAGTTGGCCGATCCCGCTTTTGATGCCAGCAGCAAAGCATTGAAATGGGGCCTAGCCGGATTCTCCAGTACCACCGTATGGTTGGTGTTTGGCGCATTCATCTTTGCACTGGGATACGAAGTCACCGGACTCGGTCGCCGTATCGCCCTGTTCATGGTTAAGTTCATGGGTAAGCGAACACTTACTCTCGGCTACGCCATCGTCATCATTGATATTATGCTGGCGCCGTTCACGCCGTCGAACACAGCGCGTACCGGTGGTACCGTGTTCCCGGTTATCAAGAACCTACCGCCACTGTTTAAATCCTTCCCGAACGATCCCTCATCACGTCGTATCGGCGGTTACCTGATGTGGATGATGGTAATCAGTACCAGCCTGAGTTCTTCTATGTTCGTTACCGGCGCTGCGCCTAACGTACTGGGCCTAGAATTCGTCAACAAAATTGCGGGAATTCAGATTAGCTGGCTGCAATGGTTCCTGAGCTTCCTGCCTGTAGGCCTTATTTTGCTGATCGTCGCTCCATGGCTGTCTTATGTGTTGTACAAGCCTGAAGTGACTCATAGTGAAGAAGTGTCTAGCTGGGCCGGTGAAGCCTTGAAAGAAATGGGTCGCCTAACCCGCAAAGAAATCACTCTGATTGGTTTGGTCCTACTGAGCTTGGGTCTATGGGTATTCGGCGGCGATTTTATTGACGCTACTGCGGTAGGTATGCTGGCCGTTTCACTCATGCTGGCACTGCACGTGGTTCCTTGGAAAGACATCACCAAGTACAACAGCGCATGGAATACTTTAGTTAACTTGGCGACTCTGGTCGTGATGGCTAACGGCCTGACTCGTTCAGGCTTCATCGACTGGTTTGCGAATACCATGAGCACCCATTTGGAAGGCTTCTCACCAAATGCGACCGTGATTGTGCTGGTACTGGTGTTCTACTTTGCTCACTATTTGTTTGCAAGTCTGTCTGCACACACTGCCACTATGCTGCCAGTGATTCTGGCTGTGGGTAAAGGTATCCCAGGCGTGCCAATGGAGCACCTGTGTATCCTGCTGGTACTGTCCATCGGTATCATGGGTTGTTTGACCCCATATGCAACGGGACCGGGCGTTATCATTTATGGCTGCGGCTATGTGAAATCCAAAGACTACTGGCGTTTAGGTGCCATCTTCGGCGTGATTTACATCACTCTGCTGCTATTGGTTGGCTGGCCAATTCTGGCGCTGTGGAGCTAATCACTCAGCGACATGTCTTGCTTAACATTAAGGCCACCCAAGGGTGGCCTTAATTATTATGGATGTAAGCACACACTTACATTACATGTAGTGTCCCCAGAGGATACTGACCCAGATAAATGCAGACAGCCACAGGGCAACAAAAACAGCGGCCGACCCCATATCTTTGGCACGACCGGAAAGCTCATGAAACTCAGAACCGATACGATCAACAACCGCTTCAATAGCGCTGTTAACAATTTCCAAAATAACCACCAACGTGACGCAACCAACCAACAAGATGCGTTCTACAATAGTGACATCAAGCCATGCTGCAATCACAACGGCGACAATCATCAGCCCCAATTCTTGACGGAACGCTGCCTCATGTTTCCACGCCGCTTTCAGTCCTTTTACCGAGTAACCGGCAGCTTTCACAATTCGAGTCAATCCGGTAGTACTATTCATTTTATTTCCATAAAAGATTTATAGGTATGTACCCTTACAATTCGCGCTGCAACTAACGCGGGTGCAACGCGAAATATGACGGATATAGCAATTTTAGCGACTTCTCATGCAATCATCACCACAGATCTCAACCAGTGTTTCTGGTATCCTTTCGGCGAATGGCTAACAAGAGGCTTTCTGTTTTATGTCAGGTTGGCGTAAAGTTTACTATAAGTTATTGAATCTACCGCTAAAGCTGCTGGTTAAAAGTAAGGTAATCCCTTCAGAACCAGTAGCGGAGCTACGTTTAGACACCACCCGTCCGGTGCTGTATGTCTTGCCCTATAACTCAAAAGCGGATTTATTGACCTTCCGCGATCGTTGTTTGGCTCAGGACCTGCCTGATCCACTCGACGATAATGAAATTGACGGCACTATATTGCCACGCTACGTCTTCATTGACGATGGTCCGCGTGTATTCCGTTATTACGCGCCAAAGCAAGAATCCGTCAAACTGTTCCACGACTATTTAGACTTGCATCGCAACAACCCTGCACTGGATATCCAAATGATCCCGGTGTCGGTTATGTTTGGTCGCTCTCCTGGCCGCGAAGGCCACAACGGCGCGCCACAACTGCGTTTGCTTAACGGCGTTCAGAAATTCTTTGCCGTTATCTGGCTGGGACGTGACAGTTTTGTCCGCTTCTCAAACGTAGTCTCACTGCGTTATATGGCAGATGAGCACGGCACTGACCAAACCATCGCGCAAAAACTGGCGCGCGTGGCGCGTATGCATTTCTCTCGCCAACGCTTAGCCGCCGTAGGCCCAAGCCTACCGGATCGTCAGGCGCTGTTTAATAAACTGCTCTCATCCAAAGCGATTGAAAAAGCGGTTGAAGATGAAGCGCGCAGCAAGAAAATCTCTCGTGAAAAGGCTCAGCAAAACGCCGTTGCCTTGATGGAAGAGATTGCCGCGAACTTCACCTATGAAGCCGTACGCTTATCTGACCGCGTGCTGAGCTGGACGTGGAACCGTTTGTATCAAGGGATCAACGTTCACAACGCCGAGCGTGTGCGTAAGCTTGCGCAAGACGGCCACGAAATCGTTTATGTGCCTTGCCATCGCAGCCACATGGACTATCTGTTGCTGTCATACGTGCTCTACCACCAAGGCTTGGTTCCACCGCATATCGCGGCAGGGATAAATCTGAATTTCTGGCCAGCAGGGCCGATTTTCCGCCGCTTAGGTGCGTTCTTTATTCGTCGTACGTTTAAAGGCAACAAACTCTATTCCACCGTATTCCGTGAATATCTCGGCGAGCTGTTTAGCCGTGGTTATTCCGTTGAATACTTTATGGAAGGTGGTCGCTCACGAACCGGACGTTTGCTTGAACCGAAAACCGGTACTCTGGCAATGACCATTCAAGCCATGCTACGCGGTGGAAAACGTCCAATCACGCTGGTTCCGGTATATATCGGTTATGAGCATGTGATGGAAGTGGCAACCTATGCCAAAGAGCTGCGCGGGGCAACCAAAGAAAAAGAAAGCCTGATTCAAATGGTTCGCGGACTGCGTAAGCTGCGTAACCTAGGACAGGGCTATGTGAACTTTGGTGAGCCAATCCCGATTAACAACTGGCTGAACCAGCATGTTCCTGAATGGCGTGAATCCATTGATCCCATCGAAGCGCAACGCCCAAGCTGGCTGACCCCAACGGTTAACGCGATTGCGAATACCGTGATGGTGAACATCAACAAGTCGGCAGCAGCTAATGCGATGAACCTGTGTTCAACCGCATTACTCGCTTCACGCCAGCGTGCATTAACTCGCGAGCAGTTGCTAGAGCAGTTGGATTGCTACCTGCAATTGCTGCGTAACGCACCTTACGCTGAAGATGCGACGACGCCAAATCAAACGCCTGAAGAGTTGCTGCAACACGCACTACAGATGGACAAGTTTGAAGTGGAAAAAGATAACATCGGTGAACTCATCATACTGCCACGTGAACAGGCCGTATTGATGACTTACTATCGCAACAACATTCAGCACATGCTGGTGCTGCCGTCGCTGATTGCAAATATGGTGATGAACCATAACCGCATTTCGCGCACGGAGTTGCTGCGTCAGGTCGATCTGCTGTACCCAATGCTGAAAGAAGAACTTTTCTTACATCATGAGCGCAGTGATTTGCCGATGGTTATTGAGCCGATTATCACCGAGCTATGCCGTCAGCAGTTGATTTGCGCCCAAGGTGATGAACTGGTGATGAATCCGGGCCGTATTCGTACCCTACAGCTGTTAGCTGCAGGCGTACGCGAAACACTGCAGCGTTATGCGATTACCTTCTCTCTGCTCAGTGCAAATCCAAGCATTAGCCGTGGTGCACTAGAAAAAGAGAGCCGTATTATGGCGCAGCGTTTATCGGTACTGCACGGTATTAATGCACCGGAGTTCTTCGATAAAGCGGTTTTTGCAACGCTGGTGGGAACCTTGCGTTCCGAAGGTTATATCAACGACGTTGGCGATGCGATACCCGAACACACGATGGAAATTTATAATCTACTGAGCGCAATGATTACGCCAGAGATTAAGCTCACCATCGAAAGCGTCAGCGCACCAGAGATAGAAACCTTACCTCCAGCGCAAACAGAAGCAGTGAAAGAAGAAGAGAAAGACGATTAATCGATCGTCGATCTTCGATATAAAAGAGGCGCCTATAGGCGCCTTTTTTATATATGCATGTCACGGCATATTTACGACCAAATCGAAAGTACGATACCGATAAACAGCACTAAACCCGCATAGTTATTATTGAGGAAAGCCTGAAAACACGGCATACGTTCGCGCTGTGCAATCAGCTTTTGTTGATGGATAAACAGCGCGCCCGCCAGCAGAATCCCCCAATAATAAGCACCGCTTAGCTGGTTGAGATAACCAATCCACACCATCAACAAGAGCGTCGCCAGCTGCAGTAGACCAATAATCAGCTTGTCGAAACGACCAAACAGGATCGCCGTCGATTTAATACCGATTTTCAGATCATCATCTCTATCAACCATCGCATATTGGGTGTCATAGGCAACTGTCCAGCAAATATTCGCCAAGAACAACAGCCAGCAGCTCAGAGGCAAACTCTCGCTAACGGCGGCATACGCCATTGGAATTGACCAGCCAAACGCCATGCCCAATACAACCTGCGGCAAATGAGTAAACCGTTTCATAAACGGGTAAACCCATGCCAGCGCCAACCCAGCAACCGATAGCCAGATCGTCATCGCATTCAGCGTTAAAACCAGCCCAAAAGAGATCAGCACCAGAATGACAAATAAGGCTTTACTCTCTTTTTCCGTCACTGCCCCACTGGGAAGTGGACGCTGCGCGGTGCGTTTTACATGCCCATCGACGCGTCGATCGGCAAAATCATTGACCACACAGCCAGCCGCTCGCATGAAAAATACGCCCAGCGTAAAGACCACCAGCAGCTTCAGACTGGGAACTTGACCACCCGCCAGCCACAGAGCCCAATATGTTGGCCAAAGCAATAACAGCGAACCAATAGGCTTATCAATTCTCATCAGGCGACAATAGGCCTGCCACTTGGTTTGAGTCACGAATCCCTCCAGTCATTCATTCCAATGATGACGACACTACAATTCATTATTAACACCATACAACGGAGACTCAGACAAAAAAAGTTCGGTTAACAACAAAGGTTTACCTGATAAACGTAAACGGCTACGCCGCGCCCATAACTCACCCTGCTCACCAACCTGAATAAAGTCACGCGTCAGCTCTGCGGCCTTGAACAAATAACGACCCAGTGGAACCGTACCGAGCGTGAGCAAAGAGACCTCTTCCCCCGTCAGTGAGGTTTCAGGTATGAGTGTGCGACCAAATAGCCAAGGCACATTATCACCACACAATAAAACCTCGCGTAGCCAAAAGCGCTCACAATCAGGAAGCTGGGTGAGTTCCTCACCTAAAGAGTCTACGCCGATAAAGCCTTCGCGCTGCGGAACGATGGTGACTTTGCCACAGTGACGTTCAAAACGAGCGGTCATAGACTGGCATTCCCCCAGCCAGCTCTGCTGCGTCGCAGTTAAACTGACTTCATGGATAGGGTGCCAATGAGTTACGTCCAACGACGGATGACAATCTGCCATTCCGGTGACTCCAAAGCTGAAAATAGCGCCAGCCCTCGCCCACGCTGAAAATTGGATGGTCATTGTAACTCAGTTTACGCTGTGTAGGCAGAGCAGTAGCAATAGATGATCAGTTTGATAACAATTGCAGGATTGGATTCAGCTGAAAAACAAAAAAGGGTGCCCCAAAGGACACCCAGTCAAAGAGCCAGCTTCCGCAGCGTGGGTTTACCCCTTGCCTTTCACACTACGGATAAAGGTTTCACGGGCAGTGGTTGAACCTAATTGTTCCGCTTCATTCATCAGTTTCAATGCCTTATCAATATCCCCGCCCTTAACGGCAGCACGAATACCGCTATTGAAATATTCATCAGTGTCTTTAAGCATTGGCTGCGCCGGCTTAGCAGGAGCGGCTATCGGCGTCGAAACCGGAGCACTAGAGCCTACGACGACCGGCTGTTCTTTGGGTGCCATAGGCAAGATCCCACCGATCATCACGTTGCCAGTGTTTTGCTCTGCTTTCACTTTGATCTTGATCGTGCCGGTAGACTGATGGATCGCGATCGGATCGGGAATATTGGGCACTGCATTGCCAACGCCAGCGGCATAGGCTTTAGCCGGATCAACCATCTGCGTTGTTTTTGCCAGATCCTGAGACGTGGTGTAGATGACCATATAGATCTGCTTTTGGCCCAAAGCTGGCGTCAGTTTTAATGTACCTTCCAAGCGATCGCCGCTCATGACACCCGGTTGCTGATAGCTGAAATAGCTGCTGGGATAAAACGCCGCTGGGCGCATATTTTCGTCCAGAACCATCACGCTTGGCGCATACACTTTCTTGGCGTCCACTAAACTACTGATCGTTATTTCTAGCGATCCGCGATCGGCAGGCAGAGTAAACGCGCCGACAGCACCTTGAATATCGCCTACGTGCAGTTGCGCACTGCTGCCGTTAAGCATTGCCGTTTTGGTTACCGGTGGAACCAGTGGCTCCCATGGCAATTGTTGCAGCGTTGCGGTTGGGATCGCTGGAGCCGTCGCAACGTTCGCTGGCTGGATAGTGCTCTCAGCCTGAGCGCTGAGCGGCATTGCACTGAACATCGCTAAGGCGACGCTCAAAGCGACGATATTTTTTGTCATGACAGCTTTGATTTTATTATTCATTTTGCTTTTCATTTTATTTTTCATTGTAGAGCCCCACCTAGAGATGGCTCGGCCACAGTGGCAAGAACGTGGCCGAACCCAATGAAGTGCGGCGGAATAATTCCGCCGCCGTCAAACAACTGTTACCACCAAACTTCCATCTGTGCGCCGAAGGTGACTTCATCGTCGTTTCCGCGGCTGAATTTATGGGTATTGTTATCGTTGTACGCGACGCCATCGCTATAACCCGTGTCGTCTTTCGTGGCGTAGCCCCATTTCTCATCCCATTTAGCGTAGGTTGCGAACAGTCGAATGGCTGGACGAGACCAAATACTGTCACCAGCCTGCCATTGCTGTGCCAACGTCACTTTGTACTGGTTGTTATTGTCGCCGGTACGCTGAGATTTCACGTTGTCATAGCCAAATTCCAACAGGGTGCTCATGATTGGCGTCCATTTGTACATCGGGCGAATACCTGCGGTGTACCATGTGGTGCCGTTCTTATCATCACGATCAATGTCCTGATACATACCCACGTACATCAATGCCCACTTATCGTTGAAGTCGATACCGCCGTGGTCAAGAATTCGGATCATGTGGCCATTGTTATTGATGCTGGAACCTTCAGAGTGACCTGAGTTATTTGAGGTCATAGAATCGGTGGCATACTGAACCACAAATTTGTTAAAGCCGCTGTAGATCGCCTGAGTATGCTCTGCCGTCACCATCACGCCATCTTTTGAGGCATCTTTCGCACGATGGTAACCGTCGGTCGGATTAGAACGACCGTAGTCAAAACCTAATTCCAGCGTACCACCAGGGTTAGTCTCCAAGCCGGCTAAGCGCACGTCATACACATCGTTCGCGGTATCTTTAATCAGGTCGCGTTGGTCCTGAGAGCTGAAATTGGTGGAGCCACCGGTTTCAGTATTGCGCGTTGCAGCCACAGACAATTTACCGAAGCCCAAATCGATATTTTCTAAACCAGCACCTGGACCAGAGATATCCCAATAGTAGAAGTCGATCATGTGAACGTCGTGGCGCTGATAGAAGCGTTTACCTGCCCACAGCGTAGAGCCCGGAGCCCACTCAATAACGTTTTTAGCCTGAATATTGGCTTCACGGAAGGCTGGATCTGTCGCTTCCCAGTCATTGGTCTGTTGCACGGAGTACGCAACGTTGGTGTCAAAATAGAAACTCTTGTCGCCGTCTTTCCACAGCTCCTGACCCAACTTTAATTCTGCGTAAGTTTCACATTCGTTACCCAAACGGTATTTGCTCTGAGCGCCTGTCGCTTTGAAACATTGCTGCTCGCCGCCGCTTGCGGTCCAACCGATACCTGAACGTGCGTAACCATGGAAATCTACAGCCAGTGCCTGTGTTGACAGCACCGCACTCGCAACAGCCAGTGCTAAAGGTACCTTGCGCAAAGTCATCATCATTCTCCTGATAGGGTTGCCTGACGGCATAAAGTTATAAGTGTTCTCTATCTAACGTTTTCTCACTCAACACATTGTTAACTAACAACTCTCTAACCAAGAGCTAGACACCTAGCTCTTTATGCAGCCGTCGGCAGGCGACACCGTCTTCTCGGAATAGATGACAGCGTTCAGGTGGCAAGCCAATGGCAAATTTGGCGCCCTCATCAACCAACACCACGTCGTTCTGGCGATAGACAAGGTTTTGACGAATAGCGGGAATTTGAATGTGGATTTGAGTTTCATTGCCTAACTGCTCTACCACCTGAACATCACCTTCAAGAGTGACTTCGGCGTCATGGCTTGGCAGTAAATGCTCAGGACGGATACCCAGAGACAGGTTGCTCCCCACCTGAACATTCGTTCCTTCCACGGGTAACCAGACCTGCTGGCGATTAGGCAACTCAATTTGCACACGCTGCGGCTCAGCGGCGGTGACTTTAACCGGTAGGAAATTCATTTTCGGCGAGCCGATAAAGCCCGCCACAAAGCGATTAGCCGGATAGTGATAAAGCTCTAAAGGCTTGCCAATCTGCGCTACGCTACCGCCGTCGAGAACAACGATTTTGTCAGCCAACGTCATGGCTTCGACCTGATCGTGGGTGACATAAATCATGGTGCGTTCTAAACGCTTATGCAGGCGTGAAATCTCAATACGCATTTGTACGCGTAGAGCGGCATCAAGGTTGGATAGCGGTTCATCCAGCAGGAATACGTCTGGCTCAGCCACTAACGTACGTCCAATCGCCACACGCTGACGCTGCCCGCCAGAAAGCGCTTTAGGGCGGCGATCCAGAAGATGTGCCAATTGCAGAACTTCAGAGACTTGATTAACGCGTTGGGTAATTTCCGCTTTTTTCGTACCTGCCAGCTTGAGGCCGAATGACATGTTATCGGCTACAGAGAGATGCGGATAAAGCGCATAGGATTGGAACACCATACCGATGCCACGCTCTGCCGGAGGCACTTCATTCATGCGTTTACCGCCGATGAGTAATTCGCCGGAAGTGATATCTTCTAAACCAGCAATCATGCGCAGCAACGTCGATTTGCCGCAGCCTGATGGCCCAACAAACACCACAAATTCGCCGTCCTGAATCTCAAGGTTCACGTCTTTAGAAATAACGACGTCTCCGTAAGCCTTATATACGTTGCGCAGTGCTACGCTCGCCATGCGTTACTCCTGTCTATCACTCGCTAAAAAGGTCCACTAACGCGGCATCTCACACTGGCCTAATCCGTAGCCATGCGTTTTCAGCAGATGCGCCTTATCGATTGCTGCCGATAGTGCGTGAGAAGCAAGCAAGCGTAATCATCCGTAACAAGGTTTTTCGTGGGGGAGGAGATGGGAGGATGAGAGAGAATGGCTAATAATGAAAAGTTCATACCTTTCAGTGAATTCGTGATCCTGCTAGCAAAAATAACCCTGCGATTTTGTGCCTACATCCACAGAATAGGCGGTAGTGTTAACCAGATCACAAGAAACCCTCTAGGGGCGTAGAAGGGGGGAGGATGAGAAGCAATCTCGTGTAATAGAGTATGGCACTGCATCAGAAATCCCTTAACCACGGGGTCAAGCAACGAATTCGTGCTCTACGGCTTATCTGAACTGTTTTGCCTTCCTCGCAAAGCCGGACAGACATCAAACTCATACCTCGACAGAACAGAACAAGAAGGATTGGATAATGACTAAGAAATCAGGCATCAGAACGCTCGCCCTCTCGGCACTGGCTACGCTGGTTCTCTCCTCTTCCGCGTTCGCTAAAATTGAAGAAGGCAAACTGGTTATCTGGATTAACGGCGATAAAGGCTATAACGGTCTAGCTGAAATCGGTAAAAAGTTTGAAAAAGAAACCGGCATTAAAGTGCTGGTTGAGCATCCTGATAAGCTGGAAGAGAAATATCCACAGGTCGCCGCCACCGGTGATGGACCTGACATTATCTTCTGGGCGCACGATCGTTTCGGCGGCTACGCGCAGTCTGGCCTGCTGGCCGAAATCCATCCTTCTAAAGCGTTCCAAGACAAACTCTATCCGTTCACTTGGGATGCCGTACGCTATAACGGCAAGCTGATTGCCTATCCTGTCGCGGTTGAAGCGCTGTCGCTGATTTACAACAAAGATATCCTGCCGGAACCACCAAAGACTTGGGAGGAGATCCCTGCACTGGATAAAGAGCTGCGTGCAAAAGGCAAGAGCGCCATCATGTGGAACTTACAAGAACCGTACTTCACATGGCCAATTATCGCGGCTGATGGCGGGTATGCGTTCAAATACGACAACGGCACCTACAACATTAAAGACGTCGGGGTGAACAACGCGGGCTCTCAGGCGGGTTTGCAGTTCATCGTCGACTTGGTGAAAAACAAACATATCAACGCGGATACTGATTACTCCATCGCCGAAGCGGCGTTTAACAAAGGCCAAACGGCGATGACCATTAATGGTCCTTGGGCTTGGTCAAACATCGATAAGAGCAACATCAACTACGGTGTCGCGCTGTTACCGACCTTCAAAGGTCATCCGTCAAAACCCTTCGTAGGCGTGCTTAGCGCAGGGATTAACGCCGCCAGCCCGAATAAAGAATTGGCCACCGAGTTTCTGGAAAACTATCTGATGACCAACGCAGGTCTGGAACAAATTAACAAAGACAAACCGCTGGGCGCCGTCGCGCTGAAGTCTTATCAGGAAACCTTAGAAAAAGATCCTAAGATTGCCGCCACCATGCAGAACGCCCAAAAAGGCGAAATTATGCCAAACATTCCGCAAATGAGCGCTTTCTGGTACGCAGAGCGTAGCGCCATCATCAATGCGGTGAATGGCCGTCAAAGCGTGAAAGAAGCATTAACCGGTGCAGAACAACGCATGACCAAGTAGTTGACATGAGATGCCCCCTAACGCCACAAGGCGCTAGGGGGAGACAGTTCTTGTATGTTTCAGATGAAAAATAGTTGTCCGTAACCGCCTTCGGCGTAAGAGAAATGAGGGAGTGTTTTATGTCGTTATCCCATACAGAATATCCAATCGCGAAGCCGGATAAATGGTGGCAGAGTGACATATTGAAGTGGATAGTTATCGCCGCAATGTGTCTATTTACGGGCTACCTCACCATCGTGATGTATGCACAGGGTGAATATCTTTTCGCCATGCTGACGCTGGTTTTACTGGGCTCAGGATTATACATTTTTGCCAACCGTAAAGCCTATGCGTGGCGCTACGTCTATCCCGGTCTGGCAGGAATGGGGCTATTCGTTCTGTTTCCTCTGATCTGCACTATCGCGATTGCGTTTACCAACTACAGCAGCACCAACCAACTGACATTCGAACGTGCGCAATCTGTACTGATGCAGAGACAATTTACCACGGGGAAAACCTACGGTTTTGGTCTCTATCCAGAAGGGAATCAGTGGCGCTTACAGCTCGCCGACAGCGAAAACGACCAGCTTTATATCTCGGAACCTTTTAGCTTCAGCGCCCAAGAACAGCGGCTGACCATGAAGCCAGAAAGCACAGAACTCGCCGGAGAGCGAGCCACTCTACGTGTTATTACTCAGAATCGTCAGGCGCTGAATAATATTGTGGCAGTCCTCCCGCAAAACAGTGAATTACGCATGAGCTCTCTGCGTCAGTTCGCTGGCACAAGCCCGCTCTACTCACTTGAAAAAGATGGCGAAACACTAAAAAACAATCAGACTGGCACACTCTATCGCCCTAACACCGACATTGGTTTTTATCAGGCGGTGAATGCCCAAGGACAATGGGAGAATGAGCAGCTCAGCCCCGGTTTTACCGTCTCGATAGGCTGGAAAAACTTCATGCGGGTGGTGCAGGATGAAGGTATCCGTCAGCCCTTCGTCAGCATATTTATTTGGACCATCATCTTCTCGGTGCTGACCGTCGTTTTCACCGTCGCCGTCGGCATGGTATTGGCCTGCGTCGTTCAGTGGGAAGCGTTGAAAGGTAAAGCTATTTATCGCGTGATGCTGATTCTGCCCTACGCCGTTCCTTCGTTTATTTCAATATTGATCTTTAAGGGATTGTTCAACCAAAGCTTTGGTGAGATCAACATGCTGTTGAGTCATCTGTTTGGCATCAAACCCGCTTGGTTCAGCGATCCGCTGACGGCCAAAAGTATGATTTTGATCGTCAATACCTGGCTCGGATACCCCTACATGATGATTCTGTGCATGGGCTTGCTGAAGGCGATTCCTGACGATTTATATGAGGCTTCGGCAATGGATGGTGCGGGGCCGATGCAAAACTTCTTTCGCATCACATTACCGCTGCTGATTAAGCCGTTAACACCGCTGATGATCGCCAGTTTTGCTTTCAACTTTAACAACTTCGTTCTGATTCAGCTGTTAACCAACGGCGGGCCTGACATGCTGGGTACTTCAACGCCTGCGGGCTACACCGACCTGTTGGTCAGCTACACCTACCGCATTGCGTTTGAAGGCGGTGGCGGACAAGACTTTGGTCTGGCGGCCGCGATTGCCACTCTGATTTTCCTGTTGGTTGGCGCGTTGGCGATTCTCAATCTGAAAGCCAGCAAAATGAATTTCGATTAAGGAGAGGGACCACGATATGGCAATGGTTCAACCAAAATCCCAGCGTTTACGACTGCTGTTTACTCATCTGATGATGCTGGCATTTATCTGCATGATCATGTTCCCACTGCTGATGGTGATTGCAATTTCGTTGCGCTCCGGCAACTTTGCCACTGGTAGCCTAATCCCAGAGAAAATTTCGTGGGAACACTGGCAATTAGCGTTAGGTATGACCGTCACCAACGCGGACGGCAGCGTCACGCCACCGCCTTTCCCCGTTCTGCTTTGGCTATGGAACTCAATCAAAATCGCCGTCATTACCGCAGTGGGTATTGTCACGCTTTCCACTACCTGTGCTTACGCCTTTGCCCGTATGAAATTTAAAGGCAAGAGTTCGCTGCTCAAGGGCATGCTGATTTTTCAGATGTTCCCTGCAGTTCTCTCTTTAGTCGCGCTATATGCCTTATTTGACCGTATCGGCCAATATGTTCCGTTCCTCGGATTAAATACCCACGGCGGCGTTATTTTTGCCTATATGGGGGGGATTGCTCTGCATGTTTGGACCATTAAGGGTTATTTTGAAACTATCGATAACTCGCTAGAAGAAGCCGCTGCGCTGGATGGCGCTACGCCGTGGCAGGCGTTTCGCTTGGTTCTGTTGCCGCTTTCGGTACCGATTTTGGCGGTGGTATTCATTCTGTCATTTATTGCCGCGATTACCGAAGTGCCGGTTGCCTCCCTGCTGTTGCGCGATGTGAATAGCTATACGTTGGCAGTCGGTATGCAGCAGTATCTCAATCCGCAAAACTACCTGTGGGGCGACTTTGCCGCAGCGGCTGTGCTGTCGGCCATTCCGATTACGGCCGTATTCCTGCTTGCGCAGCGTTGGCTGGTAGGCGGACTGACGTCCGGTGGTGTGAAAGGGTAATGCGTGGAAAAACCTGTGTCTTTGTTATTGCCGTTTTTATCATTAGCTCGAGGTTATAGCCATGTGCGATGACCTCTTTGGCGGCCATTGGCCTAATGCTGATCGTTTAAGAGATCGAGATACACGGGGCTAGCACACCGCGGGGCGCTCCGGCAGCTAAAGCTGCTACGACCCCATCGGTGTACTTCCCCTAAAATCACGATTAAGTGACCAGCCTTATCCATTGGCCGCCTTTTCTTTTTAGCTCTACTCGCGCTTTAGCTTTTCTGTATTCGCAAGGTATAACGCAACCACCAGCACCAAAATGGCAGCAGAATAGATCAATGTATCTGCCGGGTTTTTGTGGTCAACAATAATCAGACGAATAATCGCGGTTATGCCGATGTAGATAAAATAGCGCAGCGGGAAATGGTATCCCGATTGGAAATACTTCACGATCAGCGCAATAAACTCGAAGTAGAGAAAATAAATCACAATCCCTTCGATCAGTAGATAGGATGACGCGGTTTCGCTGGCGTTAAACAGCACCGTACCCAGCGTAAATGTCTCCTTTCCAAGAAAGACCACCAGAATCACGGCCAGCATCAACAGCCCCGCGTTCAGGATCCACTGTAAAATCTTGGCGATAGTGCTCGATTGTTTGCTACCTGGCATTAGTGTTCCTTTTGCCGTTGAAGTCGTTTATGTGATCAAGTTAACAAAATGACTATTTTGCCGTCTATCCCCAGTGAAAAATAAATACCCAAATCCCCTGAGAGAAATCCAACCAGTTCCACATTTTGCGACATTTTTTTGTTAATCGTTTTACTATGGCACCCGGCTAAAATTCGCCAAGAAACGAATCATTGCCGTAGCTTATACCAGGGCGTTCCAACGATTGAGAAACAAAATAATATGAAAATACTGCGTCATTACGGTTTTACTATTTGCTTACTGCTAGGGATTATTCTTGGTGGCTTATCCGGCATCATTTTCGGAGAAAAAGCGGCGATCGTGCAGCCAATCGGCGATCTGTTTCTTAATCTGATGTTTGTCGTCATTGTGCCGCTCGTGTTCCTCAGCATTTCATCGTCGATTGCAGAAATGAAGCAAATGGCTCGGCTCGGGAAAATCATGGGGACGGTCTTTGCCGTATTTCTTAGCACCGCGCTCATTGCCGCCGTTATCGCCTTCATTGGCACCCAAATTTATAATCCATTCCAAAACGTAGACGTCAGTACGCTGATTGCCCATTTGCCACCTGCGCCAGATTCGCACGGTAAAAGTTTGGGGGAAATCATCGTGAATACGTTCACGGTGCCTGACTTCCTTCAGTTGTTTACTAAATCCAGCCTACTGCCGTTGATTGTTTTCTCGGTGCTACTTGGTTTGGCGACCTCAATGTCAGGTGAAAAAGGCCAACCAGTGGCTGATTTTCTTACTGCAGGTACGACCGTTATTCTGCGCATGGTCAAGATTATCATGTACGCCGCGCCTGTAGGTTTAGGCTGTTACTTTGCCGCCACCGTAGGTCACTTAGGTCCACAAATTATCAATGGCTACCTGAACGCGTTTCTGTTGTATCTGATGCTAACGGTTATCTACTTCTTCGGCGCAAATACGCTGTATGCCTTCGTGGCCGGCGGAAAACTTGGCGTCAAAGTTTTCTGGTCAAACGTTTTGACTCCAGCGATTACCGCCGTGGCAACGTCATCAAGCGCAGCCTGTATTCCAGCCAATCTGGTCGCAACGAAGAAAATGGGAGTACCCGATGATATCGCTGAAACCGTGATCCCTTTGGGAGCCAACACCCATAAAGATGGCTCGGTCATTGGTGGCATCATCAAAATTGTGTTTCTGTTTACGCTGTTCCATAAGGATATGAGCGATCCCATGAGCATCGCGGCCATTATCAGCGTGGCATTCTTAGTCGGTGCGGTCATGGGCGCTATCCCAAGCGGTGGTATGACGGGCGAACTGATGATTTGCTCAGTCTTTGGCTTCTCACCAGAACTGGTCGGTACCATCATGATTATCAGCACGATCATCGACGTTCCAGCCACGCTGCTGAATTCCACCGGTAATACCGTGTGCGCCATGATGGTCACTCGGTTTGTGGAAGGAAAGGATTGGCTAAAACGCAGGGTATGTATTCAAGGTTAAGGCCACAAGGAATCTGGGGATTTCCATATAATATCGTGCTTCAGGTTTGAGAGAAGAACCAAATCAAACAAAAATGCCATCCCAAGGGATGGCATTTTTTACACGTTAATTTAACCCATTAACTCGCCTATGCGCGCCAGTTTTTGAAACGGTTAATCAGCGCATTGGTTGAACTATCGTGGCTCTTCACGTCTTCACTACCGTTCAATTCCGGCAGGATACGGTTAGCCAGTTGTTTGCCCAGCTCAACGCCCCACTGGTCGAACGTGAAGATATTCAGGATTGCACCTTGGGTGAAGATTTTGTGTTCGTATAGCGCAATCAACAGACCCAAACTGTATGGCGTGATTTCACGCAGCAGGATGGAGTTGGTCGGGCGGTTGCCTTCAAACACTTTAAACGGCACGATGTGCGCCACTTCAGCCGCAGTTTTACCTGCTTTAGCAAACTCCTCTTCCACTTCTTCACGCGATTTACCGAAAGCCAAAGCTTCGGTCTGAGCAAAGAAGTTGGATAACAGCTTGCTGTGGTGGTCTCCCAACGCATTGTGACTAATCGCTGGAGCGATGAAGTCGCAAGGAACCAGTTTAGTCCCCTGATGGATTAGCTGGTAGAAAGCATGCTGACCATTAGTCCCCGGTTCACCCCAGATAATTGGACCTGTTTGATAGGTGACTGGATTGCCGTTACGGTCAACGTATTTACCGTTGGACTCCATATTCCCCTGCTGGAAATAGGCAGGGAAACGATGCATATACTGGTCATATGGCAGAATGGCTTCAGTTTCAGCACCGAAGAAATTGTTGTACCAAATACCGATCAGCGCCAGCTGCACCGGCAGGTTTTGTTCAATCGGTGTATTAGCAAAATGCTGATCCATCGCATGTGCGCCGCTCAGCAGCTGTTCAAAGTTATCGAAACCAATGCTCAGCGCAATAGACAACCCGATAGCGGACCATAGGGAATAACGACCGCCGACCCAATCCCAGAATTCAAACATGTTGGCAGTATCAATACCAAACTCGCTAACCGCTTTACCATTGGTAGACAGCGCCGCGAAATGCTTAGCAACGTGGGCTTCATCACCAGCAGACTTCAGGAACCAGTCACGTGCGCTGTGGGCGTTCGTCATGGTTTCTTGTGTGGTAAAGGTTTTTGAAGCCACGAGGAACAGCGTGGTTTCTGGATTTAACGTTTTCAGCGTTTCGGCAATATGAGTACCATCGACGTTGGAAACAAAATGCATGTTCAGATGGTTTTTGTAAGGTTTCAGCGCCTCGGTCACCATGTATGGGCCTAAGTCAGAACCACCGATACCAATGTTTACTACGTCAGTAATCGTTTTGCCGGTGTACCCTTTCCACTCTCCACCGATCACGCGCGCGCAGAACTGCTTCATCTTCGCCAACACCGCATTCACTTCAGGCATCACATCTTTGCCATCGACGATAATTGGTGTATTGCTGCGGTTACGCAGGGCGATGTGCAGCACGGCACGATCTTCAGTACGGTTAATCTTTTCGCCCGCAAACATGGAGGCAATCGCCCCCTGCAAATCCGTTTCTTTCGCTAAAGCCTGCAGCTTTTCGAGGGTCTCTGTGGTAATGCGGTTTTTAGAAAAATCGACCAGCATTTGGTCATCAAAGGTAGCAGAGAACTTAGAGAAGCGGTCGGCATCTTGAGCGAACAGATCGCGCATCTGCACAGATTTCATTTGCTCGAAATGCTGCTGCAGAGCATGCCAGGCAGCGGTTTGACTAGGATTGATATTTTTCATAGCGACGCCTTTATGCTTGAGAATAAAAGAGAGTTTGTTCTTCAGACATGTGTTCTTCTGAAAATCGAGACAAGCAAGCTACCGAACTCGACGGTTCCATGAAAACCGGAATGACGACGGGCAGGTACTGAGTCATCTTTTCCCAACGATTTATCAAATTGTATCCTTTTCCCCTCCGGTTGCGATCACTTTTGTTGCGATAGTTGAAAACTGTTAATCCCTTTTCACACCTGATACTGACTCCATTCAGCCAAATCCTCACGTTGCGCCATAATGTTGCTAAACTGTCATGATAACCATCTGTTTTTGTTAATCGTTTCTAAGGTTCATATCATGGAGCTATCAACACCATTGATGCTGGTCATTATTGGCATCAGTTCACTCGCGGCCCAGTGGCTCGCGTGGCGATTACGCATTCCGGCTATTTTACCTCTGCTACTGATCGGTATTGCGTTAGGCCCCGTGACGCATGTCATTGCTCCCGACGCCCTGTTTGGCGAACTGTTGTTCCCTCTGGTTTCACTTTCGGTTGCCATTATTCTGTTTGAAGGCTCACTCACCCTGCGTTTTGAAGAAATTCGTGGGCTAGGTGGCATCGTTCGTAATCTCGTTAGTATCGGTATGCTCGTGACCTTTGCCATCATTTCAGTTTCTTGCTGGTGGCTGTTGGGTTTTTCTGCCGAACTTTCGGCACTGGTCGGTGCCGTCACCGTCGTGACGGGGCCAACGGTCATCGCGCCATTGATGCGAGTGGTTCGCCCTAAAGCAAGTATAAACCGTGTGCTTCGATGGGAAGGGATTGTGATCGATCCCGTTGGCGCAATTTTTACGGTACTCGTCTTTGAATTCATTGTGTTACGCCAAAATTCGGAGGCTTGGACGCATCTATTCGTGACCTTTGGCAAAACCGTCGTGCTTGGCCTGTTAATCGGTGCCCTATTTGGCTATGTTCTTGGCATTGCCTTACGGAAAGTGTGGATCCCACGCTATCTGCAAAATCTCGCCGTACTGGCCGTGATGCTCAGCGCATTTGGATTCTCTAACGCCGTTGCAGAAGAATCCGGCCTGCTTGCGGTTACCGTCATGGGAATATGGCTGGCTAATATGCGAGATGTCGATATCAGCGATATTTTGGCGTTCAAGGAAGAGTTGTCAGCTATCTTAATTTCCGCGCTGTTTATCATTCTGGCTGCGCGCTTAGATATTGGTGCATTGTGGGCGATGGGATGGCCGCTGGTTATCGTTTTGCTTATCGTGCAGTTTGTGGCGCGTCCATTGTGTATTGCCGTCTCCACCGCCGGTTCCTCGCTACGATGGCAAGAGAAAGCGCTGCTTTCATGGATTGCGCCTCGCGGTATCGTTGCAGCAGCCGTCAGCTCATTATTTGCCCTCACGCTACAACGAATGAACTACCCCGAAGCGGATAAACTGGTTACCGTTGTCTTTGCCGTAATCATTGGCACCGTGGTGCTGCAAAGTTTAACCAGCGCCCGACTCGCTCGTTGGCTTGGCGTTCAGCAGCAAAAGCCACGTGGAGTGCTCATTATTGGCGCCAACACCGTTGCGCGTGCCGTAGCTCAGGCACTGATGAAGCTAAAAATTCCCGTCATGGTGACGGACAGCAGTTGGGAATATTATCGTCAAGCGCGCATGGACGGCATTCCTGCTTATTATGGCCATGCCTATTCGGAACATGCTGAAAACTATCTCGATCTTAGCGATACGGCTCAGGTACTGGCGCTCTCACCCAATCGGCATCAGAACGCGCTTGCGGTTTATCACTTTGGCCATATCTTCGGCGAGCGAAAAGTCTTTTCCATCCGTTCCAGCGCCCAGCTAAAAGGCCGCTCTAACGGTGAAAGCAGCCGTTTCCGTCGCCATGAAATTCTGTTTAATCATGAGGCCACTTACTCACGCCTGAGTACATTGTTAGGCAAAGGTGCCGTAATTAAGGCCACCAAGCTCAACGAAAACTTTGGTTGGGTTGAGTATCTGGAAAAACATCAAGGCGTCATCCCACTATTTGCGCAAAAAGAGGATGGCTCACTTCAGCCCGTGAATGAAAACAGCGTGCCTGCCATGCCCTGTACGTTAGTTGCGCTGGTTCAAGGGGAACAAGTAACCCCCTCAAACTAACATTTTATTAGCATGGCTTATCAACTCTACGGTAGGCCATGCGCCCCGCTAATAACAGAGTCATTCTCTATTAAATTATATTATTCAAGAAGATATAACTTAACATTCGCCGTTGTAACTTATTCCCTTTCAAATTGAAAATAGCTCATGTTAATGACGTTGACATAACTTCAATAAGTCGCTATTTCTAAAAACCTACTTGTACATCACGTGTACAAGCCAGAAGAGGCGCGTTGCTCAGGTAACGTATCGAAGGAGCCGGTTTCCACATCCCTAATGTTTAGGGAGAAACGATACGCAAGGGGATGTGACGCCGAGACGCAGCAGCCCACCGGAGAAACTGCTACGTCGGCTACAAGGGCTGAATCCCTTGGGCTGTCACCTCGATTCTCTGTATTCCGGGGGATCGGCAAGGTGGGGCGCTTCTGGGTGTATCGTAGCTTTAATCCCTACGTCTGCTCCCGTATACCGCTCTCTCCTTGTGCCAAGGTAATGGAATTTCTAGCCCGATTAACTGAATTAACGCGGGCTTCCCTGACACGAGGCTTATATGAAAAATACCATCGTCGCAAAATTTGGCGGCACCAGCGTGGCTAACGCTGACGCGATGCAAAACAGCGCCAATATCGTTCTTTCCAACCCGAATGTGCGCGTGGTGGTGTTATCTGCCTCTGCGGGCGTCACCAATTTACTGGTTGAACTGGCTGACGGCTGCGATCAAGAGAAGCGTCATTACGTTATCGATGAAATTCGCCGTATCCAATACAGCATTCTTGATTCACTCCATCAGCCAAGCGTACTGCGCGAAGAAATCGATCGTATGCTGGAAAATATCGCCATGCTGTCAGAAGCCGCAGCTCTGGCAACGTCTCCAGCCTTAACCGATGAATTAGTCAGCCACGGCGAGCTGATGTCGACCTTGCTGTTCGTGGAGCTACTGCGCCAGCGCGACGTCAATGCCGAATGGTTTGATGTGCGTAAAATCATGCGCACCAACGATCGTTTTGGCCGTGCTGAGCCAGACACGCACGCGCTCTACGAATTAGCGCAGCAACAGCTAGTACCGCGTATTCAAGATGCCATTGTCATCACTCAAGGCTTTATCGGCAGCGAAAGTAAAGGCCGAACCACCACGCTTGGGCGAGGCGGCAGCGACTATACCGCGGCATTGCTAGGCGAAGCGTTGAATGCTGCGCGTGTTGATATCTGGACAGACGTTCCCGGCATTTATACCACCGATCCACGTATCGTATCGGCAGCGCGCCGTATCAGCGAAATTGGTTTCTCCGAGGCCGCTGAAATGGCCACCTTCGGTGCCAAAGTTTTACATCCCGCCACATTATTGCCTGCGGTTCGTAGCGACATCCCCGTTTTCGTCGGTTCAAGCAAAGATCCTTCGGCCGGTGGCACCTTAGTGTGCAATAAAACCGAGCAGCCGCCGTTGTTCCGTGCGCTTGCTCTGCGCCGTAAACAAACGCTGATGACGTTACACAGCCTGAACATGCTGCACGCCCGCGGCTTCTTGGCAGAGGTATTTGGGATTCTGGCGCGTCACAACATCTCCGTCGATTTGATTACTACGTCTGAAGTCAGTATTGCCTTAACGCTAGACACCACCGGCTCGTGCACGAGTGGTGCCAGCTTGCTGACAACTTCTCTGCTGACTGAGCTCTCCTCCCTTTGTCGGGTGGAAGTAGAAGAAAATCTGGCACTGGTGGCGCTTATCGGTAACAAGCTCTCTTCCGCCTGTGGCGTTGGCAAAGAGGTTTTCGGGGTCATGGAACCGTTCAACATTCGTATGATTTGCTACGGTGCCAGCAGCCATAATCTCTGCTTCCTCGTTCCCGGTGAAAATGCCGAAAACGTGGTGCGCGCGCTACACACCAATCTCTTCGAGTAACCCTTCCTCTGCCGCTCCGGCCTTCCCGCCGCGCTCTGCGGCGGGGAAATCAGTACCTGTTGTTCATTCTTATAAATTTCCAATAACACACATCACAACATACTAAAAAGGCCTAATCATGCTGGCATTATTTACACGTTTATTCCCTCTGTGGGCAGTTTTGCTGTCTATCTCTGCCTATTTCACGCCCACCACATTTACGGGGATAGGACCCTACGTTAGCCCGTTACTGATGCTCATCATGTTTACCATGGGGGTTACACTAAAAATTGATGATTTCAAACGTGTGCTATCTCGACCAGCCCCCGTTGCAGCCGGCATCTTCCTGCATTATTTGGTGATGCCGCTAGCAGCGTTTCTGCTCGCGAAAGCCTTCCATATGCCGCCAGATTTATCTGCCGGTATGGTTCTCGTCGGCAGCGTCGCCAGCGGCACGGCATCAAACGTAATGATCTACTTAGCCCGTGGAGACGTCGCGCTTTCAGTCACCATTTCGTCGTTCTCAACGCTGGTAGGCGTGTTTGCGACGCCCCTGCTGACGCGTTTATACGTCGATGCCACCATTAGCGTAGATATCATAGGAATGTTAATCAGCATTCTACAAATTGTGGTCATTCCAATCGCCGCCGGTCTGGCTATTCACCACATGTTCAACAAACTCGTCGCACGCATTGAACCCTTCCTGCCTGCGCTATCAATGGTGTGTATCTTGGCTATCATCAGCGCAGTGGTTGCCGGCAGCCAAAGCCATATTGCCTCGGTTGGCCTGATGGTGATCGTCGCGGTGATCTTGCATAACAGCATCGGGCTGCTCAGCGGATACTGGGGAGGTCGTTTGTTCGGGTTTGACGAATCCACCTGCCGTACCCTCGCGATCGAGGTTGGAATGCAAAACTCGGGTCTAGCGGCCACCTTAGGTAAAATTTACTTCTCACCGCTTGCTGCACTACCAGGCGCACTGTTCTCCGTATGGCACAACCTGTCTGGTTCCCTATTGGCAGGATACTGGCAGGGACGCCCTACCGGGGATGAGAAAGAGAACAAAAAAGTGGTGTCACCGGAGAGTTGAGTTTGCTTGCCGGCACATTACCGAACAGCCGAATGAGTCATGTAGGTTAGGATTCGCCGACAGGGATGTCGGCGAAAGAACGGAGGAGCCAGGATGGCGATTGCCGTTCGTTCCGTTAAAACCGAAATGGCGAATGAGGGAACCTGCGTAGCAGGCTGGAAGGTGGTGCCAAGCCGGGTTGTTAGGGGGCGGCGATTGGCCCCCTAACACGAACGCTGATACGATGCCAAAGTAAGCTTCAGTGATAAACAGCGTTCGTAATGTTACACCGTACATGACCGATAAAATCTAAATTAGCCGTTAATCCGCATCATACCCAAGGTTCGGCGCCAACCAACGTTCAACCTCGGCAACCGGCATTCCTTTACGTTGAGCATAATCTTCCACCTGATCGCGTTGGATCTGCGCAACCGCAAAATATTTGCTTTCAGGATGGCTGAAATACCAACCGGAAACCGACGCCCCCGGCCACATCGCGTAAGATTCGGTGAGCTTCATCCCCACCGTATTTTCAGCATCCAATAGCGTCCAAATTGCCGCTTTTTCAGTATGCTCAGGGCATGCCGGATAGCCAGGTGCAGGGCGAATACCTTGGTAATTTTCGCGGATTAGCTCTTCATTACTGAGGTTTTCATTAGCCGCATATCCCCAATAAACCTTACGTACTTTTTCATGTAGGTATTCAGCAAAAGCCTCAGCTAAACGGTCAGAGAGCGCCTTCACCATGATTTTATTGTAATCATCATGCTGCGCTTCATAGGCATCAGCCAACGCATCCTCTTCCAGCCCACCGGTAACCGCAAATGCGCCGATATAGTCTGATTTACCACTGGATTTTGGCGCCACGAAATCCGCTAAGCAGTAGTTAGCAAAATCTGTTTTTTCAGTCTGCTGACGTAGATGATGACCCGTAACAAGCACCTCATCACGGAATTCATTGCTGTATATCTCTACATCATCGCCCACCCGATTAGCAGGGAAAATGCCATACACGCCACGCGGATTGAGTTTGCCGCTGCTCGCTAAATCATCCAGCATCGCATTAGCATCTGCAAAGACTCGCTTGGCTTCTTCGCCAACCACTTCATCCTCGAGAATGCGTGGGTACTTTCCTGCCAGCGACCACGTCATGAAGAACGGCGTCCAGTCGATGTAATTACGTAAAGTATCAATGCTCGCGGTCACCTGATGCACGCCCAAACGATGCGGAACAGGCGGCGTGTAATCTGACCAATCAAGCGAAGTCGCATTTTCACGCGCGGCCTCCAGTGAAACTGGCGGCGTGCGTGGCTTTTTGCGTCCGTGTTGAATACGAACCGTTTCATACTCTTTACGCGTACGAGCCACAAAATCAGGTTTTTGCGTTGGGGATAACAGCGCAGCAACAACGCCTACGGTACGTGAGGCGTTCGACACATAGGTGGTTGGCCCACTGTAGTTCTGCTCGATTTTAACCGCCGTATGCGCCTTAGACGTCGTTGCTCCGCCGATCAACAGCGGCAGATCGAACCCTTGGCGCTCCATCTCTTTGGCCACGTAAACCATTTCATCCAACGACGGCGTTATCAGCCCAGACAATCCAATAATATCAACGTTTTGCTCACGTGCAGTTTTCAGGATTTTATCGCAAGGCACCATAACGCCCAGATCGATGATTTCGTAGTTATTGCATTGCAGCACCACGCCGACGATATTCTTACCGATATCATGTACATCGCCTTTCACCGTCGCCAGCAGCACTTTCCCCGCCGATGTACCTTTCTCTTTGCTAGCCTCAATAAACGGCTCAAGGTAGGCTACGGCCTGCTTCATCACACGGGCAGATTTCACCACCTGCGGCAAGAACATTTTTCCATCACCGAACAGATCGCCAACCACGTTCATGCCGTCCATCAGCGGGCCTTCAATGACCTCAATCGGACGTTCGGCTTCAAGACGAGCCTCTTCAGTATCCGCTTCAATAAACTCGGTAATGCCTTTAACCAGTGAATATTCCAAGCGTTTTTTTACCGGCCAACTGCGCCACTCCGCCTGAGGTTTATTGCTATCGTCATCACTCTTGCTACCACGGTATTTTTCCGCCAGATCCAGTAAACGCTCGGTACCATCCTCTCGTCGGTTTAAGATCACATCTTCAACCGCATCACGGAGATCCGTCGGGAGATCGTCGTAGATCGCCAACTGCCCGGCATTAACGATCCCCATATCCATACCATTACGGATCGCGTAGTACAGGAATACCGCGTGGATCGCTTCACGTACCGGATCGTTGCCACGGAAGGAGAATGAAACGTTAGACACACCGCCAGAGATTAGGGCGTGCGGCAGCTCGGCTTTGATATCTGCGCAGGCTTCGATAAAGTCCACGGCATAGTTGTTATGCTCTTCGATACCCGTCGCCACCGCGAAAATATTGGGGTCAAAAATAATGTCTTCAGGAGGGAAGCCGACTGTTTCAGTCAGCAGTTTGTAGGCACGGCGGCAAATTTCAATTTTCCGCGCGCGCGTATCCGCCTGCCCAACTTCATCAAACGCCATTACCACCATCGCCGCACCATAGCGACGAACCTTACGCGCGTGCTCGATGAATTTATCCTCGCCCTCTTTCATCGAGATCGAGTTCACAATCCCCTTGCCCTGAATGCACTTCAGACCTTTTTCGATGACTTCCCATTTGGAGGAATCAATCATTATCGGTACACGGGCAATATCAGGCTCGCCGGCGATCAGATTAAGGAAACGCACCATTGCCGCTTCGGCATCGAGCATCCCTTCATCCATATTGATATCGATGATCTGAGCACCGCTTTCTACCTGTTGCAGCGCAACTTCTAGCGCTTCAGCATATTTATCTTCTTTAATCAGACGCTTGAACTTGGCTGAGCCCGTAACGTTGGTACGCTCACCGACGTTAACAAAGAGCGTATTGGCATCAATGGTCAGCGGTTCTAAACCCGCTAAGCGACAGGCGACGGGAATATCTGGCAGCACGCGTGGTTTTACACCGTCAACCGCCCGACTGATTGCTGCAATGTGCGCAGGTGTCGTACCACAACAGCCACCGACGATATTCAGAAAACCAGCTTGAGCCCATTCGGCAATATGCTCAGCCATCTCTTTCGGGCCAAGATCGTATTCACCAAAGGCATTCGGCAGACCCGCATTTGGGTGTGCCGTGACAAAGCATTCAGCAATGCGTGATAGCTCTGCGACGTACTGACGCAGCTCATCCGGCCCTAATGCACAGTTCAAACCAAAGGTCAGCGGCTTCACATGACGCAGAGAGTTGTAAAAAGCCTCGGTAGTTTGACCGGACAGAGTACGGCCTGATGCATCAGTGATCGTGCCGGAAATCATGACGGGCAGTTCAACACCCATCGCTTCGAATTCGGTTTCAACAGCATAGATTGCTGCTTTGGCATTCAGCGTATCGAAGATAGTTTCGATCATGATCAGATCGACGCCACCCTCAACCAGCGCACGGGTTGATTCACGATAGGCTTCAACTAACTGGTCAAAGGAGATATTACGGAAAGCGGGATCGTTAACGTCTGGAGAAATTGACGCCGTGCGGTTAGTCGGGCCGAGTACACCTGCAACATAGCGTGGCTTATTCGGGGTTCGCGCCGTCCATTCATCGGCGCAGGCTCGAGCTAAACGTGCAGCTTCATAGTTGATTTCCGCGGATAGGGATTCCATATGGTAATCCGCCATCGCAATGCGCGTAGAGTTAAATGTATTGGTTTCTAGAATGTCAGCGCCGGCTTCGAGATAGTCATAATGAATCGCGCTAATAATATCCGGCTTGGTCAGAACCAGTAGGTCGTTATTGCCTTTAAGATCGCTCTGCCAATCGGCAAAACGATCGCCTCGGAAGTCCTCTTCGGTCAGCCGATAGCCTTGAATCATGGTTCCCATACCGCCATCCAGCACCAAAATCCTTTGGGATAGCTGATGACGTAATCTCTCAACGGTTGTGCTCACTGTTGCTCCTAGTCTTTCATTTACCCTGATATCACCCGTCTTTTAGTGCAGGTTTTTTATTCAAAAAAATGGCGTTTCCTCATCCTAACATAGGTTTCAGTTCTGTTGGCGGAGGCGATCTTGAGACTTTTTCAGGTGACTTTTGCGTACCGCCTCTGACTTTGAACACGTCGGAGCAGTTAAAACCAACGATTACATCCATAATGTCGAAAACGAAAATAGATTCCATTTTTATAACATTTTTTTAATAAGAATTTGTTCAATAAAAATAATTATTTACGACTGTCTCAGGAGAGCAACACGATGGCGACGACCGTGCCCGTAAAACGTGGGAAGAAACCACGTGCCACCACGCCAACCGCAGCGCCTGCGGCCACCGGACAGGTTCAATCCTTACAACGAGGATTGAGATTGTTGGAATTAATTGCCGAATCTCACGGTAGCGTTGCGCTCACGGATTTGGCTCAACAAGCAGGACTACCAAACTCCACGACTCATCGCTTATTGAGCACCATGCAGCAACAAGGCTTCGTCCAACAGGTGGGCGATTTAGGTTTGTGGACCATCGCTTCTCATGCCTTTTTCGTTGGCAGTAGTTTTCTACAAAGCCGCAATCTGCTGGCGATTGTCCACCCGATTTTGCGCCGTTTAATGGAAGACTCGGGTGAAACCGTGAACTTGGCGGTGTTAGACGTCAGTGATTTTCAGGCCGTGATCATCGATCAGGTGCAGTGCACGCAGTTAATGCGCATGTCTGCGCCAATCGGTGGCAAACTACCGATGCATGCATCAGGCGCGGGTAAAGCATTTTTATCCACCGTGAGCGATTCTCATCTGGTTGAATTACTGCATAAAAAAGGTCTGCATAGCTATACACCGCATACCCGTAGCAACCCTACAAGTTTGAAAGAAGAACTGGCGCATATCCGCAAACAGGGGTTTTCTTTCGACGACGAGGAGCATGCTTTGGGACTGCGCTGTATCGCAGCCTGCATCTATGACGAACATCAAGAGGCTTTCGCTGCCATTTCTATTTCAGGCCCCGTTTCACGTATTACAGACGATCGCGTTATCGAAATTGGCGCTCTGGTCATTAAGGCGGCTAAAGAGGTCACACTGGCCTACGGCGGTAGACACTCATAACGTATTAGGCTCCCCTGAAGGGGAGCCAGATTGGGCAAATTATACTTTTTCGATTTCCACTAAATTTGTGTGCTGCGGATTACCTTTCGCTAACGGTGATGGACGCATCGTAGTCAACGTATTGATACAGCCACCGTGGTCAACCTTATCCCCAGCCATATCAGCCTGATGCCAAGCTCCCTGCCCCATTGCGCTGACTCCCGGCATAATGCGCGGCGTGACTTTAGCATTGATAATCACCGTTCCACGCTTGTTAAATACGCGAACTTTATCGCCGTTTTGTATACCACGTTTCTGTGCATCGATAGGGTTAATCCACACCTCCTGGCGACAGGCGGCCTGTAGCACATCAACGTTGCCATAAGTAGAGTGGGTGCGCGCCTTGTAATGGAAGCCAAACATCTGCAACGGATAGATAGCACGTAGAGAATCATCCCATCCTTCAAACGTCGAGGCATACACCGGTAACGCACTAATGGTTTCGTCTTTTTCCAACTCCCACGTAGCGGCAATTTCTGCCAGTCGCTCAGAGTAAATTTCGATCTTTCCTGAAGGCGTTTTTAGGGGATTCGCGTCTGGATCTTGGCGAAATTTTTGGTAAGCAACAAAATGGCCATTGGGATCTTTACGTTTATAAATTCCCTGCTGACGCAGGGTTTCATAATCAGGGAGCAGCGGATCACGCGCCTGCATTTTGGCATACAGATAGTGTAGCCAATCAGACTGCGTACGCCCTTCGGTAAATGCCTGCTCTACATCTGGCCCGAGTCGTTTAGCAATCTGTGACATGATTTCATAGATCCCCTTACGCTCAAACTTGGCGCTAGTCGCAGGCTGACTAAAGATTAAATACCCCATATTTCCCGCATAATCATTAGGAACAATATCCTCCTGCTCCGTGGTCATCAGATCCGGCAGCAAAATATCGGCATACTTGGCCGAAGAGGTCATAAAGTTTTCAATGACGATGATCTTTTCGCATAGGGTATCGTCCTGCAAGATTTCGTGGGTTTTGTTGATATCTGAGTGCTGATTAATCAAAGTATTACCGGCGTAGTTCCAGATAAATTTGATGGGAACATCCAGCTTATCTTTTCCGCGTACCCCGTCGCGTTTCGCCGTCATCTCCGGTCCACGCCGGATGGCATCGGTCCACGTAAATACAGATATAGAGGTTTTGACCGGATTGGTAAGTACCGGCATCAGCTCAATCGTGATGAGATAAGTCGATTCTCGTGCTCCACTGTTGCCACCATGAATACCGACATTTCCGGTCAAAATCGGCAACATAGCAATTGCTCGGGCAGTTTCTTCCCCATTAGCCTGTCGCTGTGGGCCCCAGCCTTGGCAAATATAGGCAGGCTTCGCAGTACCGATTTCACGCGCCAGTTTGATAATACGTTCGGCGGGAATACCTGTTATACGAGATGCCCACTCTGGCGTTTTGGCTATCCCGTCTGGCCCTTGACCTAAAATATAGGCTTTGTAGTGCCCGTTTGCGGGAGCACTATTGGGCAATGTTTTTTCGTCATAGCCTACGCAATAGCGATCTAAGAATGGCTGATCGACCAGATTCTCACTGATCAACACATGCGCTATCCCGCCCACCAGCGCAGCGTCTGTTCCTGGACGGATCGGGATCCATTCATCTTCGCGCCCTGCGGCGGTATCGGTATAGCGAGGATCGATCACGATCATTTTGGCATGAGAGCGTTCACGTGCTTGTTCGAGGTGATAAGTGATCCCGCCGCCGCTCATCCGCGTTTCAGCGGGATTATTACCGAACATAACGACCAGTTTGGAATTCACAATATCCGACGTGCTGTTCCCATCGTTGCTGCCGTAGGTGTATGGCATGGCTGCAGAGATTTGTGCAGTGCTATAGCTACCATAATGGCTAAGATAGCCACCGTAGCAGTTCATCAAGCGGCCAATGATCGAGGCGTACGGTGATGAGCGGGTGACGTTGCCGCCGATGACCCCAGTTGCATAGTTTTGATAGACCGCTTCATTGCCATATTTTTCAACCGTGTATTTCAGGCTGTTGGCAATTTCGTCATAAGCCTCATCCCAGCCAATGCGCTTGAATTTCCCTTCTCCCCGCTTGCCAACGCGTTTCATGGGGTAATTCAACCGCTCTGGATGATTCATACGGCGGCGAATGGAGCGCCCACGCAGACAGGCTCGAACCTGATGATCGCCATACTCATCTAAGCCGGTGTTGTCAGTTTCAACCCAATACACTTCATTATCGCGGGTATGCAGACGTAACGCGCAGCGGCTGCCGCAGTTGACCGAGCACATTCCCCACGTCACTTTATCTGGCGGAGGCGTTGCAACGGTCGCAGCCTGAGCATTACGCATAAACGGCAAATTCAGCGCGCCACTTGCTAATGCTAGCCCACCCAAAGCACTGCCTTTAACCAAACTGCGGCGCGTTATCGATATCCCTTCATTATGTATTTTTTCTTTATTATTCATTTCGATGCCCCCTGCCAGAACGATTGCTCAATTAGCTATAGCTACCAAATAAAATATTGAGTTAGGTTGGGGAGAATCAAAAAGAAGCGACTTTTTACACAGAGATGATCAGAAATGTGAGAGCAGATCGATTTATGACAACGCCCTTTCACACAAGAGAAAGGGCGTTATAGAAGAGTTATTGAGCGGCGTTGACGACCAGTTGCCCTACGCTACCGCGGGTAGCAAGTTCTAACGTTTGGCTATAGTAGATGAACGGGAAATGTTCAGAAGACGCCTGAGGGAAGTAGACCATCAGAGATACTTCACCATCGACCCACACCGTGTCTTTCCAGCCACGGTCTTCAACCATTGGCGGCGCATTGTTGACGCTTTTCACCAAGAATTTAGCACCCTGAATGTAAAATGCCTGCGGCGTGTCTGCACGCACCGTCCAGCGTTCCCATGTCCCCTGCTGTGCCTGAATGTCTGTCCGGTGTAAATCCCAAGTTGCGCCGTTTATGCCTGGCTGGGAAGCACTGCCAAGACTAATGCTGCGCGTATTGACTACGCTGCCTTCCATCATGTCATCAGACAACAGACGCGTTGGCAGATTATCCGTCACCAGCGGCAACAGGCCGGTTGGACGCAGGGTAAGTACGGTAGTAGAAATCAGAATGGAAGAGGGCTCAAACAAGCCACGCAGACGATCCATAATACCTGCTGCAACACCCGCAGTAATCGATACCTCTTCGCCTTTAGACATATCGACCAGTACTTCGCGGCGCTCTCCCGGAGCCAATGTTAGGCTGCTGGCAATCACTGGCGCTGGCATATAGCCTTGATCGCTGGCAATAACGCTGAATGGACGATTATCGCTCATGGTCAAAGTGTAACGACGAGCGTTAGAAGCATTGAGCAAACGTAAACGTACCCAGCCACGAGAAACCTCAACAAAAGGTTCCTGCACGCCGTTGACCAGCAGAGAATCTCCGTAGAAACCACCGGACGAAGGCGCTTCGTATTCTGGTGTACCAAAGTTATCTAAGCGCTTGTCTTGGATAATGACAGGGAAATCATCCACGCCATAGTGGTTTGGTAAAGGCAGATTTTTGCTGTTCTCATCTTCAACCAACCACATTCCCGCTAGGCCGTTGTATACATGTTCGGCCATATGTCCAGGGGTATTGGCGTGATACCACAGCGTGGCCGCAGATTGGCGAATAGGCAGCACTGGCGACCAATCCACATTCGGTGACATTAAACGTGCCGCACCGCCGCTTAAAGCGCCGGGAACTTGCAGCCCACTGATTTCCATCGAAACCGACTCAGGCAGACGGTTGCTATAAATTAGCTTCACGTCATCACCGCTATAAACACGTACGGTCGGCCCCAAATAAAGCCCATTGATACCCCATGTGCTGGCCTTACGCCCGCTCATGAAAGCCCAATGTGAACGCTGTAGCGTCAGAAACAGAGGCTGACCGCGCTTTGATTCCAATAGAGGAGGAATGGGCAGCGAAACTTGCGATCCACTCGCATGCGCCCTCAGCGGCAATGCACTTGCACACAGTGCCAGACCCGAAGTCTGAATAAACCGACGTCGACTGAGTGACATAACTTCTCCATGAATTTGCTATGCAAACTGAAATGCCAGAAGGGATCTCAGCATCAACGATTGAATTCAATCGTTTAAATAAAAGACCTGCCAAACGCTGACAGGCCTAAATAATATTCTTTAGAATCAAGACTTAGCTTCGCGCATCTGAGCTTCACGAGCAGCCACTTCTGCATTCAGCTCATTGATTTTAGCTTCCATCAACGCATGACAGTAGGCTGACAGTTCACGAACCTGATCTTTGCCGTATTTAGTCACATCGATCGGTGGCAGCATTTCAACAATAACCAAACCGTTATTCCAGCGATTAAGCTTAACTTTGTCGTTTGTATTAGATGCACATACCGGAACAATCGGCACCCCAGCGGCAATCGCGGCATGGAAAGCACCGGTTTTGAACGGCATCAAACCACGACCACGGCTACGAGTTCCCTCAGGGAACATCCAGAAGGAGATCGTCTTGGTGCGGAATTGATTCACGACCTGCGCAATCGTGTTATGCGCTTTCGCACGGTTCGCACGGTCAATCAGCAGGTTCCCCGTTAGCCAATAAAGCAGGCCAAAGAACGGGATCCAAATCAGGCTTTTCTTACCCACGGTGACCGTGTTGGTCTGTACCGCATTCGATATCGTTACCATGTCATAGTTATTCTGGTGGTTAGCGATATAAATGGAGTTGCCGTAGTTCTTTGCTTCAGCCGGAATGCGAGTTTCTACTTTCAGGCCAAACAACGGCGACAAGCGCCCAAACATGTGGCCGAAGGTCGCAACGTGGCGTGGATTACGCGGGCTAAACAAGCAATAAATACAACCGAAAATGCAGGCCAAAATACAGTATAGCGTGACCAGCACAACGCGAATGATGGATAACATAACAACCTCATAAACATATAGCCGGAGTTAGTATACCGACTTAGCTGCAAAACACACCGGAGATTCCTTGGCTGCAGCGTTAAAAAATCATTGGAAAACAAGCGAGGAGATGCGCCGACATGCGATCAAGTTCGGTGCCAGCGCCCGACTCCGACGTGACGCTATGTCTCGCCACGTCGGCTCGTCCTCCAAGATAAACGTTTAAATCCTCAACATTTACTCTTCACTATCGCCTGGGCCGACTTTGATCTGCTCTGGCATTTCTACATCAACACGTTCGATGCGCTGCAAGCCACGCGGTAACAGCGTACCTTTGCGTCCGCGTTCAGCGCGGAATTTCTGTAGCTCCTGCGGCTTCATCACCAGCTTACGCTTGCCGACATGCACCGTAATTGACGTCTGCGGCGGCAATACAAACAGCCACGCCAGCTTATCTTCACCCGATGCAGCTTGTGCAGAAGGAATTGAGACAATCTTGTTGCCCTTACCCTTCGACAGCTGTGGCAAATCATTCACTGGGAACATCAACATACGACCAGCCTGCGTAATGGCCAGCAACATGTCATCGGCACCGTTGATTTCAATCGGTGGCAACGCCTTAGCATTTTCTGGCAAGGTAATCATCGCTTTACCCGCACGGTTACGTGCGACCAAATCGTTGAAAGTACATACGAAACCATAACCTGCATCTGAAGCCATCAACAGTTTTTGGTCATCCGCAGCCATTAATACCTGCTCAATGGTAGCTCCTGGTGGTGGCGTCAACTTACCGGTTAACGGTTCACCCTGCCCACGTGCCGAAGGCAGCGTCGTTGGATCAAGCGCATAACTGCGCCCCGTGGAATCGATAAAGACCACAGGCTGATTGCTCTTACCACGCGCAGCCGCACGGAAGCTGTCACCCGCCTTGTAACTCAAGCCGGTAGGATCGATATCATGCCCCTTGGCACTGCGCACCCATCCCCCTTCTGACAGAACAATAGTCACCGGCTCGGATGGAATGAAGTCGTGCTCGCTCATGGCTTTAGCTTCTTCGCGCTCTTGCAGTGGAGAGCGGCGATCGTCGCCGTAAGCCTGTGCGTCAGCCTGAATTTCTTTCTTGATCAACGTATTCAGTTTACGTTCAGATGCCAGCAATGCCTGCAAATGGTCGCGTTCTTTAGCTAGCTCATCCTGTTCACCACGAATTTTCACCTCTTCCAACTTAGCAAGGTGACGCAGTTTCAGTTCAAGAATAGCTTCTGCCTGTGTTTCTGAAATATCAAAGCGTTCAATTAGCTTCGGTTTGGGTTCGTCCTCGGTACGGATGATGTGGATCACTTCATCAATATTGAGGAATGCCACCAGTAAACCTTCCAAAATGTGCAAACGCTTCAGCACTTTTTCCAGACGGTAGTTTAAGCGGCGGCGCACCGTATCACGACGATAAGCGAGCCATTCAGTCAGAATTTCGAGCAGATTTTTGACCGCCGGACGATTGTCCAAGCCGATCATATTCATGTTAATGCGGTAGCTTTTTTCCAGATCGGTGGTGGCAAACAGGTGAGTCATCACCTGATCCATATCTACGCGATTGGAACGCGGCACGATGACTAAACGGGTTGGGTTTTCGTGATCGGATTCATCACGTAAATCTTCAACCATCGGCAATTTCTTCGCCCGCATCTGGCTGGCAATTTGCTCCAACACTTTCGCGCCGGAAGTCTGGTGCGGCAGCGCACTAATCACCACCTCGCCGTCTTCTTTTTTCCAGATTGCACGCATGCGAACCGAGCCACGGCCGGTGCGATAGATTTTACGAATCTCTTCACGCGGCGTGATAATTTCGGCTTCGGTTGGATAATCTGGGCCTTGGACATGCTCGAGAATATCGTCGAGCGTCATACTCGGCTTATCAATCAGCTCAACTAAGGCTTTCGCCAACTCACGCACGTTATGCGGAGGAATATCCGTTGCCATACCAACGGCAATACCGGTAGTCCCATTCAACAAAATATTAGGCAGGCGCGCAGGCAGCGTTTTTGGCTCCTGCAGGGTGCCATCAAAGTTTGGCGTATAGTCGACGGTACCCTGTCCTAACTCGCCCAATAGCACTTCAGCATACTTGGACAGGCGTGACTCGGTATAACGCATCGCAGCAAAGGACTTCGGATCATCCGGAGCACCCCAGTTACCCTGACCATCAACCAGCGGATAACGGTAGGAGAACGGCTGGGCCATGAGCACCATGGCTTCATAACAAGCGCTATCGCCGTGCGGATGATACTTACCCAACACGTCACCCACGGTACGTGCGGACTTTTTAAACTTGGCGCTGTTGTTTAACCCCAGCTCCGACATCGCATACACAATACGACGCTGTACCGGTTTTAAACCATCACCGATAAAAGGTAACGCCCTGTCCATGATGACGTACATGGAATAGTTGAGATAGGCGTTCTCTGTAAACGTATGCAGCGCTTGGCGCTCGCTGCCGTCATGGATCAGATCGCTCATTAATAATCCTCTGGCCGCCGCCATAACTGAATGAGTAAAACAGTCCGCAGCGGGACTTAACGACTGTCTTGGTCTTTACACAATTGCCCGCGATAGTAACTCATCTTTTATAGGCCTGTCACAGGTGATAGTAGGATCACCCGACTTATCCTTCTTGTAGGGCTTCTAATCATAAAACCGATCGTCGTCACAGACAGGCGTATTTTTTTTCTCCACCATTAAACATCATAACGTTCGAATGTTTGGAGATTAATCATGCAGAAATCAAGCATCACACTGTTTAGCGAAGCCGAATGGCAGTCAGCCGGTGGATTATTGACACTACAATCTATCTGCAATCAGCCTCGGCTATGGCGTGAAGGCTTTGCTCTTGTACAGCAACACCGCGCGGAAATTGAGCGTTTCTGGCAACAGTTGGCAGATGAGCCGCGCAATATCATTCTATGCGGTGCCGGTTCATCACTTAGTGCCGCACGCGTTGCCGCGCAGTGGCTCCGTCAACAAACCGGAAAATCTATTCAGGTTCTTGCCAGTACCGATATCGTCGTCAAACCTGAGTTGTATCTGGAAAATAAACCGACACTACTGGTTTCCGTCACCAGCTCCGGCAGTACTCCAGAGAGCACCGCGGTGTTTGAACTGGCTGAACGCCTGATCGATGACTGCTATCACTTGATCGTTGCGAACGATCCGCAGGGAGAATTACCTAAACGCAGCCAGCATCACGCCAAAACCCTCTATATCCCAGCGCCTATCGGCACCAAAAACGGCTCTTTTGCTGCCGCCGCGGAATTTACGCTACCGATCTGGTATCTGCTGCTCATCTTCTTGCCTCAGCAATGGGATATCGCCCAGCGCGCCTTAGATGTTTACCAGCACGGAGCTGACTATTTTCTTTCACAGCAGGCTGAAAAAATTGCGGCCATCGCCAAACGCGACGCCCCCGTGGTGGTCAGTTTAGGCTCATCGTCGCTACAGTTTATCGCTGCCGATGCCAGCCTGAAATTACTGGAGATGTGCAACGGACGACAGGCTACCGATGATTTCTCAACGCTGGCATTTCGTCACGGTCCTAAACTAATCGTTAACCAGCCAGTCACCGTGGTTTGCTATCTTTCGCCCGATCAGGAGATCCTTCGTTACGATCTGGATATGGCTACCGAGTTAGCCGCGCAGCGCCATCCACAGGGGAAAATCATAGGTATTTCCGCGGCAAACGACGAACGTGTCGCGCAAGCCTGCGATGAGTATCTGCATTTTGACTCACCAGAATTGACCCAACTACCTGAAGTCTTTAGCGGTTTGTTGTATGTTATGTTCGCTCAGCTACTTGGGCTATTGCGCGCACGCCAACTGGGTGTAACCCCCGATCTCCCTTCCAATGACGGTAAAGTGGCCAAGGTGTGCAAAGTGACCATTTATGGACAGGATTGATGCATAACGAACTCGAACAGGCTGCCCCTCTCTATTTGCATATCGCAAAAGATCTGCGTGAAAGAATCGAAGCGGGAGAATTCCCGCTCGATACTCTGCTGCCGCCAGAGCCTGTGCTCTGTCAGCAATATCAATGTGGCCGAGTTACGCTGCGCACGGCGGTTGAAATGTTAGCTCAGCGGGGATTTTTGACCAAAAAACAGGGGCGGGGCACTCTGGTGACCACGCCTGCGTGGTTGGCAGACAACACGCTGCCAGTGGGTTTTAGCGAGAAAATGACTCAGGCCGGTCTTGCTCACCACACGCAAGTAGTACGCTTCGAGCACTGTCTGGCTACGCCAGAACAAGCCCAGAAATTAGGCATCAATGCCACTCAGCGCGTGATAATCCTTGAGCGTTTGCGATTTGTCGAGCAACATCCGGCGCTATATGAAATCACCGTTTTACCCGCCGAACGTTTTGCCACTCTGAATCGCCAGCACGTAGAGCAGCACGGGCTTTACCATACGCTTGCTCATGACTTTAACCTATTGAGCATGCAGGCTCAGGATGATTATCGTCCCTGTATCGTCCCAGCACCGGTGGCCGCTCTATTACAGCTCGAACACCAACAGCCTTGCATTGAAATTGTGCGCCTTGCCACCAGCCACGGCCTGCCTTTCGAGTTCACGGTGAGCTATACCAACACCGAACATTACCCGCTTCGCTTCCGCTATCTGCGGGGATAAAACCGCTAATATTACAGCGCTGCAAGATTCGCAGACTTACCTTGCAGCCGCGTAATAATTCAATAGCATCATGTAGCCTTTGGGAGATTTCCTCGCCTTAGACTGATTACGTCCCTTTTTCTGCCTGCCTAGCTATTTAAGAAAGCGGGCAGAGAAAGGGAAACGATCATTCTTTTGCAAGGAGATACATTATGGCTACCCCGAACATCCTACTGCTGCGTATTGATAACCGTCTGGTTCACGGACAGGTTGGCGTGGCCTGGTCCTCTTCTCTTGGCGCTAATTTGCTTTTGGTTGCCGATGACGGCGTGGCTCAAGACCCTCTACAACAACAAATCATGTCCATGACGGCTGAATCTATGGGCATTGGTATTCGCTTTTTCTCTCTGCAAAAAACCATCGACATCATCGGTAAAGCATCGGCAGCACAAAAGATCTTTATCGTCTGCCGCACACCGCAGGAAGCCCGCTTTTTGGTTGAGGGAGGCGTTCCAATCAAAAGCGTGAACGTCGGCAATATGCATTTCGTCGAAGGGAAGCGTTCCATCACGAAAAAAGTCTATGTCGACGATCAGGACCTCGCGAATCTGCGCGCAATTCAAGCCAAAGGCGTGGACGTTTTCATTCAAGACACCCCAAGCGATAGCAAACACAGCATCGACTGATTTTAGTAATGCGCGGTTTTATCTCTATAGGTTTAACTAAACGATAGGACACATCATGCATGAAATAACCTTAATGCAAGGCATGGGGCTCGCCATCATGGCCCTGATTGTCGGCATCGACTTCTGGCTTGAAGCTCTATATATCTTCCGCCCACTGATTGTGTGTACGCTCACCGGCGCGATTCTAGGCGATATCCAAACCGGTTTAATTACCGGTGCATTGACCGAATTGGCCTTTACCGGACTCACTCCTATCGGGGGAACTCAGCCGCCAAACCCTGTCTTAGCGGGGATCATGACAACGGTTATCGCCCACAGTACCGGAGTGGATGCGAAAACGGCCATCGGGCTTGGATTACCGTTCAGCTTCCTGATGCAGTACATCATTCTGTTCTACTACTCAGCATTTTCGTTCTTCATGCAAAAAGCCGATCGTTACGCAGAAGAAGGCGATACTCGCTCGCTGGGTCGCTTGAATCTGCTGTTAACCAGCATCGTGGCGATTACCTATGCCGCGGTCACATTCTTCTGTGCCTACGTTTCACAGGGCGCCATGCAAACGCTGGTGCAATCCATGCCAGCATGGTTAACCCACGGCTTTGAAGTCGCCGGCGGCGTATTACCCGCAGTCGGTTTTGGTTTACTGCTTAAGGTCATGATGAAGACACCATTTATTCCGTTCTTTATCGTCGGCTTCCTGTTTGTCACTTTTATTCCCGTACAAAACCTACTGCCGGTTGCGGTGCTAGGCGCCGCATTTGCGGTATATGAATACTTTAACGAACAGAAAAAAGCAGCGGCAACAGTCGTCGTAGCGGAGGATATGGAAGATGGCATCTGAAATCGTCAATACTGAAAATACGTCCGTACCCGCGACCACTGCGGGCCAAGATAATCCGCCCAAAACCGTGCTGACCCGTGGCGATATCACTCGCTTAGGCTTCCGTTCAGCTCTGCTTCAGTCAGGTTTTAACTATGAGCGTATGCAAGCGACGGGTTTTGCCAGCGCGCAATCTCCGCTGCTGAAAAAGATTTACGCCAACGATAAGGACGCCCTCAGTGCGTCCATGAAAGACAATTTAGAATTTATTAACACCAACACTAACGCAGCCGGATTCCTGATGGGGTTGCTGATTTCTCTAGAGGAACGACACGAAAGCCGTGACCTGATTAAAGGTCTGAAGGTGGCGCTGTTTGGCCCTCTAGCGGGTATCGGTGATGCGATTTTCTGGTTCACGTTGCTGCCGATCGTTGCTGGGGTGTGTGCGTCTTTCGCCAGCCAGGGAAGTATTCTCGGTCCATTGATTTTCTTCGTTGTCTACGCTGCGCTGTTCCTACTGCGCGTGGTCTGGACGCATCTGGGCTATTCACTCGGCGTGAAGGCCATCGATAAATTGCGTTCAAGCTCTGGCGCAATCTCACGAGCGGCGACCATATTAGGGGTCACCGTGATTGGGGGGCTTATCGCATCCTATGTTCACCTTACCGTAACCGCCAAAATTGCGGTCACTGCCGGACATGAGGTTTCGATTCAAGAGGCCTTCTTCGACAAAGTGTTCCCGAACCTGCTGCCGCTGGGCTATACGCTGCTGATGTATTATCTGCTGCGCGCCAAGAAAGTCAGTCCGGTAACGCTCATTTTAGTCACGTTTGTGCTCTCCATTGCCCTCTCTTGGTTGGGCGTACTGTAAGTTCACAGCGCGGTTCGCCGCGCTTGTTTTTTTAAGAGATTAAAGATGATTAGTCTTATTATTACCGGACATGGTCGCTTCGCCAGCGGTCTGTTTAGCGCGGTTGAGCAGGTTATTGGTCCACAGGAACAGTGCGTCGCCGTCGACTTTCCACCTGAAATGAGCACTCAGCAACTGGATGAAAAACTGACTCAGGCACTCGCCTCGCTACCTCAGCAAGATGGCGTGCTATTTTTCACCGATTTGCTCGGTGGCTCGCCGTTTCGCAGTTCCGTTATCTTGAGCCAAACATTAGCAAATAGCGATGTGGTGGCGGGTACCAACATGCAAATGCTGGCGGAAATGCTGATGGAACGCGAAGAGATCGCCAGCACACAGGAGTTTGTCACACAGGCACTCGCCTGCGGGCATCAGGGGATGCTGAGTTTCAGAGAGAAAGCGGCGGAAAACGCATCCGCAGTTGAAATCGATGAAGGGATTTAATTTCTGATGTTCATATCCTGAATAGATGAGCTGTAGGAATAAGACAACTCATCTATTCTGCAAGGCACAGTATCTGGCCATATTTTCTCGTGTTTCTTTATCACTATCGCCATATCGTGATGGTGAAATCAGAGTGAGTACATATATGTATCCAGCTTTCCCTGTGGCTTTACCAATAAGATAAAAATGTTCGTCATCGCCTTCCTCAGGTACTTTCGCTAATTTGCACCACCCCTGGGTTATCCATTCATTTTGAAGGAATTTGATTCCCGCATCAGACATCTGGACAGTAAAGGTTTTATCAAACTCGGATGCTGCGTTTTTTTCTAAACGGAAGGTCACCTGCAAATAATCGTGCTCTACAATGGTTGAAACACCGATATCTTTGGCCTGCGTCGGAAAAAAATCCGGTAACCAAGTATGAATGCCATCATCATTGGGTATATCTGAATAAGTCGCATATGTTTTACTGACCTCGCCGCTATCCCTAAAACTGCCCGAGAATAGTGCCAAAAGACCAATAAAAACGATTATTATCAATAAAATAGGCAGCAGAGAAAAAGTTTTTCTTATATGAGAATCCATAATTAATAACCTTTCACCGCCATTAACGCAGTGTTCAACTGCGTCACCGCCTGCTCTGGGGTTTGATTAGGGTGAGTGAAAAAGTCATTAAGAACGCGGAAGAAAACCTCTTTTGCCTGCACATCAACCGCCATTGAGTGCGCCATGCTTGGCAGTAGACGATTCGTCTTCTCGGCATCTTTAAACACCTTCGCCGCTTGCTGGGCGCAAACATCGAACGTGCTCATATCAATGTCGTTACGAACCGGAATTGAGCCTTTTAACTGATTAAAGCGGCGCTGGAAATCGGGATCCATCAACACATCCGCGAGTCGGCGCTGAGCCTCCACCGCGGTGGCATTGCCGTTTTGCTGCAAAATCGCAAAACTGTCAGTGCCGTAAATAAAGTAGCCTTCTGTACCTGGCGTTGCCACACAGAGAAAATCTTTGTTTGGTACAGCTCCCATCTGCATCAACTCACCTTTGGCCCAGTCTCCCATAATCATCATAGCGGCTTTGCCACTGTACAGAAGCTCTGCTGACTCATGCCAAGGCCGACCCGCTGATTTAGGATCTATATCATCATGTAACTGACGAAAACGCTGAAGTACGCGGATCATGCGATCGCTAGTGATTGCTTTGCTATCTAGCTTTTCGAATACGTCACGATAGAACAGACCACCTTCTAGGCCGAGCAGAATATTTTCAAACAACGTTGCATCCTGCCACGCCTGTCCACCGTGCGCTAACGGGATATAACCTGCCGCTTTGAGCTTATCGGCAGCTGCGAAAAATTCATCCCACGTTGTAGGGATCGCCAAATGCAGCGCGTTAAAAGGCTTGGGATTAATCCACAGCCAGTTAATCCGATGATTGTTTACGGGAACGGCAACGTACTCACCATGATATTGAGTGATCTGGCGAATCAACGGAGGTAACACGCGATCCCAAGCTTCGGTTTGCTCTTTGGTATAAGGACTGGATAAAAAACCCAGTGCGCTCCACTCCTGAATAAATTTGCCTTCCATCAGCGCCGCTGTCGGTGGGTTGCCTGCAATCATTCTCGTTTGCAGTACGCTATAGGCACTTTCACCCCCGCCACCTTTTACCGTGAAATCCTGCCAAGTATCTCCTTTGGCCGCTAACTCCTGTTTGAGCAGGTTTAGCGCGGCGCTTTCACTCTCCGATGTCCAGTAATGCAAGACCTCAACCGTTGCAGCACCACAGTTCATCGCCATCGTTAGCAAGGCGGTGGTCAGTAAAACTTTTTTCACCAGCGATTCTCCGTTACCTGTGCGATTACTGTAAATAACGCCTTAAGCGCAATACGGCGATCAGACCACCACAAGGATGGTTATACAGTGTGATATCGCCGCCGTGAGCGCGGGCGATACCGCGAGCAATTGCTAAACCTAATCCACTTCCCTGGGCATCACTATGTAATCGATAGTAAGGCTTAAACACGTTCTCTAACTGAGCTTGCGGAATGCCAGGGCCATAATCACGGAAACTCAGCGTCATATGTTCAGGATAGTTTTCCACGCTGATTTCAAGCCGATCTCCGTACTTCAGGCCATTATCCACCAGATTATTAATACAGCGTTTCAACGCCAGTGGGCGGCCAAACAGATAGTGCGGTGTGCCACGCAGGCTGATATTGGTATGTGCATCCATCAGCTGTGCCAAAAGGTGGCGTAGGTCGATACGCTCCATATTCTCGTGAATATCCGTATCCTTCATACTTTGCAGCGCACCTTTGACCATCATTTCCAGATCGTGCAGATCCTGCTCCAGCTTTTTCTCGAGCGGAGGATCGTCCAGCATTTCCACGCGCAGCCGTAACCGCGTCAGCGGCGTTTTCAAATCATGACTAATCGCAGTAAAAAGGATTTCTCGATTATGTAAATAGGCACGCAGTCGATCCTGCATTTGGTTGAAGGCTCGCGTCGCGCTAACTAATTCTGCGCTCCCTTCTTCAGGTAACGGAGGGCTATCCAACTGAGTGTTTAACTGATGTGCCCCCTGCGCTAAACGCGCTAACGGCCTCAGCTCTCTGCGTATCAGCCAGCCGCCAAACAGCGCTACCAGCAACATACTGCACAGCGTGAATCCCAGCTGACGAGAACCGAACAGCGGCAGATCCAGTTGATCATATGGCGGCGGTAGCGGTGCAGCAATAAACAGCCATTCGTCCTTGTTCAACGCTAACTGAAGCGCTAACACAGGCTCATCGCCACGTGATGTAACCAGCCCAAAACGCGCCCACCCCGGCGGCAAATCCACCATCAAAACACCCGCGTTAAATACCCGTAGCTGATTGGCTGCAGTGAGAGAAATCACCGAATTCAGCCTATCACCCTGCTGATTGAGTACCTCACTTTGCGCCAGCGCGAGTACCCTTTGCACATTACTGCTGTCGGCAAGCGGCTGCTGTTTGAGGGGATGGCTATTGATGGAGATGAAAAACTGCGAGCCCCCCAGCTCTAGCTGTTGCTGGAGTACCAGATGACGATAATTACGCGGCAGAGATGACATGAAATTGTAGGTCGAAAGCATACTCTGCGTCAGGCTACGAACGGTGCTCTCAAGACCCGCATTATTGCGTACGCTGTACTGTCGATACCAAAAAACCCCAGAGATAATCTCAGCCAAGAGCAAAGCGCACACCAGCATACATAACATGCGGCTCATCAAAGAACGCGGCCACAGGCGCTGATACCAACGCAATGGTTTTGGACTGGGATCAAACCGCCGGAACTCAGTATTCACGGCTCACATCGCAGCACAGCATATAACCCTGATTTCTTATCGTGCGCAGCAGACGGCGGTCGACGTCATGCAAGCGTTGACGTAGCCGACTAATCTGCACATCAATTCCACGCTCCAGAGGATTATTTTCACGCCGGCGGGTGATCTCCGATATTTGGTCACGATCGAGGATCTTGTTTGGAAAACGCAGAAAAAGAGATAACAAGGCAAACTCGATCCCAGAGAGGATCTCAGCGGCGCCTTGAGAATCGATCAATTCTCGGCGTAGCAGATCCAGTTTCCAGCCGTTAAAACAGAGATAGCGTGCTTCTGCCGTTGGACTTTGCGCTATCTGGTTGCGCCGCAACAGCGCCTTAACTCTTGCCAACAGCTCGCGTGCGCTAAAAGGCTTGGCGAGATAGTCGTCAGCACCTAGCTCCAGTCCGATCACTTTGTCAGTTTCATCAGAGGCTGCGGTAAGCATGATGATCGGCACCGAAGAGGTATTCCTCACCATCCGGCATAGCGTGAAGCCATCCATACCCGGCATCATGACATCAAGAATGATCAGATCGACGCTTTGTTGTTGGAGCGTTTGCATCAATTTTTCACCGTCAGGCAGCGCAATAACGCTAAATCCCGCGCGAGTGAAATACTCAGTCAGCAGAGTACGAATTTCTGCATCATCATCAATGAGCAACAGCGTATAGGGCAACATCATCGGTAAGGCCTCAGCAACACTCTAATCAGCACAGATGAACAAACACACGAGCTACCATAAGCCTAATGCACCTGATTTCATCTTTTACACATTTTGCTGTCGATTGATTTAATCTTGCAATAGTTACTTTCAATACACAATGAATCACCATGAGTGAGATAGCTAATTCATCGGTATAATGATTATAGTCCCCCCTTTCAAGCTAAGTGATGTGCTAGCAATGGAAGCTCTAGGCTAGAGCAGAGAGATGGTTCGATACGTCTAGAAGAACTAGCGGATATATGGGATTTCATGCTCAACATGCTGAGTAAAATACTAAGTATAATTCATCCATAGCTCGGATATTTTTAGCAAAAAGTAAAAAATGAATAAGACACCCAAACCAATTGGCGCAGCGAATTCATTGTCACTAATGAACAACCAAGATACAGAATTATCACCGGAGAAATATCCACCGCATGATATATTGCAAGCGTATTTTCATCAAAAAAATAAAAACAGAGCACATAATTTTATCAAAAGATCGCATCCGCGTAACAAAACCATCTGGAAATATGAAAATAATACCTCACAGCCATCTATACCTTGGCTAACAGAAATTAATGATGATTACTTTAAATTCCCTAAACCTATTACCAATATGAGAGTCCTCTACAGTGTAGTCTTCTCGTTTTTTCACTTGCTAATACTTTATTCTTTTTCATGATGATATCTGATGGCCATGGCGAGGTTCTTACATAATGGCACTAAGTCTCCTCGATTTATTCTGTTTTTATATTTATTAACACTCACAGTAAGACATGCTTATTTTAAACCCCAAACATTGCCTGCACTATATGGCATTCAAGCCAGCGTCATATCGCTTTAAAGAATATCCATCACCTTCATTTTCTCCCCATAAATGGTTAATTAAATGCCCTACAGATATTGATCATGAATCTCGAGGTTGATTTGAGTGATATGACGCAGAGCCCAGTTTGTTATAATGGACTCACATGTTATTGCATCGTTAACTACGCTACGATATCAAAACAACTTACCTCGTCAGTATTTTCATACAAGCAGGCGGTCAATGATGGAATATCAAGCCTATTTTCAGAAAATAAGTACGCTTTCAGAGGCTAAACGGGCACAAATGGCTGAGATTTACTTTCAGTCTTACGCGGGGAGCGATGCCCAACGCTTTTTCACCGATCTTCAGAACAAAGACGAAGTGCTACTTCTGAAGTTCAGCGGCCATGTGATTGGCTTTAGCACTATACAAATCTACCGGCACGCAGATGCGATAATCATTTATTCAGGCGACACCATCGTGATGCCAGAGCACTGGAAGCAGCAAGTACTGCATAAAGCGTGGATCAACCGAATGGCGCTGCTCAAGCAAGAAAACCCAGACCTGCCAGTCTATTGGTTACTGCTGGTCAAAGGGCTGCGCACCTATAAATACCTGAAAGTGTTCGCCAAAACATTCTACCCTCACTGGAAAAAACTAGAGCCAAAACTGAAGCATTTAGCTGACTCATTGGCGGCGGAAAAATTCGGCTCGCTGTATAATCCGCAAACGGGTGTCGTTGAATGTCCCGAGCATTATGGCTATTTGCAGGCATCACTGGCGAATATTTCACCCACGCTGCATACAAAACCGGAAGTGAATTTCTTTATGCAAAAAAACCCACATTACGCCCGTGGGCACGAGTTAGTTTGCCTATGTGAAATTTCGCCAGAAAACGTGGCTGAACGCTATCGACCATGCTTTGTCGATCCCTGCGTAGAGTTTCGCAATGAATAATCCTTGGCATCATTTTCGGAAGACAGATTCGGTGGTTTTGGGCTCAATAACCGAAAGGCAGAATCGCTGGTTAATGGCCTGTTTGAGCAACAATCAGAACTCAGCCTACGGAATGCATTATGGGTTTTCGACGATAGCTTCAATAGAAGAATTTCAGCGCCAAGTCCCCATTGTCGAATATGAAACACTGGCTCCATGGATTGATAACATTGCCAATGGTCTTGATGAACAGCTATTTTGCACCAGCGTAGTGGCGTTTGAGAAAACAGGCGGTAGCCACAGCGGCGGTAAACTTATCCCTTACACCGCACGCGGGCTGGCGGACTTCCGACACGGGCTTATCGGCTGGCTTAATTCAGTTATTACCCAGTTTGAACTGACCGAAGGAAAGGCCTACTGGGCTCTCAGCCCTGCGGCAACCCACACTGATACCACCAGCAGCGGTATTCCCATCGGTGCCGGAGACGCGCTCTATCTAGGAGAGGAAAACCTGAGCATGTTTGCCGAACTAAGCGCCGTTCCCTTAAGCCTTAGCACGGTCAAGGATATGGGGCATTGGCAGTTGCTCACGCTCTATTTTCTCATTCGTTGTCACGACCTGCGCCTAATTTCAATCTGGAGCCCCAGCTTCCTCTCGTCATTGCTAACAGCCCTGCATGAAAAACAACACACGCTGTTGATGCTTCTGGCACAAGGAGGAATAGTGGCAGATCACCCTCTGTGTGCGGATGCAGATGCCCTGCGCCGCTATCAGGATTATCTTGCGCAAAACAACACTCACATATTGTGGCCGAAGCTTAAAGTGATCAGCTGTTGGGCTGATGCGTCTTCGCAGCCGTTGGCGCGTGTGCTAATGAGCCATTTTCCCAATGTTGTATTACAACCCAAAGGGCTACTTTCAACTGAAGCTATTATCACTGTACCAGATACTCACGATAACCCCTGTTTGTGCATAGATAGTAATTTTTATGAATTTATCGACGACAATGGGGTAGTTTTCCTCGCGTCTGAGGTTAGGCCCAATGATGAATACCGCGTAATTATCACAACCAACAGCGGGTTATATCGCTACCAAACGGGAGATCGGGTGAAATGCATCAGCCGGCAACAAAACGGCGTGTCTTTGCGTTTTATCGGCCGAAGCGGCGTATGTAGCGATCTGGTTGGGGAGAAACTAACTGAACCCTTTGTGATTCATTGCCTAAGCAAGTTGGAAGGATTTGCGGCATTAGCCCCAGATACCGCTCGCCTCGGCTATGTGCTGCTGCTGGATGAGGAGTACCGCCAGCAGAATCAACCTTGGCTTAGCGGCGTTGAACTACAATTACATAGTAACCCGCAATATGCTTACGCTAGACGACTTTCTCAGCTTCACCCACTGCGCTACACGTTTATTGAACAACCAATAGAGCGCTACCTTCGCTGGCAATATGATAAGGGCAAAAAACTTGGAGATATCAAACCTCCAGCACTTCTGCCCCACGACAGCTGGCGTGATATTTTTCAAATACAGGGTTAAAACGTCAGAATGGAACCTTCAATATACAGTCCGCAGCGTAAGCTGAAATTATTATTGATCTCGCCAAAAGGACCGCTTTATCGCAGTCGTGGGGGGATATTTAAGCGTTCGTTACGCTACCAGCCGTTGACACTTACCACGCTTGCCGCACTGGTGCCCAAATCCCTGCCGGTGGAAATTACATTGCTCGATGAAAGTATCAGTGAAATCCCTGACACCATCGACGCAGATATGATCGGCATGACGGTCATCACGGGTAATGCTCCTAGAGCCTATGAGCTGGCAGCACGTTTTCGCGCCAAAGGCATTACCGTCGTGTTAGGTGGCCCTCACGTTACGCTGCTTCCAGAAGAGGCTACCCTACACGCAGATTCCATCTGTGTCGGTTATGCTGAGCAAAGTTGGCCACGCCTAATCCGTGATTTGCTGGCTGGTGATCTGAAACCCCTCTATCAACAGGATACTGACTTTCATCTGGATGATCCTGATCTCCCCTTTCCAGAACGTCATCTGTTCGATGATAAAAACTTTCTGACTCAAGCTGTATTTGAAGCAACACGCTCCTGCGCCCACAACTGTGAGTTCTGTGTTGCACCTAGCGCTTGGGGCCGTAAACAGTTTCAACACCCTGTGGAATGGGTTGTTAATGACATCCGACAGTTCATCGCTCGCACGGGGAAACGCAAGCTAATCTTTGTTGACCTAAACCTTGTGTCTGACATTGGTTACGCTAAAGCGTTATTTACAGCGTTGATCCCGCTGAGAGTTCAGTGGTTCGGCCTATCAACCGTGCTGATCGCTCATAATCATGAGCTGATGGAGTTGATGGCTCGCAGCGGCTGTAAGGGATTGCTACTTGGGCTGGAAACCGTCAGCGACGGCAGCCTAAAAGACGCTGGAAAGAAATTTAACGACTCAGTGGACTATAAAACTCTGATTGGTGATTTACATCGATTGGGGATCTCTGTTCAGGGTTGCTTCGTATTCGGCCTTGATCACGATACCATCGATGTGTTTGACCGCACCGTCGAGCTAGCCATTGATGCAGGCATCGATCTACCACGATTTTCAGTGTTAACCCCCTTCCCCGGAACACCTCTGTTCCAGCGGCTAGAACAGGAACAGCGCATTATCACTAAGGATTGGTCACTGTATGACGCTCAGCACGTAGTGTTTCAGCCTAAACTGATGAGCATGCAGGAACTGGAAGCGGGTCATGAATATGCATGGAAAAAGGTCTATCGCTATAACAACATCGTTCGGAGGCTGTGGAAGGCAAAAAACTTCTGGCCACTGGCGCTAACAGCAAATCTCGGCTATCGCTTCTACGCCCATCATCTGCATCAGTTTTATACCTGTGACTGGCCGATTGAGCATTCATCGTTACAAAATACCTCGACGCGGAATAGTTAATCTATGCGACTGACATTTATTCATCCGGCTATCGGCCATAGAAAAAATGAATCCTACCTGCGTTCTTGGCAGATGGAACCATTGCCTGTCGCAACGCTAAAAGGATTAACACCCGCTGACATAGAAACGCGGTTTTATGACGACCGCTTGGAGCTAATTCCGTTTGATGCCCCCACCGATGCAGTTGCCATTTCTGTAGAAACCTATACAGCCAAACGCGCTTACCAAATAGCCAGCGAGTACCGCAAACGCGGAGTGCCAGTCATTATGGGGGGGTTTCATGCCACGTTGGTGCCCAATGAGGTCGCTCGCTATGCCGACACGCTGGTCACTGGCGAAGCAGAGGCGATATGGAACGAAGTGATAGACGACCTGCGTCACAATACGTTGAAAAGCCATTATCAAGGCTACCAGACCGACCTAACTCAGGTTCAGGTTGATCGCAGCTTGTTTAAAGGGAAACGATATTTACCTATTGGACTGATTGAAACGGGTCGTGGATGCCGTTTCCCTTGCGAGTTTTGTGCTGTCCAAACCTTCTACCAACGTCGCTACCGCCGACGTGATATCGACAGCGTACTGAAAGAGCTGTCACTGCTGAAGCAGGAAAAAAAAATATTCTTCTTTGTGGATGATAACTTTGCGGGCAGTTTGCGTGAAAGCCGAGAGATCTTACCCGAACTAGCACAGGCTGGGGTCCGCTGGGTCACACAGATGAGCATTAATGCAGCCCATGATGAAACCTTCGTGCAACAGCTAGCGCATGCAGGCTGCCGAGGTGTGCTGATTGGCTTTGAGTCTCTCAACGAAGATAACCTGCGTCAGATGAACAAGCAGGTTAACACTATACAAGGAGGATTTGGCAGCGCCTTAGCTAATCTGAGAAAACATGGTATTGCGGTATATGGCACCTTCGTTTTTGGCTATGACCATGATACGCCGGAATCATTTGGCGAAGCCGTAAGTTATGCCCGCGAGCAAGGGATGTATATCGCCGCCTTCAACCACATGACGCCCTTCCCTGGTACACCGCTATACACTCGGCTGGAGCGGGAAAAACGCTTACGCTTTGAACATTGGTGGCTGGATGACAACTACCATTATAACGATCTTCCCTTCTTCCCCGCTCACCTGACGCCACAGCAAGTCACGGACGGTTGCTTGGAAGCAAGGCACGCATTTTACAACTGGCGCTCTATTTTTCAGCGTAGCTGGCACAACCGCAGTGATTTCTTTATGTTTCGCAACTATTTCCCTATCAACATGATGCACCACAACGAAATCAGCAGCCGCAATGGTTATCCCCTCGGGGATGAAAATTGGTCGGGCCCATTGTTGGAAGCAAAATAATGCGTGTAATCGCCGCAACACACGAACACGGAGCTCGCTTACTGGGCCTATTAGAAGAGAATGCAATGCTGGGCGATATCGATCTCATCATGACCCGTCGGCCAGACTACTTTTCGGCCCAGCAGCATAGCTGCGGCGTTGAACGCCCTGTCATTGCACTAGAAGGAGAACACGCTATCGGCATGTGCCAGTTAACAGAGCATTCGGGCTTTGCTAACGGCCAACAATGCCAGCTTGGCTATCTCGGCAGTTTGCGAGTGACACAGAACTATCGCCACCGCATTCGCGTACTACAGGCTGGATTTGACTACCTGCGCCAGCTTTCTTTATCGGGCTCTTCAGCAACAGATTATTGCTATACCAGCATCGCCGCAGATAACCATACGGCACGACGCTTGCTGGAGCGTGGCCTGCACGGTTTACCTCATTACCAGCCGTTAGGCGAAATGCACACGCTAGTCATGAACCGCAAACAGGGAAAACGTCGGGGATTATGGCGTCTAATTCCACCCAAAGAGTATCCCCAATTTGCTGATTTTTATAATCGTTTGGCAGTGCAGCGCCAGCTTGCCCCCAGTTTGAATGCGCAGTGGCTTGCTGCCGAAGGCTTATCCGTTCTGGGGGCTTACGATGCACAAGGACTTCATGCTTGTGCCGTGATCTGGGATCAACGGAGATTTAAGCAGGTACTGGCGGCACGTTATTCTTCCCGCGTTCGCAGGCTTCGCCTTTTATGGAATAGCTATGCCACCCTCACTGGCAAAGTTCCTTTGCCCAAAATGGGGCAGCCACTTGATCAAAGTTTTTTAGCCTATTTTGCTACGAATTTATCTGCGGATAACTGCACTGACGATGATAGCGAAAAAATTGTCGCACTCGTGGAGGATGCATTAAGCCTGTGTACCACACAGGTCATGACGCTTGGACTACCCGCTACTTTGCCTTGCATGGCAAAACTCGTCGCCCGAACTCGTCCAATGGTTTATCGCACCTGCCTATACGGTGTGAATTTGACAAACAATCCGGTGTGGGACAAACGCACTATCTGGCCCGAGGTAGCCTTATTGTGAATATCGTTCTTTTGTACCCTAATATGGGCGACTACCGCACAAAAGATGCAATGACTCCACTGGCAATGGGTATTCTTGCTGCACTTTCACCCGGCCATGACATCACTTTCTATGATGAGCGTCTGGAGGCGTTGCCACAGACTCTGCCCAATGCAGATCTTATCGCCATCTCGGTTGAAACATTTACCGCACGGCGCAGTTACCTGCTGGCCGACCGTTATCGTAAACAAGGTAAGAAAGTAGTGATGGGCGGGTATCACGTCACGTTTATGCCCGAAGAAGCCCTACAGCACGCGGACAGCATTGTCATTGGCGATGCTGAAGGAGTCTGGGAACAGCTGCTGCTGGATGTAGATAACGAGACGCTGAAAGAGAGCTACGTAGGTTCTCGCGCACGATCACTAGACAACTATCCACTTGATCGATCTATCTTTGCAGGCAAACGCTACGCTCCTCTGGAGCTTATCCAATATTCGCGTGGTTGCCGCTTTGCCTGCGATTTCTGTTCGATTCACGCGTTTTATCCCGATGGAGTGCGTACTCGTCCCGTAGAACAGCTAAAAAAAGAAATTGAGCGTCTACCTGCAGGGCGTTTTCTAGCATTCGTTGATGATAATTTATTCGTCAACCGCAAAAAACTGGATGCCCTGTTGACCATGCTAGCTCCGCTCAAACGACGGTGGGGATGCCAAATCAGCATCGATGTTGCCCGCAATGAAGAACTGCTGAATAAGCTAGCCGAGGCAGGATGCGGTTTTGCACTTATCGGATTTGAAAGCCTTAACCCCAGCAACCTCCGCCAGATGGGAAAATCATGGAACAACACCGCCGGTGATTACCAGAAAGTTATCAATGACCTCCATACTCGCGGTATCGGCGTGTACGGTACTTTCATCTTTGGCTACGATGACGACACCCCAGAAACTGTGCAACAATGCCTGAAATTTGCACAGCAAAACCATCTGGAAATCGCCAACTTTAATCTGCTAATTCCTACACCCGGCACCGCGTTATATGACCGACTGAAGAGCGAGGGGCGACTTCTGTCACCCGAATGGTGGATTGACGCGGATTACCGTTATGGAGATCCAATTTTTCAGCCTAAAGGCATGTCGCCTAAACAACTTACCGATCTCTGTTTTCAGGCTAAGACACAGTTCTACAGCTACTCCTCTATTTCTCAGCGACTGCTACGTTTTAATAAAAAACGTAGTTGGAAAAATGTGCTCATCGCGCTGCTGGCTAATTTAGTGTCGCACAAGGAAATCGCCCGCAAACAAGGTAAACATTTGGGGGAAAAAGGATGAAGCTGACACTAATTAAACCCAATATCGGACGCAGAGAACACAGCCTATACGTTGATGAAGGACGTATGGAGCCGCTGATGCTAGGCATTCTTGCCGCACTGACACCACCGGATGTGGACGTGATGCTGTACGATGATCGTATGGAGGATATCCCTTATGACGTATCCACCGATCTTGTGGCGATTACGGTAGAAACTTTTACCGCCCGCCGTGCTTACGAGATCGCGGCAGAATATCGTCAACGCGGTGTCAAAGTGATCCTCGGAGGTATGCATGTCTCGTTGTTACCTGAAGAGGCAGCCCTGCATGCCGACAGCATATTCATCGGCGATGCCGAAAGCCGTTGGGTTGAAATGGTAGAAGACGCACGATGCGGATGCCTCAAGTCTCGTTACGATTCGCTCGTCGGCATCGCTCAGGTGGATGCCTGCCAGCAAGCATTGTTGCCTCGTAGAGATCTTTTTGTCGGCAAGGGTTATCTACCCATTTCATTGATGCAATTTTCTAGAGGCTGCCGCTTCGCCTGTAGCTTCTGCGCCGTAAGCCAGTATTTTGGGCGACGTAGCTACCTACGCAAGGTGGATGAAGTAGTAAGGGAGATAGAAACCCAAGGGCATAAGTTTATCTTCTTCGTCGATGATAACATCGCCTCAGACCATCACGCACTGGCAGAACTATGCCATGCCCTCATCCCGTTAAAAATAAACTGGATAAGTCAGACTAGTCTTGACGTTACCCAAAATCGGCCACTGATGGATCTGATGCAAAAAAGCGGCTGCTGGGGCAACGTGGTAGGTTTCGAATCAATTAACCCGCAAAACCTTCGTGACGCGAGAAAATCGCCAAATATTAGAGGATTCTCCCATTATCGTGATGAAATTGCCGCTCTACGCGACTTTGGGCTGCAAACATGGGCAGCCTTTACGCTGGGATACGATCACGATACGCCTGATAGTATTGAACAAACGGTAGAATTTGCCCTAAAAAACCGCTTTGCTTTTGCCGCCTATAATATCCTGATGCCCTATCCAAGCACGCCGCTTTACCAGCAACTGCAGCAGCAAAATAGGTTGCTGTTTGATGGGAAATGGTGGCTACATCCAGAATATCGTTTTAACCAGGCCGCATTTATCCCACAGGGCATGACACCGGAGCAGCTCACAACGTTGTGCCATCAGGCGCGTAGCCACTTTAACAGTCTGCCTTCAATCGTAAGGCGTTTTTCCGATCTGCGAATGACATTCCAATCGTTGTCACGCCTCACCACTCTGTGCCGCTATACTTTGCTGTTTCGCAAAGAAGTTCACAAAAAACACCGCATGCGCTTTGGGATGAAATAGGATGATGCTGCAATGAAATTTTCAATATTTCATCAAACCGAACCTTTTAGCTGTCGCTTGAAGAGCTATCTGTTATGGATGGTGCCGGTGGCAATCGTCTTTTTCAGCTTATATCCCACCATCAATACTTTTACCGCCGCCCGACACGATACTCTCGCTCTCTGGATACCAGCAGAGCTCGGCATTCCGTTGATTCCAGCCTTCATTTGGGTTTATTTTTCTTTTTATCTGATTATTCTTGCGCCTGTGTTTTTTCTAACCCAAAGTGAGCAGAAGCGCTTAGCCATCGAGTTGATGGTAATAACCGTCATTGGAGCACTTTTTTTCTTGCTGTTTCCCGCTAAGTTGGGCTTTGTACGGCAGATACCGTCCGCTCCACTTTATCAGTCACTGTTCAAACACCTGTTTATGCTAGACCAGCCTCACAATCTAGTTCCGTCTCTGCACGTAGCTTGGTCTTGTACGGCCGTGCTGGCGATTACGCGCAAGCATGTAGGATGGATCGCTTGGGGGCTGTATAGCTGGCTTATTCTGATCGCACTCTCAACCCTGTTTGTGCATCAACACCATCTGCTGGACGTCATTACCGGCGGGTTATTGTCATTCACCACCTGTTACCTCACAGGGATCGTATATGAAAAAAATACTCGTACTGCTGCTAACGTTGGTTAGCCTTAGCGCCTTTGCCACAGACCCCGATGAAGCTATTCATCAAGAACTACGTCAGGCCGTCAGCTTGATTGAATCATCCATTAACAGTGGCGACTATGACAAAATGTTGCCTGTAATGAGTGACGATCTCCGTGCTACGCCCGTTACTCAGGAGTTCATCAATGGCAAAAGTGAAATATCTCCCTATTTTCATCGTTGGTTTGGCCCCGATAAATTTTTAAAAAAAATGACTATTTCCTTCACGCCTGATGTTGCAACAGAGCTTTCAGCGGATAAAACGTGGGGGGTTGTTTATGGTCGAGGTACTGAGAAATATTTGTTGGGAGATGGTCGTACCTACGATTTACAAACTCGTTGGACCGCTACTGTTGCCTTAGAAGGTGGTCACTGGAAAATCAGAGCCATACATATTGGCACTAATTTTATTGATAACCCATTAATTAACGAAGCCCGCAGCGGTATCAACAAAGCGCTCTACGGCGCTGGTGGTGGAGGTCTGTTATTAGGCTTGGGCCTCGGCTTCTTGCTGTTTCGAAAGAAAAAGAAGTCAGTCTAACCTTAGAAGATCATACGGTCAGACCGCTGCGCTTAGGACAGGCAGCGGCCATCTTCATGTTTAGCGCATCTTCCTGGCTGAATTCGAAAACTCATCAGAGAAGAGAAAATCTAAGTCTGCGGGCGCATCCATCGGAGGAGCGGGCCGAACGCCACTACGCCATAGGCTAAACCAAACACGCCAGAACGTCGGCCGTGGTTGATCATCAACTAGAGATGGCAACTCATACCACGGTGCTGCTGGGTGCTGATGATGTGCAAGATGACAGTGATAGTTCAATGCTAACCAGCGAGAAAGCGGAAGAACTTTTAAATTCCACGCTCCGTTTTGCACATTCCGCCCAGTCCAAGCATGGTTAACGTACTGTAGCGCCGACCAGTGAAGGCCAAATGCCCATAAACAGAGAACATAGCTTAAAACGTTCAGATCCAGTAACCAGAACAACAATGCCTGCCAAGCAAATGCCAGAGCTAATTCACACCATACAGCCAATGCGGGTAAGCTAAGCAATTCAGGAATTTGCGCGCCAAATCCGAGCGCTGGGCCTATTTTCTTCACAAAGAAAGCCGAACGATAAAACCACCATGCCACTAGCCAGATAGCGTTGCCCAGCACGACAAAGAAATAGTACAAACCCAGTAAATTCCCCAAATAGAGCCATGCATTACGCAACCATCTGGATTCGTGTGGCAGATAGTAGTCATACAATTCTTTGTCTGTACGGTTGTTTTGATGATGATTCAGATGTGCTTTGCGCTGTAGCAAAAACGAGGTAGGAAACGCCCAACCAGCCACTACTCCGATCAACCGATTTCCCCAACGAGAATCAGCAGCCACGCCATGTACGGCTTCATGCATGATAGCGAACGGCATATTGTTGATTAACGCAAAAAACCAAATTGCGGGCAGAGCCCAATACCACATAGCGTGGCTGGCCGCCCACAGACAGAAACCTGATAAGGCCAAAGAAACCAGCAATAATGCCGTATTTAGTAAAAATTTCATGATTGTTCATCCAGAACAGAGGACTGACTGAAAAATAAGGGCACTTAAGACCTCAACCAGCTATATAACAATAGCCACTACAAGATCGTGGCTACAACTTTATTGCTGTTACCTATTGAATGGTCTGAACGCTATATAGCGTTACCAAAAACCAGTCGGCCTCTTTAAGCGTCCATGCTCAAATGCGGGCTAATTATACTATTAACTCAGCGAAGGAGACTAGACGTCCAGATCCGCCAGATCACCTTTTTCCTGTAGCCAGTTACGACGATCTTCGGAGCGTTTCTTCGCCAACAGCATATCCATCACCGCCATCGTTTGATCGACATCGGTATCATCGATGGTTAACTGCACCAAACGACGCGTATTTGGATCAAGCGTTGTTTCACGCAGTTGGAGTGGGTTCATTTCGCCCAACCCTTTGAAGCGTTGTACGTTCGGCTTACCCTTTTTACGCTTGAGCTGTTCCAATACACCGGCTTTTTCTTCTTCATCCAGCGCGTAATAAACCTCTTTGCCGAGGTCGATGCGGAACAGTGGCGGCATGGCGACATAAACATGCCCACCGCGTACTAGCGATTGGAAATGACGCACGAACAGCGCACATAGCAGCGTGGCAATGTGTAAACCATCGGAGTCAGCATCCGCAAGGATACAAATTTTGCCGTAGCGTAGCTGGCTGAGATCGTCGCTATCTGGATCGATACCAATCGCCACGGAAATATCGTGTACTTCCTGCGAGGCTAGCACTTCGTCAGAAGAAACTTCCCACGTGTTCAGGATCTTACCTTTTAACGGCATGATAGCCTGATATTCACGGTCACGAGCCTGCTTAGCAGAGCCACCAGCGGAATCCCCTTCCACCAGAAAGAGCTCGGTGCGGGAAAGATCCTGTGCGGTACAGTCGGCTAATTTACCCGGCAGCGCTGGGCCACTAGTCAGCTTTTTACGTACCACTTTTTTAGCGGCACGCATGCGGCGCTGGGCGCTGGAAATCGCCAGCTCAGCCAGTTGTTCGGCCACCTGCACGTTTTGGTTAAGCCAAACGCTGAAAGCATCTTTAACGATGGCAGAAACAAAGGCCGCGCACTGACGCGAAGACAAACGTTCTTTCGTTTGACCCGCAAATTGCGGATCCTGCATTTTCACCGAAAGCACGTATGCACAGCGTTCCCAGATATCGTCCGCCGACAGCTTAACGCCACGCGGCAAAAGATTACGAAACTCGCAGAACTCACGCATGGCGTCGAGCAGGCCTTGGCGCAAGCCGTTAACGTGCGTTCCGCCCTGCATGGTTGGGATCAGGTTGACGTAGCTTTCAGTCAGCAACTCACCGCCTTCCGGTAGCCACAACAGTGCCCAGTCAACGGCCTCGGTATCACCTGAGAAGGAGCCGGTAAATGCCTGTTCTGGCAGAGTGATAAGACCGTTCACAGCCTCCATCAGATAGTCGGTCAGACCATCCTGATAGCACCAGCGCTGTTCGGTGTTGTTCAGCTTATCTTTAAAGACAATCTCGACGCCCGGACACAATACCGCTTTAGCTTTCAGCAAATGATTGAGGCGAGAAACCGAGAATTTAGGGCTGTCAAAGAACTGTTCATCAGGCCAGAAGTGTACGCTAGTACCGGTATTGCGTTTGCCGCAGGTGCCGGTTACATGCAGATCTTCGACCTTATCACCGTTCTCGAATGCCATCTGATACACCTGTCCATCGCGGCGTACGGTGACTTCAACGCGTTTGGATAAGGCGTTTACTACCGAGATACCCACGCCGTGCAGACCACCGGAGAACTGGTAGTTTTTATTCGAGAACTTACCGCCCGCATGCAAGCGGCACAGGATCAGTTCAATGGCAGGTACGCCTTCTTCAGGGTGAATGTCCACCGGCATACCGCGCCCATCGTCAATCACTTCCAGCGATTGATCGGGATATAAAATGACCTCTACGCGAGATGCGTGGCCAGCCAGCGCCTCATCGACACTGTTATCTATGACTTCCTGACCCAAATGGTTAGGACGCGTGGTATCGGTGTACATACCCGGACGACGGCGCACGGGTTCTAGGCCGCTGAGAACTTCAATAGAATCAGCGTTATAGCTGGATTGAGTCATGGTATGAATCGTATAAGTCGTTAGTTATCGTCGACCGAGCGGCGCAAAGCAGTACTTTGCTCTGGCGAAGCCATATTCCGCTCGGTAGGTATAAGCTGTCCCACCCGGTTAATAATCGGTGGCCAGCTCTAAGAAATCGACGATCTGTGGGAAAAATCGCTCGAAACCAACAAAACTGTGTGACCCCTCAGGCTCAATGGTCTGGCGGCATAACGCGTAGTAAGCCACAGCTTGTCGATAATCCAGAACTTCGTCACCAGTTTGCTGTAACAACCAGAGGAGATCCGGTGATTCCAATGGTTCAACCTGCATGACTTTCAGATCGTAAACGTGGCGAGACTCTAACACATATTGTTGGCCGGTGTAGGGATTCTCGTTTTGCCCTAAAAAGTCAATTAACAGCTCATAGGGCTTAACTGCGGGGTTTACCACGACCGCCGGTAGCGTGAAGCACTGTGATAGCCACGTGGCGTAATATCCACCCAGAGAAGACCCCACTACTCCCAGAGGACGTCCAGAACGAGACATCACTATCTCCTCCAACATTTCCGCCGCATCCGACGGATAAGGCGGGAGTTGAGGAACCAGCATGGTAATTTCTGGGTGATTAACCGCTAGCCACTGTTTCAACGCAGTGGCCTTGGCAGAACGGGGAGAACTGTTAAATCCGTGGAGATATAAAAGCGTGGGCATCATTAATAGCCGTCAGAGTCGAGATCCGGTCTGAATTCTGTACCGTCTAAACGATGCAGTTCAGTCGTGAGCGTCCCATCTGGATGTAGGTCCAGATAACGCCACCCGGGCGATAGAGTGTCAATCGTGAAATTGGTGCATAACGGTTTGAATTGAATACAGGTTGATGGCGTCGCTAACAAACGGCGGCCTTCCCACTGTAAATCCAAATCCTGATGAATATGTCCGCATAGCAAGGTTTTCGCCAGAGGGTAATGTTGCAGAACTTCCCCTAGCATATGTGCATTACGCAGGCTGTGCTGATCAAGCCACGTACAGCCTGACGGCAACGGATGATGGTGCAGCAAAATCAGAGCGTGGCGCTGCGGGTACAGCGAAAGCGTACGCTCCAACCATTCGAGTTGGTAGTCGCTTAGCTCTCCGTGGGGAACACCAAAAACTTGGCTATCTAACAAAATAATCTGCCAGTGGTCGCCCAACAGCATATGCTTCGCGGGATTCACACCGGCATTGGCCAACGTATCGACCATTGCAGGCTGAAAATCATGATTACCCGGAAGCCACAGACAGGTTTTATTCAGCGTCGCAATACCGTTCGCAAAATGCTGGTATGCCGCCACAGAGTGATCCTGCGCCAAATCACCAGTGGCGACAACGATGTCGTACGGGCGAGCTTCGGCATGGATCGCCTCTAGCACTGCGTGGTAGCTGCGGTGAGTATTGACGCCTAATAACGTCTCATGTTCACCCGCAAACAAGTGAGTGTCTGTGATTTGTAAAATCCTAACCGGAGCCCCACGTGCCACGGTTAGTTGAAACAGGCTTTCCAAATGGTGTCCTTTATGACTTTAGTCTGCCAAGAATCTGTAAAAATAATCATTGCGTCGATTGTTAGGGCTCAGCGCAGCAAAACAGGCTCTAATATACAGGAATTGCCATAACTCCATGCGTCAGACAATAGTGCAACCAGTCTGCAAGAAACTGGTTAATTTGATGCTTTTCGTCGCGTTGATGCAACTTTTTATTCGGATAATCATAACGTGCTTTAAACCGAGAGATCTGTTGGCTTGCACACACTTCCGCAACCATGGCGTCATGATACAGGCGCACACTCATTGAAGGTAACCCCCAATGTCCCGGTTCAGGCTGGGTCTGGGTGATTTCAGCCATTGAGGTATAGCGCGTCGACTCCGTAATTTTTATCTGATAACTCGCGCCATTGACCTGATATCCCTGCGATTCGCCAACTTCGTCCTTGCGCGGTAACAAACGGCGCAATTGCGCATAATTAGTCTCACACAGCCTCATCATTAGAGGAAAATCAGGGGAATAACGCTTCATCATATGTATCTGTATCCAAATTAGTTGGCGCTGCTACAACCAAGGGGTGGACTCATCCACTCGCGGCGAAGCGACTCATGGTGCAACGCCAGCCACTGTAATGCAATAACCGATGCAGCATTGTCGATCACCCCTTCTTCCACCCAGCAATACGCCTGCTCGCGGCTCACAACATGCACTCGAATGTCTTCATGCTCTTCTGGTAAGCCATGGATGCCGGAGGCTTTTTCCGCGTCAATCTCACCAACCATAATAGACAAGCGTTCGCTTGTACCGCCGGGGCTTGCCAGATAGCTCAGTACCGGCTTACAGCGTTGCACATGAATGCCAGCTTCTTCCTGCGCTTCGCGACGGGCAACATCTTCTACTGTCTCACCGGGCTCAATCATCCCTGCCACCATTTCCAGCAACCAAGGCGTTTGGCTAGAGTCCAGCGCAGGAATGCGAATCTGTTCCACGAGCACAACTTCATCACGCACAGGGTCATAAGGGAGCAGAACGGCAGCATGTCCGCGCTCAAAAACCTCACGTACAACTTCGCCACTCATGCTGCCATCGAAGAGACGATGCCGAAAACGATAACGTTCTAGCGAAAAAAAGCCGCGATAGAGCGATTCCCGTGCAATAATTTCAACATCATTTTTACTAAACGTGACGGGTGACGGATTTTTTTCGCTCATACGGCTAAATTCCTAAAAGTGGTGTGATGGTTAGCATGAATAATATTGATTTGAGGTCAATCTGAAAATACTCAATCACTTTACTGTTTATTTAGGTAAATTAAGGGGGATGGCACGTAAAGCCACGCTCCTTAAGATACGGTCTCTGGTAGAATCGGCGGCTATATGACTTTAGTCAGCGTTACAATAGCAACTTTGCTGCACAACAAGGAATGCAAATGAAGAAACTGCTCCCCCTTCTTATTGGCCTGAGCCTTGGTGGCTTTACCACTTTAAGCCATGCAGAAAACCTGATGCAGGTATATCAGCAAGCCAAGGAAAGTAACCCCGATCTGCGTAAAGCTGCGGCAGATCGCGATGTGGCTTTTGAGAAGATTAACGAGTCCCGTAGCCCGCTGTTACCACAGCTTGGCTTGGGCGCAGATTATACTTATACCAATGGGATGCGCGACAACGACGGCTTGAACTCGAATAACTACGGCGCGTCGCTGCAATTGACCCAAACCATTTTTGACATGTCAAAATGGCGTCAGCTTTCTCTAACTGAAAAACAGGCGGGTATCCAAGACGTCTCTTATCAGTCTTCCGAACAGACGCTGATGCTGAATTCAGCAACGGCTTACTTCAACGTGCTGCGCGCTATCGATGCGCTGTCTTACATTGAAGCTAATAAAGAAGCGATTTATCGTCAGTTAGATCAAACCACCCAGCGTTTTAACGTGGGCTTGGTTGCTATTACCGACGTACAGAACGCCCGCGCTCAGTACGACTTGGTGTTAGCTAACGAAGTGACGGCACGTAACAATTTGGATAACTCTCTGGAAGCACTGCGCCAAATCACCGGTCAGTACTATGGTCAGTTGGACTCTCTGAACGTAGAGCGTTTCTCAACCACTAAACCAGAGAACGTGAATAGTCTGCTGCAAGAGGCTGAAAAACGTAACCTGTCATTATTGAGCGCTCGCCTGAGCCAAGACTTGGCTCGTGAGCAGATCAAATATGCACAGACAGGCTATATGCCAACGTTGGATCTGACTGCATCTTCTGGCGTTAGCAATACAGACTACAACAGTTTGTCTAACAGCCAGAAAGCGCAGAACCCAAACGGAGCCAGCAGCTATCAGGGCCAAAACACTATCGGCCTACAGTTTAACCTGCCGCTGTACTCCGGTGGTGCAACCAATTCTCAGGTTCAACAGGCACAATACAACTTTGTTGGTGCAAGTGAATCTCTGGAAAGCGCGCACCGCAGCGTAATTCAAAACGTTCGTTCTTCCTTTAACAACATCTCTGCCTCTATCAGCGGTGTTGAAGCTTATCGTCAGGCCGTCGTGTCTGCGCAAAGCTCCTTAGAAGCGACCGAAGCCGGTTATCAGGTTGGTACACGTACTATCGTTGACGTGCTGAACGCAACCACCACGCTGTATAGCGCGAAAGAAAGCCTGTCTAACGCACGTTACGATTACCTGATCAGCCAGCTCAATATCAAATACGCCTTGGGTACGCTGAACCAAAACGATCTGATGGCGCTTAACGGCGGCCTGACTAAGCCTGTTTCTACCACGCCGGACATTATTGCTCCGCAGGGTAAAACACAAGCCGACCAGGTTAACAGCGACTACAGCGCTGCACCTGCAGCACCAGTTGCACAAGCGACCCCAGTATCCAGCACCTCTAGCAGCAAAGGTAAGAATCCTTTCCGCAACTAACCTACGATGTTAGATGCCGCTGTAGCGAGATAACAAAGGGGCGAATTTTCGCCCCTTTGCTTTTTTGGCGCTATCAGCCCTCCCTTTGCATCCAGCTCACGGAATTGTTCCTCTTTTCCCGCTTTAATAACCACTTGTCATTTACTGATGGATTTTATTTGTGCAGCCAGATACTTCTTCCGACCGTTGGATCTATTTTTTCTCTCACGGAAATTTGCCGGAGACAATGCGTCCTGCACAGCCGATTTATCAATCTTGGGTGCGCTGCCAAAAGCTGATGCAGCCCATGCCGTGGAAAATGCCTCACCGCGCAGCAGGGGCAACGCTACGCTCCATATGCCAACGTAAAAACGACCTGCTGGTATTAGGCCAAGCGGCGCTAGAAGATGCCTATGAATATATGGAGTCACGCCCCTGTGTTTTGCAGATCCTCGATGAAAGCGGCTGTTTGCTTTGGCAATGTGGCCACGTAAAAACACGAACCGCACTTGCCGCACTTGGTTTTGATATCGGCAGCTATTGGGCCGAAGGACACATTGGTACTAACGCTCCAGCGCTAGCAATGCGCGATGGCAATCCTGTTCAGGTACATGGTGACGAGCATTTCAAACAGGCATTACGTGCATGGCACTGCAGCGCAACACCGGTGTATGACAACAGCGGTCGACAGCGTGCCGTTATCGTCATTGCGAGTCTGGCTGCGGACTATGCTGTCAGTGATTTACCGTTAACATTAGCCATTGCTCGAGAAATTGGTAATTCGTTACATACCGATGCGTTGCTGTCAGAAACCAACCGTCACCTCAACGAGCTTTACGCGCTGTTAGACGGCGTGGAAGATGGTGTCCTTGCATGGGATCACAACGGCTGTCTGCAATATTTGAATCACCGCGCCGCGGGGATGCTGCTGTTAGATGAACAAAATAGTTTAGGCCGCCCGCTTCCCTCTCTGCTTACTCTGCCTTCATTGTTGCAACATGCCATTCAGCAACGGCTACCGCTTAATCATGTCGAAATGACGTTTGAAAGTCGCAAACAATTTATCGCTACGCTGCTCACACTGAAACCCGTTCCCGACGGCGAACACTGCGGCTTTATCGCATTGCTGCATCCGCTAGATCAGCTGCGAAGGTTGGTGAATCATCAGTTGGGAAAGGTTAGCCAAACCTTTGAACAAATGCCGGCTGGTTCGCTCGATATGCGGCGCCTGCTGAGATACGGTCGTCAGGCAGCACGCGGTCAACACCCCATTCTGCTACAGGGGGAAGAAGGCGTCGGCAAAGAGCTACTGGCTCAGGCAATCCATAACGCCAGCGAACGGGCTAACAGTTCATACATCGCCATTAACTGTCAAACCCTCGTTGAAGGCCAGTTCGCTAAAGAATTGCTCGGCAGTGACGCGACCGAAACCGATGCAGGCCTGCCCAGCAAGTTTGAGCTAGCAAACAGCGGCACGCTGTATTTGGAGCAAATAGAATATCTGCCACCAGAGATGCAGTCTGTACTCCTCCAGATAATTAAAACGGGCGTTATCATGCGCCAAAACTCCAGCCGAATTATTCCGGTCGATGTACGCATTATCGCCGCGACTGGCGCAAATCTACCGCTGTTGGTTAAACAAGGTCGATTCCGTCGTCAGTTGTTCTATACCTTGCAGTCGTTCGAACTACAGATTCCACCACTGCGTCAGCGCCAGTCGGATATACCGCTGCTGGTGACTCATCACTTGAATATTTTGGGGCAACATTTCCATTGCCGTTATCAAATCGACGAAGCCGTTCTGCTTCAATTACGCGACTACCCGTGGCCGGGTAACGATCAGGAGTTGAAAGGTGTCGTCGAACGCGCGGCGATGATTTGTCAGCACAACCATATTCGAATGGCCGATCTGCCCGAACATTTAATGACGGAAAAACTGACGGTAGAACCGGAAAGCCCCTTGTTGACGCCGGTAATGTCATTGGAGGATGCAGAGCGCCAAGCGATTATCCGCGCGGCTCACGCAGCACAGGGTAAACCTCATGATATGGCAAGAATGTTGGGAATTGGGCGCACGACGCTATGGCGCAAACTGAAGCAGTATCAGTTAGAAATGGAACAGTTTAAAAGTGACTAATTCATTTTGATAACCGCCCCCTCATCTAAGGGGAGGCGGTTAAATAGACTTGGTATCTAAGAACAAGGTCGATAGTTCGCTTTTAAAACTGTTCGGCCTTCACCAACATATTCTCTTCATAAGCTTTCGCTTTCTTGCGGTCGAACTGATGCTCCCACTTGGCAATCACGAGGACCGCCAACGCATTCCCAACCACGTTCAACGCAGTACGAGCCATGTCAAGAATACGGTCAACGCCTGCAATAAACGCTAACCCTTCTAATGGAATACCTACGCTGCCAAGCGTGGCTAACAACACAACAAAAGATACGCCTGGTACACCAGCGATACCTTTAGAGGTCACCATCAGCGTCAACACCAAAACGATCTCCTGCCCAATAGATAAATCAATGCCGTAAAGCTGAGCAATAAAGATGGCCGCAATACTTTGGTACAAGGTAGAACCATCTAGGTTAAAAGAGTACCCCGTCGGCACGACAAAGCTGGTGATGGACTTAGGCGCACCGTAAGCTTCCATTTTCTCAATGATACGCGGTAGCACCGTTTCGGAACTCGCCGTGGAGTAAGCCAGAATCAGCTCATCCTTCAGAATTTTGATCAATGTCCAGATACTGAGTTTGCATAACTTAGCCACTGATCCCAGCACCACCAACGCAAAGAAGATAATGGCGAAGTAAACCAGCACCACTAATTTAGCTAATGGTACTAGAGAGGCAAAACCAAAGTTCGCCACGGTCACAGAGATCAAGCCAAACACCCCGATAGGAGCATAACGCATGATCATGTGAGTCACTTTAAACATGCTTTCCGATACCGCCTTAAATACCTTTAACAGCGGCTCTTTAGTTTCTTTTGGTAAAGATGATAATCCTAAGCCAAACAGCACTGAGAAAAAGATGATAGGCAGAATGTCGCCTTTAGCCATTGAGGCAAACAGATTCGATGGGATCAATGCCAGAATGGTTGAAACAAGGCTATGAGATCCGCTCTGCACCTGTTCCGTTGTTTTTTCATACTGAGAGATGTCCACCGTTGCCAACGTAGACATATCAATGCCATGCCCAGGCTGGAACACGTTGGCCAACGTGATCCCCACGATAATCGCAACCGTAGTGATAACTTCAAAGTAGATGATAGTTTTGAGGCCGATTCGTCCCAACTTCTTCGCATCACCCACGCCAGCAATACCCACAATCAGCGTAGAGATCACGATGGGGATAACAATCATCTTAATCAGACGAATGAAGATATCGCCCGCAGGGCTCAAAATATTGCTCACCAACCAAACGCGTGACTCTTCCTGATTGTGCAATACAGCGCCAACGATGATACCTAAAATTAATGCAGCGACGATTTGCCAAGCAAGTGTAAATTTAAATTTCTTCATTCCCGAAAATGTTCCTCAATTATAATAGAGCCTACCCAGCTTCTTATATTTATCTGCAGCTGTAGTTTTTATTCCGTAAAGTATTTACTCATTTCCTATCGCGACCTGTCTAAACGCGACCTATATTCTGTATCATTTTGCGGTGGCTTTCCGCAAGCCAATATTGAACTGCAATGTACGCTGAAATCACGTGAATGTTTGTACAAATTGCATTACAAAAACAAATAACACATTGTTACAAAAGGAAAATAAAACAACTCCCCATTGCTAACACCGGGTGATACTCCATCGATTAATTATGCATGTTTTTTGATATAATTTTGAGATTAAACGAATAATTAACCAAGAACTATCGATGTATTATGCACCATGATGGTGCAATGAAGGATATAGTGGAAGATAATAATTCCAATTATGATGAGAAAATAGCCCTCCCTGTTCTTACTTTTTATTATCTGATTATTTATCTCGCTAGGTACTCTGTTTAATTTCTTTATCACTGACTATTAACTTATATATTGTTGCTCTACGTTATTTTCTTCATCTACTTATAATTCTATTGTCCTTCACTGACTCATCCTAGATGAGCACATGCTAAGCCAACCTTCCACGTTATCCCCTTGCTAGATACCAATATTTTTATTGCGTGATCAATCGCGCAAAAAAGACACAAATCGAACGCGCTAATCATTTTTAACCTTATATTGACATAATATTAACATCCGCAAGGAGGATAACGATGAGCCAGATCCATAAGCATTCTATTCCTGCAAACATTGCAGAACATACCCTGATTAACCCACAGATGTACCGTGAACTCTACCAACGTTCAGTCAGCGATCCCGATGGATTCTGGGCTGAGTACGGCAAAATTATCGATTGGATGAAACCTTATAGCAAAGTAAAAAACACGTCATTCGATCCTGGTCATGTCAGTATCCGTTGGTTTGAAGACGGTACTTTGAATTTGGCAGCTAACTGCCTAGATCGTCATTTAGAGGAACGCGGTAATCAAACCGCGATCATCTGGGAAGGTGACAATCCACAGGAAAGCAAAACCGTAAGCTACCGAGAGTTACATCACGACGTATGTCGCTTTGGCAACGTACTTAAGAAACTTGGCGTCAAAAAAGGCGATGTTGTTGCTATCTATATGCCTATGGTGGTTGAAGCCGCCGTAGCAATGCTGGCCTGCGCGCGCATTGGCGCCATTCATTCCGTCATTTTTGGTGGTTTCTCACCAGAGGCCGTTGCAGGCCGCATCATCGACTCTAATTCAAAAATCGTCATTACCGCTGATGAAGGATTGCGCGCAGGTCGTCCTATTCCTTTGAAAAAGAATGTGGATGACGCACTGAAGAATCCACATGTGAAAAGCGTCGAGCACGTAGTGGTGTTCAAGCGTACCGGTAAACAAGGTGAATGGAATCCAGAACGCGATCTGTGGTGGCACGATCTCATTGAACAAGTCGATGCTAACTGTCCACCGGAAGAGATGAATGCTGAAGATCCGCTCTTCATTCTGTATACCTCTGGCTCAACGGGCAAGCCCAAAGGCGTTTTGCATACCACCGGCGGTTATTTAGTTTATGCCGCAACCACATTTAAATATGTCTTCGATTACCATCCCGGCGATATCTACTGGTGTACCGCTGACGTTGGCTGGGTCACTGGCCACAGCTACTTGCTGTATGGGCCATTGGCGAATGGCGCAATTACATTAATGTTTGAAGGCGTACCTAATTATCCTGGCGTAAACCGCTTATCGCAGGTGGTTGATAAGCATCAAGTCAATATTCTATACACCGCGCCAACGGCTATTCGTGCGCTGATGGCCGAAGGTGATAAAGCCACTGAGGGCACTCAGCGTACCTCATTGCGTATCATGGGCTCGGTAGGTGAACCCATAAACCCTGAAGCCTGGGAGTGGTACTTCAACAAAATTGGTAATAGCAAATGCCCAATCATGGACACATGGTGGCAAACCGAAACCGGTGGTTTCATGATCACACCGCTGCCGGGCGCAATTGAACTCAAAGCCGGTTCTGCCACCCTGCCTTTCTTTGGCGTTCAGCCAGCATTAGTCGATAACGACGGAATACCTCAAGAAGGTGCCTGTGAGGGGAATCTCGTGATGGTCGACTCATGGCCGGGGCAGGCGCGTACATTGTTTGGCGACCACGATCGCTTTGAACAAACCTATTTTTCCACGTTTAAAGGCATGTACTTCAGCGGCGACGGCGCTCGTCGGGACGAAGATGGGTATTACTGGATCACCGGACGCGTTGATGACGTCCTCAATGTGTCTGGCCATCGCCTAGGAACCGCAGAAATTGAGTCAGCGTTAGTTTCCCATCCAAAAATTGCCGAAGCCGCCGTGGTCGGCGTTCCGCATAACATTAAAGGTCAGGCAATTTACGCCTATATCACACTCAATCACGGAGAAGAGCCAACGCCAGAGCTCTATACCGAAGTACGCAACTGGGTGCGCAAAGAGATTGGCCCGATAGCCACACCTGATATTTTGCATTGGACTGACGCGCTGCCTAAGACCCGTTCGGGGAAAATCATGCGTCGTATCCTGCGCAAAATTGCAGCCGGAGACACTAGCAATCTGGGAGATACCTCAACACTGGCAGATCCGGGAGTCGTAGAGAAGTTGTTAGAAGAAAAACAATCAATGGAAGTTTCATCTTAATTAGTCGCACGACGTGTCGCCGCCTGAGCGCGGCAAAGAGTTGACCACATTGGCATAGCCTTTCAAGGCTATGCCTGTGGGACAGCTTTTATTCAATCAATGCCTTACTAGGAGTCGCTCTGATGAATGATGCCATTTATCAAAGGATTGAAAATAACCCGCGCTTCAAGGAACTGGTGCAAAAACGTGAAAGATTCGCTTGGACTCTTTCATGGATAATGATGATTTTATATTTCGGTTTTATTTTACTGATTGCTTTTGCACCTGGCTGGCTGGGAACGCCAATTTCTGAAGGTTCCAGTGTAACCCGCGGGATCCCTATTGGCGTTGGCCTGATAGTGGTTTCCTTTGTATTAACCGGCATTTACGTCATTCGTGCCAACGGTGAGTTCGATCGCCTTAACCATCAGGTTCTTCAGGAGGCAGGGCAATGAAATCACGCCTTTTGACGCTGTTTGCTCTCACCGCCATGTCTTTTTCGAGCCATGCCGCAGATGCTATTACTGGCGCAGTCGAACGACAGCCGTTAAACATCCAAGCCATCGTGATGTTCGTTATTTTCGTCGGAGCAACACTCTATATTACCTACTGGGCCTCAAAGCGCACACGCTCACGTAAAGACTACTATACCGCAGGTGGCAATATCACAGGCCTGCAAAATGGCTTAGCGATGGCTGGCGACTTTATGTCTGCCGCATCGTTTCTGGGGATTTCAGCTCTGGTATATACCTCAGGATACGACGGATTAATCTATTCGTTAGGTTTCTTGGTTGGCTGGCCAATCATGTTGTTCCTCGTTGCTGAACGCCTACGTAACCTGGGACGTTATACCTTCGCAGACGTTGCATCCTATCGTTTACAGCAAAGACCCATTCGAACCTTATCTGCCTGCGGCTCATTGGTTGTCGTTGCCCTGTATCTGATTGCTCAAATGGTAGGGGCCGGTAAGCTAATCGAATTGCTATTTGGCCTGAACTATCATATCGCCGTGGTATTAGTCGGTGTATTGATGGTGATGTATGTTCTTTTTGGCGGAATGCTAGCAACGACATGGGTTCAGATTATTAAGGCTGTACTACTACTTGCTGGCGCATCATTCATGGCGATCATGGTCATGAAATCCGTAGGTTTTAGCTTTAATACCCTGTTTAACCAAGCAATGGAAGTCAACCCAAAAGGCGCTGCGATTATGCGTCCTGGAGGATTGGTGTCAGACCCAATTAGCGCGCTTTCTCTGGGATTAGCGCTAATGTTCGGCACCGCAGGATTGCCTCATATCTTGATGCGTTTCTTTACCGTCAGCGATGCGAAAGAAGCACGTAAGAGCGTGTTCTACGCGACTGGCTTTATGGGCTACTTCTATTTTCTAACCTTCATCATCGGCTTCGGCGCCATCGTGTTAGTAGGTTCAAATCCAGCCTTTAAAGATGCTGCGGGCGCACTGATTGGTGGCACGAATATGGCAGCCGTTCATTTAGCAGATGCAGTTGGTGGAAGCTTCTTCCTCGGATTCATCTCTGCGGTCGCCTTTGCCACTATCCTTGCCGTCGTTGCTGGTTTAACTCTCGCGGGTGCTTCTGCGGTCTCCCACGACCTCTATGCCAATGTCTTCAAGCAAGGCAAAGCCACTGAACGCAATGAGCTGAAAGTCTCCAAAATCACTGTGTTAGTGCTCGGTGTGGTCGCTATTGGCTTAGGCATTTTGTTTGAAAATCAGAATATCGCGTTCATGGTTGGCTTAGCGTTCTCAATTGCGGCCAGCTGTAACTTCCCTATCCTGATCCTTTCCATGTATTGGTCGAAATTAACGACTCGCGGTGCGATGGTTGGCGGCTGGTTAGGACTACTCACAGCCGTCGTCTTGATGATCTTGGGCCCAACTATTTGGGTCAAAGTCTTGGGGCATGCAACGCCAATCTATCCTTATGAATATCCGGCGCTGTTCTCAATGGCGGCTGCATTTATTGGCACCTGGCTCTTCTCAATTACTGATAATTCAGAGGCGGCAGTGCAGGAGCGTGGGCGTTTCTACTCACAGTTTGTACGTTCACAAACGGGTGTAGGGATCTCGCAGGGTACTTCTCATTAATAAATAAGGGCTCTTCGGAGCCCTTTTCCCTTTAGCAGATTTAATTATTTCTGTACTGTTCAAAAATCGCTTTAGCTTCCATATCGCTCAACGTTCTCTCACCAGCATAGACAACCAAACCACTGTTTCTAGGCGCAGTGCGAGCCGTGATTTCCTTTAACACCCGATCTTCTATTTGAGACAGCCCACCTTCGAACATATCTAATGCATGTACAAGCAGGCCGGGGCGATTAAAAGGAGTATTGAAGCGCGGCATCACTTGCTGAGCTAATTCGTGCAATAGTTTTTCAGCAGGAAAAAATTGGCCTACCAGCAAACGTTCTGTCGTAAATAACGCGGACCCGGTAATTTCTTGTTGGGTCTCGATATTCCGTACCGTTATGTTATTTATTCGTATCTGAATATAGATTAAGCTCACAAAACGTATCCTTGTTTTGGTTTTGGAATAGCAACAACACCCGCTTAAAGAGCGAAGTTTTTTATTTAACGTCTGCTCACTCCGCTGAACTTCCCTGAAAATCGACTTGTGAGTCAATGCATAGCGTCGCTCAGCCTCGTTTCCGACAAGGTTATCCTACTCTTTCAAGACACTTACCGACAAGCTTCAGACAAAACAAAAAGGCCATCCTTGCGGATGGCCTTTTTGTTTTATTTAAAGTCTGGCAGTTCCCTACTCTCGCATGGGGAGACCCCACACTACCATCGGCGCTACGGCGTTTCACTTCTGAGTTCGGCATGGGGTCAGGTGGGACCACCGCGCTGTTGCCGCCAGACAAATTCTTTTTAAGCCGAACATTAACCACTAATTAGAGTGGTGCTGATACCCAGAGTCGAACTGGGGACCTCACCCTTACCAAGGGTGCGCTCTACCAACTGAGCCATATCAGCACAACTAATTTGGAGCCTGGCAGTTCCCTACTCTCGCATGGGGAGACC